>URGJ01000003.1 GCA_900547445.1 uncultured Oscillospiraceae bacterium | reverse complement strand
AGGTGTCGGGAAAAACTTATGTATATTATGTAACGGCGACCTACCGAAATAAAAAAGGGCAGCCCACCTGTGACCATTCCATACAGGTCGAGGGAGCCTTTGGCGTACTGAAGGAAGATTATGCTTTCCGTAGGTTTTTGACCCGAGGAAAAAGCAAAACGGAGACACAGTTTTTATTGCTCAGCTTTGCCTTTAACATTCAGAAACTTTGCAACCGACTGAATTCCGGGCGTTTTCATATGCCTTTATTTGAAAAAATGATTGCTTAAACCGAGAAACAAGTAAATATCTCTATGAAAAAAGAGGGCATTTTTTATTGTCACATAAGTTTTTTCATATAAATACCCCTACGGAACCGAAATTTCTGAAAATTCCGGTTGTGCCAGTGTTGATAATAGCAGTATTAAAATATAATATGCCATAATATTTATCATACATTTAGTCCTCCTATTATAATTCGGTTCTTCCCCGGAGATAAGTATAAATACAGAAAAACGGTTGCAATTGATACATCGGTTGCAACCGTTTATTGAAATTATCCTCTAATTTTTTCCAAACAATCGGGTACTCTGTATTCCACCTTGAGACACCTCTTATATTCTTCGTCCAATGAGTAAATATTTCGGTGTAAATATTTGCCGTTGTTTTAATATCGGCATACCCTAATATTGACTTCGAATCCATTACATTAAACTTTTCTAAAAAAGAATAGTTGCAAAGGTGTGTCTCAACCAATGAGAGGTAAATCTTCTGATTCTCATAGGATATTTTTTATTTCTCCATTTCGGCAGTTTACCCTCATAACCATATTTAATATTCAAATCGTCAAGATATGAATCCTATAAGCTGCACCACGAGGTTTTGGAAAGTATTTCACCTTTTTGATATGATGTTCTTTTTTGTATTTTAATAAAAATTCTCTCAATATCGGACACATTGGAATTTGGCACCTGGCATTATAGGTTTTCCCTTCGAGTTTAATAGAAAAACCTGATTTTTCAAAAAGAACCGATTGTTGAATATCGATTATATTATTATTAATGCGCATCCTCTTTGTTTGTGCTTTTATTCATTTGCATTCGCAAATTGCTTTTCGAGTTCCTAAAATGAAATTGGGAGTTACCGAAAACTCATCAAGTCCCCACTCTATGAGTTTAGGAATAAGCTCACGGTCGGCTGCTGATTCGCCGCACATACCGACAGGTATTCCGGCACTTTTTGCGCTGTGAATTGTCATTTCAATTGCTTTAAGTACCGCCTGCTTGTGTACGCTGTAAAGCCCCGACACCTTGCCGTTTCCGCGGTCGACTGCCATTACATAGCCTGTAAGGTCGTTTGTGCCGATGCTGAAGAAATCAGAAATTTTTGCCAGCTCATCGGCAATTAACACCGCCGCAGGAGTTTCAATCATAACACCAACCGGCACATTTTTTTTAAACAGAGTGCCTTCGCTTTCAAGCTCGGCTTCACATTCAGCGATAAGTGCCTTGGCGGACTTAACCTCCTCTATATCGGTAATCAACGGCAACATAATTTTGATATTGCCAAAAACTGCGGCTCTCAGAATAGCCCTTAACTGTGTTTTGAATATATCCGGATTGTCAAGGCAGTATCTTATGGCACGGTAACCTAAAAACGGATTATCTTCTTTGGGAATCTCAAGGTAAGGCACGGCTTTGTCACCGCCTATATCAAGAGTGCGGATGATAACCTCCTTGCTCCTCATTGATTTTGCAACCGTTGAGTAAGCCTCAAACTGTTCTTCTTCCGATGGAAGCGATGGGCGATCCATAAATAGAAATTCCGTCCTGAAAAGACCTATTCCCTCGCCGCCGTTGTGAATAACATTTTCAACATCCTCTGGCTTTCCGATGTTGCCGTAGACAGCCTTTTTTATGCCGCTTTTTGTAACGGTCTCCTTGCTGAAATACTCTGTAAGCGAGGCTTTTTCCTCAAAATAGTTTTGGCGTAAGTTTTCGTATTTTTTTGCTGTTTTTTCGTCCGGTTCAAAAAGGATATGACCCTTGCTGCCGTCTATTGCAAGCAGATCGCCGTTTTTTATCAGTTCAGTTGCATCCTTAACGCTTAAGACAGCCGGAATATCAACCGCTCTTGCAAGAATTGCTGAATGTGATGTAACAGATCCGACTTCTGCTATAATTGCGTATACATTTTCACGGTTTATCCTCGATGTCATTGAGGGGGTAAAGTCCTTTGCAATCAGTATAGAACCCTTTGGGATATCCTCAATCACAACGCCGCTGTGACCGCAAAGTATTCCGATAAGGCTGTTTTTAATATCAAGAATGTCTGAGGCTCTTTGCCTCATCATTTCGTCATCGACGGCGGCAAACATATCGTAAAAACTGTTGCACACAGAGTCAACTGCCTGACTTGCCGTTTTTTTGCTTGCTATACTGTCCTTTATTTGAGAAAGCATAAACGGATCATTCAGCATAACAATATGACCGTTTAAAATTTCAGCGTTTTCCTGACCGGCAGACTTCGTAAGATTTTCAATCAACTCCCGAGTTTGCTGTGTATAAACAGAAACCGCATTCTGAAATTTTTCAAACTCCTCCTCTGCCGAAGTAAAGACAGAGGAGTTCACATCAATTTCTGTTTCTTTTATTATAACTGCTTTTCCGACCGCATATCCGGGACTTACACCTATTCCTTTAAGCGTTTTCATTATTCTAACCCATTTTCGATGAGACTTACCGCCTCATCAAGCATTGCCTGCTCATCTTCGCCGTCACATATAATGGTGATAGGACTGTCGTACTTAATGCAAGCTGCCATAATATTCATAATGCTTTTGCCGTTGATTTCTTTTCCGTTGAATACTATGGTGATGTCTGACTTGTACTTTGACATTGCGGTGATAAAATTATTTGCGGGACGCATATGAAGCCCCATTTTGTCAACTACTTTTGTATCCCTTGATACCATAATGAAATACCCCTTTAATTAGTTTTTTTCTTTTTAAGGAGCGCCAGCATAAGTGCTCCAACAACAGATCCTGCAACAAGCGCTACTAAATATCCAATTGGATTTCCTACAACTGCAAACGTAAAGATGCCGCCATGCGGAGCAGGACAGGTGCAGCTGAACAATGCTGTAATAGCGCCCGATACAGCGGAGCCGACAATGCATGAGGGAATAACTCTCAGCGGGTCGGACGCGGCGTAAGGAATAGCGCCCTCGGTGATGAAGCACAGACCCATAAGATAGTTTACGGGGCCGCTTTTCAGTTCGTCCTTTGTCCAGCGGTTTTTAAAGAATGTGGTTGCAAGAGCGATTGCTATGGGAGGCACCATACCGCCTATCATAACCGCCGCCATAATCCATGTGTTGCCGTCGGCAATCGCCGCAGTACCGAACACATACGCCGCTTTATTGAACGGACCGCCCATATCAATCGCCATCATACCGGCAAGCACAATTGAAAGTAATAGCTTGCTTGTGTTTCCAAGTGTGGAAAGGCCGTTTGAAACAGCGCCGTTTATAAGACCCATAACAGGGTTGATAAGCAACATAAACAGTCCTATAAGCAATGTTCCGAGAAGCGGATAGATGAACACCGGCTTTATGCCGTCCATAGATTTGGGCATCCACTTAAACGCCTTTTTAAGCAGGTTTACAATAATACCTGCGACAAAACCGGCAAGAAGCGCGCCTAAAAATCCCGAAACAGCTGTATCATCGCCTGCCGGGGAAGCTAATGTAGCACCCGTTGTAGCAAGATATCCGCCGACAATACCGGGCAAAAGACCGGGACGGTCTGCAATTGACTGCGCGATATAGCCCGCTAAAATCGGAAGCATAAACGCGAATGCCGCTTTGCCTATCCAGAAAACAACAGCCGCAACAGGATGTGTGAAGCCAAAGGTTCCGCCGGCATTTGCATTACCTGCAATGGTATCTATAAGAAAACCGAGAGCAATCAAAACGCCGCCGCCGACAACAAAGGGCAGCATGTGTGAAACGCCGTTCATCAGGTGCTTATACACCTTTCTGCCAAAGCCTTCCTTTTCATCGCTGTCGCTTTGGTCGATTTCACCGTCGTGATGATAAACCGACGCTTTACCGTCAACAATTTTCTGAATAAGCTCTTCGGGCTTATTAATACCGCTGGAAACAGAAACTTTCAATACTGGCTTGCCGTCAAAGCGCGCCATTTCAACATTTTTGTCGGCGGCGATGATGATGCCGTCACATTCGGCAATTTCTTTTTTTGTCAGTATATTTTTTGCGCCGCCCGAACCGTTGGTTTCCGCTTTTAAGGGATAGCCTAATTTTTCACCTGCTTTTTCAAGCGCTTCCGCCGCCATATAGGTATGAGCTATGCCTGTGGGGCATGCCGTGACCGCCAAAATGCGATAGCCCTCTTTTTTCGGCTCTGCTTTGGGCTCGTCAGGGAACTTTTCAGCTTCCTTGTCGTCAATGATTTTTAAAAATTCCTCAGTGCTTTTCGCGTTTCTTAAGGCATTTGTAAAATCAGTATCCATGAGCATTACCATAAGACGAGATAGAATTTCAAGATGAACATCGCCGTCTTCTGTTGCGGCAATCATAAACAAAATATCTGACGGCTTGCCGTCGGGCGCTTTGTAGTCAACGCCCCCCGGAATTGTGATGCACGAAAGGGAAGGCACCTTAACCGCTGCGGATTTTGCATGCGGAACCGCTATTCCTTCGCCGATAGCCGTTGTGGAAAGGCTTTCTCTTTGAAGAATATCCTCCTTGTACTTTGCGGCGTCGGTAAGATTTCCTGCCTTTTCGTGTAGTGCAATAAGCCTGTCAATAGCTTCGTCCTTTGTTGCGAGGCTGACATTGAGCTCTATTGCGTTTGACTTGAGCAAATTGGTAATACGCATAATGTTTTACCCCTTTCATAAATTATTATAAATTTTATATATTTGATCTGCTTTTGCCAATTCTTTTGAAAATGCTGTTGCAGCGGAGCATGCAACGGAAAGTTTTAATGCTTGGGAATAGTTCTTGTTTAAGATATATCCGGCAATAAACCCTGCTACCATTGAATCACCGCAGCCAACTGAGTTTACGAGCTTTCCCTCGACTGCCGAGGCAGGATGAACAGTACCGTTTTCGTCAACAAGCACCGCACCATCGCCCCCTCTTGAGACAAGGACGTTTACCGCCCCCATTTCCTTTAGCTTTTTTGCGTAAACGGTTATTTTTTCGGCGGTATCCATCTCCTGCGTGAAAATTTCCGCAAGCTCGTGGTGATTAGGCTTTATTAAGAATGGCTTGTACTGAAGAACATTTAAGAGCTGACTCCCCGTGGTATCTACAACGACCCTTATGCCCTTGCCATAAACCTCTCGGAGTATCGTGCTGTACAAATCATCGGGCAGAGAACTTGGAACACTTCCCGCAAGCACCAGCCAGTCGCCCTCTTTTAACTGCTTGAATCTCGAAAAAAGCTCTTCTATCTTGTCTTCGGTAATTTCGGGACCGTTTGCGTTAATATCAAGCTCTTCGCCGTATTTTAGCTTTACATTTATTCTGGTAAAGCCATCGTTAAGAACTACAAAATCGTTTTTTATTCCGTCATCGTCAAGCATTTCCTTAAGCTTTTTTCCCGTGAATCCTGCGGTAAATCCGAGAGCAATATTTGGGATTTCGAGCTGTGAAAGAATCGCCGACACATTAATGCCCTTGCCTCCGTAGTAAAGCTCCTCGGATTCGGTGCGGTTTATATCGTCGGCAGAAAGCTTGCTTAGATTCATCACATAATCAAGTGCGGGATTAAATGTTACGGTATATACCATTTTTTCTTCTCCTTCTAAGCTTATTCGATAACTTTTATAACCGTCAGTTTTTCAAAATGTCCGTCGGGTTTTTTGTCTGTGATAATACAGGCGCGGTCAACCGTCGCGAAGCTTACCGATGAGACCTTGCCGAACTTTGAAGAATCGGCGAGCACGTAAGATACAAAGGAGCGGTTGATTGCCGTCGCCTTTACAAAAGCCTCCTCGCTGTCGGGCGTTGAAAAGCCCTGAGTCTCAGTTATACCGTTTGTGCCCAAAAACGCTTTTGTGAAATTGTAGTTTTGCAGATTGTTTGCGGCGACAAAACCTATGACCGCCTCGGTGGTGCTTTTCAGTTGTCCTCCGAGAATCACAACCCGAAAGTTTCTTTTTGAAAGCAGTTTTGCGTGGCTTATTCCGTTGGTGACAAAGCTTGCTTTTAGATTATCGGGCAAGTAATCTATCATACATAGAGTGGTCGTTCCGGCGTCAAGATATACAAAGTCGCTGTCGCTGATTTGCTCGGCGGCATATTTTGCAATAAGCCGTTTTTCGTCAATTTTTTTGTCCTGCTTGTCGCTGACGGTATCCTCGTTAAAAATGAACTGCTTCTTGGTCAAAGTCGCGCCGCCGTGTACCTTTTTAAGACTGCCGCTTCTTGAGAGTTCAAGCAAATCTCTGCGTATTGTGGACTCCGACACTCCGAGAGCCTCCGTAAGCTCAGCAACGGAAGCGGCGCCTTTTTCATTAACTATTTTTAGAATTATCTCATGTCTTTCTGAATTGAGCATTTTATTATCCTTTCTTTCGCTACATATATATTAACATAATCAAAAAGCAATTTCAAGCATTTTCAATCAACTTCAATCATTTTCGTTCAACAGCACAAATAAATGAGCAGTTTATTTGTGAATATATACATGCAAGAGGGAAAATTTGACCGAATTTGACTGATTTTTAAAAACAGTATTAAAATCGGTCATTGTCACATACTTTGGGTATATCTATATTTTAGGCAATGGAGACGGTTGATTTATATATGTGCGGATTGTATATTTAATAAATTGCAGTCTGTGTCCGATTTACTTACTTGATCAAATCCCTTATGAACACTCGATTCTTATATCTTGATAAGTTCTGCTCTTAATGATAATGGAAAAATGCAAGTGAAATTTGTCGAAACAAAAAAATTATTTTAAGTTTATTAGATATACATAACGGTAATAATTTTAATATAAATTATGGAGGTGCCGTTATGTATAACAACAAGGTAATTATATGCGGGGTAGATACCTCAAAACTGCCTTTATTAAAGGAGGCCGAAAAGGAGGAGCTTCTAAAAAAAGTTAAGTCGGGAGATAAGGCGGCGCGGGATAAGCTGATAAGCGGGAATCTGCGGCTTGTTTTAAGTGTTATACAGCGATTTACCGGCAGGGGAGAAAATCTTGACGATTTGTTTCAGGTCGGTTGTATCGGACTTATAAAATCAATAGATAATTTTGATATAACTCAAAACGTACGTTTTTCTACCTATGCCGTTCCAATGATAATAGGGGAAATACGGCGGTATTTAAGGGATAACAACTCAATACGCGTAAGCCGGTCAATAAAGGATACCGCGTACAAGGCAATGCAGGTTAAGGAACGGCTCGCAAGCCAAAATCAGAACGAGCCGACTGTGCAGGAAATCGCAAAGGAGCTTGAGCTTCCCGTTGAGGAAGTTGTAATAGCACTCGAAAGTATTGTAAGTCCTATTTCGCTTTACGACCCTGTTTACTCCGACGGCGGAGATACTATATATGTGCTTGACCAGGTGGGCGACAATAACGACGACAGAAACTGGCTGGACGAGATTGCGCTTAAGGAAGCTATAAAAAACCTTAGCGAGCGCGAAAAACACATTTTGTCCCTGCGTTTCATGCAGGGTAAAACCCAGATGGAGGTGTCTGAGGAAATCGGTATTTCACAGGCACAGGTATCAAGGCTTGAAAAAAGCGCTCTTCGAAGGATAAGACAGTAAGAGAGAACCGATTTATACGTTTTGCAATACACTAAAATGATAACCGCCCAACGGGCGGTTATCGTTTTTTAGAGCGGAAAATTCTCATATATTAAATTTTTGAATAACCGAAGCCGTTTACAAGTGCGTCAAGATTTTTACCCTCGCGGCACATCGGACATTCGTGGGCAGGAAAGCTTTGGTAATCGGGCAGATCATTGGGGTTGAATACCGAATAGACAGGAAATCCGCCGAAGGAATCAACGGTTGAGAAAATCGCCGAAATTCCCACAACATCTCCGCCGTAGTACTTAACCGCCTCGATAGCAGCCTGAGCGGTATAGCCTGTTGAGATGGAAGCCTCCAAAATAAGTATGTGCTTGCCGCGAATCATTGAGGCGGTGTTGTCGCGGAAAATAAGTTGGCTCCCTGTTGTATGCTCGGGCGTTGCGACATAAATTGTCTGGTGGGCATTCATATTTGAAAAATCGTCCCGCGTCAGCGCCTCGGCAAGACAGGTACCAATGACCTGCGTGCCGTCAAGGCAGAGTATAGTGTCGACAATAGTGTTGTGGTGATAGTAGGTGAGAAGTTCCTCGGCAACCGCCTTTGCCTCGGAAAGACGAGTTTTCTGAGCGGTTACATCGATATAGTAGTTAATATGACTGTGGCTGGTGGCGAAATGTCCCTTGGCAATTCGCAAGTACAGATTGTTGCGCTTTGTGCGGATTTTGTAGCTCTCGTTTGTCGGCATAAACAGACCTCCATAAAATATTTTCTTATTTTATTTTAAGCAATTTTGCGTCAAAAAGCAAGCCATTTAAAAGTTTTGGGTGAAAAATAATTCAAATTCATAAATTCCGCCGAAAAATAATATTCTGTATTGAACGGGATGGGGGATTTTGTGAAGCAGATATTTGAGTTTTCTGAGAATTTGATTTCGGGTATGCTGCCCTTTATGTTTCTTATTGTTTGCGGCGTATATTTGACGGTAAAAAGCGGATTTTTTCAGTTTAAGCTTTTGCCGCTTTCAATAAAGCACGCCCTTAACGGCATCTTTTCGCGCAAAAGCACTAAGGAGGGCATAAGTCCCTTTCAGGCGGCGTGCACCGCCCTTTCGTCAACCGTGGGAACAGGTAATATAGCAGGAGTGGCGGGGGCGCTGGCATTAGGCGGCGCGGGCGCGGTTTTCTGGATGTGGATAAGCGCCCTTGCTGGAATGGTCGTAAAGTCCGCTGAAATTATTTTAGCGCTTAGGTTTAACGAGAAAAAGGAGGGCGGCTCGGTAGGAGGGCCTATGTACTACATAAAAAAGGGTCTGCCTAAGTCTGCCACACCATTGGCGGCAATTTTCAGTATCTCGGGTATATTTTCCGCCTTTTTCAGCGGCAACGTTACACAAACGGGTTCGGCAATAGCCTCGATAAACGCGGGAACCGGCGTAAAGCTTATTTTAGGAATAATCTTTGCCGCGGCGACCGCCGCGGTTATAATAGGCGGCGTAAGGCGTATCGGAAAATTTACAGAAAAAATAGTCCCCATAATGGCACTTATTTATATTCTAATGACCTTTGGGGTTATAGCAGTTAATATTAATTCTCTGCCAAGGGTTTTCGGAATGATATTTGAGGGCGCGTTTAAGCCCTCCGCGGTTACCGGCGGCGCGATTGGTTCTATTATTACGGCGGCGGTTACCGGCGCTTCACGCGGTGTTTTTTCAAACGAGGCGGGACTCGGTACCTCGGCTATCTCTCACGCTTCGGCTATTGAAAACGAGGGCGTAAAGCAGAGTCTTTACGGAATTTTCGAGGTTTTTGCGGATACTGTAGTAATATGCACCCTTACCGCATTGACAATTCTTTGCAGCGGAGTTAATATAGAATACGGAAAAGCTGCATCAACCGAGCTTGCGGCAAGCGCGCTCTCTTGCGTGTACGGGAAAAGCGCGCTTATACTTCTTGCTCTTATGATGTGCCTTTTCGGGCTTTCGAGCGTTATCGGCTGGGGGCTTTACGGCGTCGCGTGCTCGGGCTTTTGTTCGGGAAAAAAGGCGAGCGGGTGTTTATCTTCATTTATCCGCTTTTTTGTATTGTGGGCGCGGTTTGCAGGGTCGGTACGGCGTGGAGACTTTCGGCGTTTTTTAACGGAATTATGCTTTGCGTAAACGTTTTCGCAGTGTTGATTTTAGGCGATACAGCGGCGAAAGAAATGCGCGGCTTTAAGAAAAGAGGAAATACAAATGATAAAGGCAAGAATTGAATTCTTACAGGAAAATTTAAAGGACGGCGAGGCGGCGCTTATCTCGTCGGACGCGGACAGGCTGTATTTTACTGGCTTTGCTTCCTCGGCGGGGCATGTCGCGGTCACAAGAGAAAAGGCTGTTTTTTTAATCGATTTCCGCTATTTTGAAAAGGCGAAAAGGACGGTTAAAAGCTGTGAGGTCGTACTTCTTAAGAATTTTTCGCGTCAGTTAGGGGAGTTCTTTACTTCGCAGAGAATTAAAACGGTATATCTCGAAACCGATACCGTAAGCCTTTCGGCATTTTGGTCCCTTAAAAAAAGACTTCCGGACTATGATTTCAGCTCGGACGACAAATTACAGAGCCTTATCAGAAAACAGCGCAGTATTAAATCGGATGAGGAAATATCGCTTATCAAGAAAGCTCAGAAAATGACCGACGAGACCTTCAGTTACATTCTTGAATATATAAGCGCCGGACGCACCGAACGAGAGATTATGCTTGATATGGAGTTTTTTATGCGGCGACTCGGCAGCGAGGGAGTTTCCTTTGATTTTATAGTGGTTTCGGGCAAAAATTCCTCAATGCCGCACGGCGTTCCGACCGATAAAAAGATAGAAAAAGGTGATTTTGTCACAATGGATTTCGGCGCGGTGTGCGGCGGATACCGTTCGGATATGACCCGCACCGTCGCGGTCGGAGAGGTGAGCGACAGGCAAAAAGAGGTATACGATATTGTCCTTAAAGCACAAAAAGCGGCAATTGATTTTATAAAGCCGGGGGTTATTTGCAGGGAGGTTGACCGCACCGCGCGTGATATTATAGCTAAGGCGGGCTACGGCGACTGCTTCGGTCACGGGCTCGGTCACAGCGTCGGGATAGAAATTCACGAAAATCCCGCCTGCAACACCGTTTGCGAGACGGTGATGGAAAAAGGCATGATAATGACGGTAGAGCCCGGAATTTATATTGAAAACGAGTTTGGGGTGAGAATCGAGGATATGGTTGTCGTGACCGAAAAGGGCTGCGAGAATATTACCGAGAGCAAAAAAGAGCTTATTGCCCTGTGACAGAGGTATTCCTAACGTCTGCTACCGCATATTTTGACATATTCTGCAAAAATAGTAATTTATGCAATTTTGGTTGACTTTCAAAGCTGCACTTGGTATAATGTTTACGATATTTTATAAAAAGAAAAAGGAAAAAACGCATTATGAATAAATACGATTATCTCATGGTAGGCGGAGGGCTTTTTTCCGCTGTATTTGCATATCAGGCACGAAAAAATGGTAAAAAGTGCCTTGTAATTGAAAAAAGACCGCATTTAGGCGGCAATATTTACTGTGAAGATGTATGCGGCATACACGTTCATAAATACGGAGCGCATATTTTCCATACCTCAAACCGACGCGTTTGGGATTTTGTAAATTCACTTGCAGAGTTTAACCGTTACACTAACTGTCCGGTTGCATGCTATAAGGGCGAGATGTATAATCTCCCTTTTAATATGAATACCTTCAGCAAAATGTGGGGAATAAGAACTCCCGAAGAAGCAAAGGCTATAATTGAAAAGCAGCGCTCCGCCGTAAAGGGCGAACCGAAAAATCTTGAGGAGCAGGCGATAAGCCTTGTAGGCGAGGATATTTACCGTAAGCTTATTAAGGGCTACACCGAAAAGCAGTGGGGAAGAAGCTGTAAGGATTTGCCGAGCTTTATTATAAAGCGTCTTCCCGTGCGTTATATTTACGACAACAACTATTTTAACGACCCGTATCAGGGAATACCGATAGGCGGCTATAACGTACTCATGGACAAGCTGTTCTGCGGCTGTGACGTTATGCTGAATACCGACTATAATTCCGACCGTGAAAAATTTAATTCTATGGCTGATAAGGTGCTTTACACGGGAACGCTCGATTCACTCTTTGATTACAGCTTGGGCAAGCTTGAGTATAGGAGTCTGAAATTTGAGACCGAGCTTTTAAACGAAGAAAATCATCAGGGCGTCGCGGTCGTAAATTACACCGAACGCGAAATACCCTATACGCGAATTATCGAGCACAAGCATTTTGAAAACACAAAGAGTGACAAAACCGTTATAACCCGCGAATATCCTGCGGACTGGAAAGAGGGTATGGAACCCTATTATCCTGTGAATGACGAAAAGAATACGGAGCTCTTTAATAAATATAAGCAATTGGCGGACGAAAAGAAAAATATGCTTTTCGGAGGCCGCTTGGCAGAGTACAAGTATTATGATATGGATAAGGTTATAGCCTCCGCTTTGGAGCTTACCGACAGGGAGTTTGGTGAATAATGGGAGAAGTTAAGGTTAGCGTTATAATGCCTGTTTACGGCGTTGAGGATTATGTCGGAAAAGCGATAGAGAGTATTAAGAATCAGACACTTACCGACTGGGAGTTTTTCTGCGTTGATGACGGGACTAAGGACAGAAGCGGCGAAATCTGCGATAAATACGCCGAAAGCGACCCTCGTATTATAGTTATTCATAAGGAAAACGGCGGCGCTCCGAGTGCCAGAAATGTCGCTATTGATAAGGCAAAGGGCAAGTATATGTATTTTATGGACTCGGACGATTGGGCGGATCCTACAATGCTTGAGGATATGTATAACCTTGCAGAAGAAAACGCCTCTCAGCTTGTGGTGGCGGGTTATTATATTGACACCTATTATTCAGACACCGAAAAATTTGTTCAGGAGCAGTTTTGTGAAGACAAAGTCTTCGGCAGTCAGCGCGAGTTCAGGGAAAACGCTCATAAACTATTTGATAAGAACCTGCTCTACACCCCGTGGAATAAGCTTTATTTGTCGAGCTATATTCTCAGTAATAAGCTATATTTTCCGCAGACCTTCTGGGACGATTTCCCCTTTAATTTAAGCGTTGTAAGAGACGTTGAACGGGTTGCGGTGACATCAAAAAAGTACTATCACTTTATCCGCAAGCGTGCGGAGAGCGAAACCGCGAAGTACCGCCCTGATATGTTCGATAAGCGCGAGGAGGAGCATAGCTGGATGCTTGAGCTTTATAAGCATTGGCAGGTTGATTCGACCGAGGTGCGCGAATTTTTAGCGAGACGGTATATCGAGCGGCTTATCGGCTGTATTGAAAACGTAACAAACCGCAATTGCACCCTCTCCGCAAAGGAGAAAAAGGCGGAAATTAAAAAAATGATTTCCTCAGAGCGGGCAAGGGAAGCGGTAAAAACCGCAAAGCCGAACTCAAAATATATGAAGCTTATGCTGATGCCTATAAAATGGAATAATACTTTGATTACCTATTTGGAGGGAAAATTAATTTCTCATGTTAAATCAGGTAATACAAAGCTGTTTGCACGTCTTAAGGCAAACAGATAAGGAGAAAAAATGGAAAGAGATATACTTTTTTCTGTTGTAATGCCGGTTTACGGTGTGGAAAAATATTTATCCCAAGCCATTGACAGCGTTTTATGTCAGACATTTTCGGATTTTGAACTAATATTAGTTGATGATAAATCACCTGATAATTCACCGCTGATTTGCGATGAGTACGAAAAAAAGGATTCCAGAATCAGGGTTATACATAAGCCCCAAAATCAGGGCTTGGGTATGGCAAGGAATACGGGCCTTAAATATGCTACAGGCGAATATGTATTATTTATGGATTCGGATGACACGATTCACCGTGACACCTTGAAGATTGTCGGTGATAATTTGAAAAGCAATCCGCAAATTCTGGTTTTTGGTATAAAAAGATTTTACGAAAACAAAAACGGCCAAACAACCCATACAAAGGAATACAGTTGTGATTTCATTGAAGGCAACACGGTTAATGACAGCGGTAAAATTTTTCTTAAGCTTAATGATGCCCATTTGTTTCCCTTTGCGTGGAACAAGGTATATAAAAGAGAGCTTATAACAGATTATAACGCTTCTTTTGAAAAAACAAAATTAATTGAAGATTTTTTGTTTAATATATTTCTGTTTTCTAAAGCCGAAAAAATCACGGTTATTCCGAATTGCCTTTATAATTACAGAAAGCCTGCGCATCAAACCCTTGCTAGCACATATTGTCCCGAATTTTACGGTTTGGCAAAACGCAAATTCAAATTAGAAGCCGAGTTTTTAAAAACAACAGACAATAACACCTTTGAAGCAAGACAGAAAATTATATGTTCCCACATAAAACATATAATTGCCGTTTTTATAAGAAACACAAGCAAGGAAGCAAACCTTTCTGCAGAAAAACAGAAACAGCTTATAAGTGACATTTTAGAGGACGAAACAACAGTATCGGCACTTAATGAATTTTTACCTGAAAATATAGTGTTCAGGATTGTATCGTTTATTTTTAGAAAGAAAATGATAAATACTTGTTATTTGCTTATTGCGATAGCAAGTAAAATTAAGGAATGATTAAAAATATATGTTAAGTAAGAAGATAAATGAAGCTTGCAGAGATTTTTATATGTGCTTTCTCGTTGTTTATATGATTGTCAGAGAAGTAATTCCTCTGCAGTTTTTAATAAATAATATTCTTGTTTCGGTCTTTGTTTTCTTGGTTGGCTTCTTATTGATTTTATGGGACTTGTTTACGGATAAAAACTGTTTAAAGTGTAAGCCTATCGATTTTTTTGCTGTGTTTATTGTTATATGCGTTATTTCAAGCATTATTAATTACAGATACGGAATAGGCTCTAATATTAAATGCATAGCCGCAATGGTTTTAGAATATTTCATTTTTTTTCCAATGGGATTCAAAGAAAATAAAGAGCGTACCCTTAAAAAGCTTTTAAATGTTTTAACAATTACAATGTTTGTTTTTGTATTTGTTTCGGTTTTAATGTTTTTCTTCGATATAAGTTATTATGCTTCTTCCCCTGTCAGGTCAGGTGTTCAGGGATTTGTTATTACTTGGGGAAGACTGTGGGGCGTTTTCGGTGATCCGAATGTTGCAAGCTATATATCCTTGGTTTCGCTGTTTTCCTCCGTTTATTTTATGTATGTGTATAAAAAAGTATGGGCTTACATATTATACGGAATTAATATATTGTTTCAGATACTTTTTGTTATGCTTTCCTTATCGCGTTCGGGTTTGCTGATAATGGTGTTTATTCCGATAGCATCGGCTGTCTATGTATTCCTATGTAATATAAAAACAAGCAAAAAAAGAGCATTTAGCAGCATTTTGGTTGCAATTACCGCTGTGGCTGTGTTATACGGCGGATACTACGGATTAAGAAAATCCATGCCCTATGTTAAGGTGGCAATTTTAAACACAGTAGGTGTTTCCGGAAGAAAAAATGTTGATTCTTTGTATGAATCCTTTTATAAGGCGTGCGGTCTGGAAATAGTCAATATGCATGAAAACAATATTGATTCAGACATAGATAAAATAGATCCTAACATCCAAGCCGAGGTTGAAGAAATCATCAGAAAGGATGCAAAAGAGGATTATTCAAACGGCCGATTTGAAAGATGGAAGGCAGGCATTGAGGTCTTTAAAACAACGCCGATAATAGGCACTTCGCCGCGTAATGCTGTTTCCATCGCACAGGAGAGAACGCCTGATACGGTTATGGGACAATACGGTTGGGTTACCCATTGTGCTTATTTGGAGGTTTTGGTTAACTCCGGTATACTCGGGGCTATCGTAATGTTTTCGGCAATTATTTATATTGCAGTACTCTTCTTGAAAGCGGCGTTAAAAAACGGCTTTAATCTTGAAGTGTATATTTCATTTTTGTGCTTTTTAACCGTTGCCGCAGGTGCATTTTTCGTCTCTGATGTTTTCTTTGTATTTTCAATAAGCTCGCTGTTGTTTTTCTATCTTTTGGGTTATTTATACGGTTATGCCAAAACAGAGGATAACGGAATCTTGTATAAAATATTTTCATCTCTTATAAGGGTAAAAAGCAAATGAAAAAAATTCTTATCTACGGACTTAAAGAGCCGGTCGGCGGAGTTGAAAAAATAATCACTTCGTATGCAAATGACTTTCCTGATAAAGAGGTTATTTGCGATTATATCATATTCGGCACAAGCTTTTCGCTTGAAACAAAAATCCGTGAAAAGGGTGGAAGAGCTTTTTATTTGCCTAACCGAATCAAGAGAAGAAAAGAGTATTTTGAAAAGCTAAACAGCATTTTTCTCAACAATAAATATGACGCGGTTTGGGCAAATTTTTCGGGTCTTACCAACATAGATGTTTTGAAATTTGGCAAGAAATACGGAGTTCCCGTAAGAATAGCCCACAGCCATGTTACAGCCTTGTCTTGGTCCTCCGTAATAATGAAATATCCCGTGATTTTGTTTCATAATATAAATAAGCCGAAAATCCACAAATATGCAACCGATTTTTGGGCCTGTTCAAAAAAAGCGGGAAAATTTATGTTTCCCAAAAAGCTTTATGACAGAATTAAGGTCATAAACAATGCTGTAGACACATCGGTATTTTTCGACGATTGCGAAACAAGGAATAAAACCCGTAAGGAATTAGGCGTGGAAAAGAATCTTGTTGTATGCCATGTAGCCAGAATGTGTTATGAAAAAAATCAAGGCTTTTTGCTTGAGGTTTTTGAAAGGTTACTCCAAAAAAAGAGTGATTCAAAGCTTTTATTTGTGGGAGACGGTGAGTTAAAAGAGTCGCTGTATGAAAAGGCAAGAGCACTTGGAATTATTGATAATATAATTTTTGTCGGCTTTAAAGAGGATGCTTCGGCTTATTATAAAGCAAGCGATGTCTTTTTGCTTACATCCCTTTCGGAAGGCTTGTCTTTGGTGACTGTTGAAGCCCAAGCATGCGGTGTACCGTGCGTTGTATCGCAGGGAGTGCCGAAAATTGCCGATGTCACAGGTTTTGTAAAATTTGTCGGTCTTGATAAATCGGCAGAGGAATGGGCTGATGCAATTTTGGAAATGTCAGACAAAAGGATAGACAGCCCCACTTTGTCGGTTAAAAAAGCCGGCTACGATATAAAGTCAGAATCAGAAAAAATTTATCAATTCTTCACGGGCGGATGTTTTCGGTAAATAATATCAATATAAGTCATAACCAAGTTATGAGAACGGAGAATAATATGTCAAAAGTACTAACGGTTGCCATCCCCTCTTATAATGTAGAAAAATTTCTCAGAACGACCTTGGATTCCTTTATCTGCGATGAAGAGGTTATGAAAAAGATTGAGGTTATAGTCGTTGATGACGGCTCTAAGGACAGTACTGCGGATATCGGCAGGGAATATGAAGAAAAATATCCTGATACATTCAAGATAATATCCAAGGAAAACGGCGGCCACGGTTCCGCGGTGAACTGCGGCATAGAGAACGCTTCGGGTAAGTATTACAAGGTTGTTGACGGCGATGATTGGGTTAACACCGAGGATTTTGTAAAGCTGGTCTCACTGCTTGAAAAATGCAACAGTGAATATGTGTTCACAAATTACTATGAGTATTACGACGATGTTAAAAAGCAAGATAAAGTCGAATACGCTCGTTATGAGAACGGAAAGAGCTACAAGTTTTCCGACATTACGGATATGCCGTATATTCCTATGCACGCCCTTGTCATAAGGACTGATATACTTCAAAACAACAAAATCAGATTGGACGAAAAATGCTTTTACGTGGATATGGAATATATTTCTTTCCCGGTTCCGTATGTAAAAAGCATAACCTATTTTGACCTTTATATTTATGTGTACAGACTCAACCTTTCGACTCAAAGCGTAAGTGTTGCAGGCTTCCAAAGGCATATTGACGACCATATTCGTGTAACCCGTCACCTTAATGAGTTTTACAGTCAGTATTCCGCCTCTCCCGAAATGGAAGAGGATAAGAAGTCTTATCTTAAAGGACTGGTCACATACACTACGCTTACCCAGAGCACTATTTTTTCAAGCTTTCCGTATAGGGATATGGAAAACAGAAAACGCTTTGCAGAGTTTGATGCTGAGTTGAAAAAAATTTCGCCCGAAATATACGAGGCAACCTCTGCGAGCAGCAAAAAGCTTGCCCTTTTAAGAAAGTATAATTTTAAGCATTATACTTTTATACAGTTTCTAAGCAGATTGCGCAACGGAAATAAATGGTGATTACTATGAGTTTAAGAGAAATACTAAAAACTAATTTCCTTACAAAAGATTTATATAACTTTTTAAAGGCTAAGAAACAACAGCATATATTTAAATCCAAGACTAAAACAAAATACAAATTTGTAAACCGTTCTAAAAGCAATAAAAAGCTTTGTATTGTTTTAGCGGGATATAAAGAATTCGCCTATGACATCTTTTTTGAAAGGATAAAAAAATTCTCTCCGGCAGATATTGATTTTTGCATTATTTCTTCCGGCAAATACTGCGAAGTCTTAGATAAAATCTGTCAAGAAAACAACTGGTCATATTTAAGCACCGAAAGAAACAATGTCTGCGTGGCGCAGAATTTAGCGATACATTTACGTTCGGACGCCGAATATATTTATAAATTAGACGAGGATATTTTTATAACCGAAAATTATTTCGAGACCACCTTTGAAACAATGCAAAGGGTTGCCGAAGAAAGCGATTACGCTGTCGGTTTTGTCGCTCCTTTAATTTTAATAAACGGATATTCTACTTTAAGAATTTTAAAAAAGTTAAACCTGCGCGAAGAATATGAAAAACGCTTTGAAAAATTATATCACGCGCACGGCAGCGAACGAATGATAGAAAACAACCCTGATGTGGCTGAGTTTATGTGGGGAAAGGGAGGTATTATTCCTCATATTGACGAAATTAACCGTATATTCCAATCCGAGGAATTTTCTTATAGCGTATGCCCAATTAGATTCAGTATCGGAGCAGTACTCTTTAAGCGCGAAATTTTTGAAGAAATGGGTATGTTCAATGTTAGTAAAAAAGGCAACGGTTTGGGTGACGATGAGCTGCAATTATGCAACATTACAATGGAATTGTCTAGAGCAATAATAGTTGCCGAAAATTCCGTTGTAGGTCATTTATCCTTCGGAAGACAGAACAAAGCAATGAAAGAGTACTTCTTTAACCATCCCGAAAAATTCGATTTTGAAAATTAATAGCATGAGTAATTCAAAGAGTGTAACTAAAAATTATATTTATAATCTAATATACCAAATACTGTTAATTATTATTCCGATAATTACCACCCCTTATGTGTCGCGGGTTTTAGGGGCAGACGGCGTCGGAAAATTCAGCTTTTCTAACTCAATCGCTTCGTATTTTGTAATTTTTGCTTCCCTAGGCTTCGGATATTATGCACAAAGAGAAATTGCAAAATATCAGGATAATAAGAAAAAGCAAAGTGAAATATTTTTGGAAATAATTACCGTTCGTTCCGTATCGGTTTTAACGGCATTAATTGTCTATTTTACCGTTATAGTTTTAGGTGTATTTAAAGAAGAGTACACCCTTTTGATGATAATTCTATCCATAAATATTTTGGCTGTTGCGTTTGATATTTCGTTTTTATTTGCAGGAAACGAAGATTTTTCCAAAACTGTATTTACCAACACATTGGTTAGAATTTTAAATGTTATCGCTATTTTCGTTTTCGTAAAAGACCGTAATGATTTATGGAAATATGTTCTGATAACCGTCTTAACAGTATTGACTGCGAATGCTTCATTATCTGTTTATGCCAAAAACTTTTTATGTAAAATCGAAATTAAAAGCTTAAGGCCTATCAGGCATATAAAGCCCGCCGTGATATTGTTTTTGCCCACGATCGCGGTGTCGGTTTATGCTTATCTTGATAAAACTATGATAGGTGTTATCACCGGTTCGGACTTTGAAAACGCTTTTTATGAACAGGCTGAAAAAATAGTTAAGATGGTAATGACTGTCGTTACCTCTCTCGGCACGGTAATGATACCGCGAAACACCAACGCCTTTGAACGAAAAGATATGGAGGCTATTAGGCGAAACATATACCGAAGCGTTCGGTTTGTTCTGCTTTTGGGCATTCCGATGATGATAGGTCTGATTGCCGTATCCGATAATATGGTGCCTTGGTTTTTAGGAGACGGATATTATAAATCCGCAAATATTATGAAAATCCTGTCTGTATTAGTTTTAGCCATCGGATTAAATAATGTCTTCGGTTTACAATACCTTATTCCGGCAGGTGAGGATAAAAAATTCACCATATCGGTTACCTGCGGTGCGATTACTAATTTTTTACTCAATTTAGTGCTTATTAGATTATTTAAAAGCTACGGTGCGGCAATCGCCACCATTGTTGCCGAAATCGCAGTAGCAGTAATAATGTTCTGTTTTATAAGAAAAAATATTTCACTCCGTGAGATTTTAAAAAGTTCAATCAAATATTTGATTTCGGGCATTATAATGTTTGTGCCCTGCTTTATGTTTGGCAGAATTCTCGCGCCGAGCATTATTAATACCTTTATAATCGTATTTACCGGTGTGGTTGTCTACTTAATCTGTTTAATACTGCTGAAGGACGGGTTTTTCTTTGAAATCGCAAACAGATTAACAAGCAGACTTCCCATAAAAAAACATACCTGATAACACAGGGGACTGTCATCGGTGTTATCTTATATTATAATAACAGATGTTATAAAACATAAGTTATAAAACGAAAAAAGAGTGAAATAGATTATGCCGCCGAAATCAAAATGCACAAGGGAGCAAATTATTGAAACCGCCTTTGAAACGGTGCGAAAGGAGGGGTTAAGCTCACTAAAAGCGCGAAGACTTGCAAAAGAGTTAGGCACATCGACCGCCCCGATATTCACCGCATTTAATTCAATTGAGGAAATACGGGACGAGGTGGTAAAAAAAGCCAACGCTTTATACGGCGAATACATAAAGGAGGGACTTCGGCAGGCTCCCGCCTTTAAGGGGGTTGGTATGAAGTATATCGAGTTTGCAAAGGACGAGCCGGAGCTTTTTAAAATAATGAACATAAATAAAAACTTTATCGATAATTTTTTACCTGCCTATGATGATAATTCGCCCGAGGTGATGAAGGTACTTGAAAACAAGTACGGTTTGAGAAACGAAACGGAAAAAAAGCTTTACAATCATATGTCGGTTTACGCCTTCGGCTTTGCCTCGCTTTACGCGCAGCGGATATATCTGTTTACAATGGAGGATATAAGCCAAATGTTATCCGAGGTTTATACGGCGATGAGTGAGAAATTTGGGGAGTGGTGATATGAAAAATATTATAGAAATAAACGGTTTAAATAAAAGTTTCGGTGAGGTAAAGGCGGTCTCGGATTTAAGCTTTTGTGTAAAAGAGGGGGAGCTGTTCGCCTTTCTCGGCGAAAACGGGGCGGGAAAGTCCACTACAATCAACATTATGTGCGGCTCTCTTAAAAAGGACGGCGGCACGGTGGTTATTGACGGGCTTAATCTTGATACAAGCCTTGAGGAGATAAAAAGCAAGCTTGGTGTTGTCTTCCAAAGCTCGGTGCTGGATAAATCGCTTACGGTTTACGACAATCTTGAAAGCCGTGCCGCGCTTTACGGAATCTGCGGCTCAGAGTTTAAAAAGGTGCTTTCAGAGCTTTCAGAGCTACTCGAATTTAAGAACCTTTTAAAACGCACGGTCGGTAAGCTGTCGGGCGGTCAGCGCAGAAGAATAGACATTGCGAGAGCGTTGCTTAACAGCCCAAAGATACTTATTTTAGACGAGCCGACAACCGGTCTCGACCCGCAGACAAGGCGGCTTTTATGGTCGGTGGTGGACAGTCTTAGAAAGACAAGGAATATGACGGTTTTCCTTACCACCCACTATATGGAGGAGGCTGCCGAGGCGGATTATGTTGTGATTTTAGACAGCGGAAAAATCTCGGCAAAAGGAACGCCGCTTGAGCTTAAAAACACCTACAGCGGCGATTTTATTACGATTTACAATACGGACAAGGAAACGGTCGCAAGGCTTTCAAGGGACTTTGAGAGGGTGCATGACGGCTTTAGGATTTCGGTGGAGAATACTGCTGAGGCGACAAGCCTTATTTGCAATAATCCCGAACTGTTTGTCGATTACGAGATTACAAAGGGAAAAATGGATGATGTTTTTCTTGCCGTTACAGGTAAAAAGCTTAGCGGAGGCGATGATGAATGAGTAGTGTTAAAATGCTTATAAAAAGAAATATTAAGCTGTTTTTTAAGGATAAGGCGATGTTTTTTACCTCGCTTATTACTCCTGTTATCCTTTTGGTGCTTTACGCGACCTTTCTTTCAAATGTGTATACCGATATTTTCCACGATTCCTTAGCGGGTGCAATAGAGGTCTCCGAAAGCCTGATAAGCGGCTGCGTCGGCGGTCAGCTTATCTCCTCGATACTTGCTGTTTCCTGCGTTACCGTGGCGTTTTGCTCAAATATGCTTATGGTGCAGGATAAGGTGACGGGGGTTGCAAAGGATTTTAAAACCTCGCCCGTAAAGCCCTCCGCCCTTGCTGTAAGCTATTATTTAGCGACCCTTGCTTCAACCTTAATAATCTGCTTTGTTGCAACGGGTATCTGCCTTTTATATATTGCCGCGGTCGGCTGGTATATGAGCGCGGTCGACGTTATCCTGCTTTTTGCCGACGTGATTTTACTTGTCCTTTTCGGCACGGCGCTTTCGAGCATAATAAATTTCTTTTTGTCAACGCAGGGTCAGATTTCCGCGGTGGGTACTATTGTAAGCTCCGCCTACGGCTTTATCTGCGGCGCATATATGCCGATTTCTCAGTTCGGTATGGGACTCCAAAGGGTTTTATCCTTTCTGCCCGGTACATACGGCACCTCGCTTATAAGAAATCACGCCCTGCACGGAGTATTTGAGGAAATGAAGAGCATAGGCTTTCCGAGCGAGGTTACCGAGGCAATCAAGGACAGCGTTGACTGCAATCTGTATTTCTTCGGAAATAAGGTTGGATTGCCTGTTATGTATTTAATTTTAGGCGGCTCTGTAGTAGCTTTGATTGGCATTTATATAGCAATGAATGTTATTCGGGGTAAAAAGGTATAAAATAAAAAATAGGGAGTGCGACAGCTTTGGATAAAACAGGGTACTGTCACCTGTTTTAACATCCAGCCCACTGTGAATTATTTGCTTTTTTAGACGAAATGCAGATTTTTTATCTGTAATTCGTCTTTTTTTAGTGTGATCGGCACGCGTAATAACTTGGCGGTGAAAGTCCGCCACAGGCTTGGCAGTAGGAACTGTTAGCCGAAGACAAGGGCGTCCGCCATGAGACGGAGTCTGAAAGAAGTCGGATGCGGATACTTAAAAGTGTCTCTGCGGGCAAAGCCTACGCAGACGATATACTTCTTTTAGCAAAGAGTGTGCGTGCGGCAGAAAGATTGCTCGGAACAAGTACGGCGTATCTTGAGAAGAAATTAAAGCTCAAGGTCAATACGGAGAAGAGCCGAGCGGTAAGCGTGTATTCAACCCGAAATTTCGGTTTCTCGGCTTTGCGATGGGAAGGAACAGAAAGGGTGCATATATCCGAGTTCACGCAAAGTCGAAGAAGAAATCCAAGGATAAACTGCGAAAGCTAACTTCCCGTAGTCAGGGCAGAAAGCTCGATACCGTGTTAAACAACATAAAGGCATTTATGCGAGGATGGCTCGGTTATTACGGAATAGCGGAAATGGACACGCTTATGAAGCAATGGAACGAGTGGTTGCGAAGAAGAATACGGATGTATATCTGGAAACAATGGAAGAAGCCGAAAACAAGGGTGGAAAATCTGAAGAAATTGGGTATGCCCGAATGGCAGGCTTAACACGAATTATACTTTGAATGTCAGAATGAAATCATCTAATAAAAAGGAACTGTCGGTATATACGGTTTCAACCCTTGACAACGAAGTCTCGGCTATGGTTTCGGCAAATACATCCGATAAGAATATTTATACTTATAGCTTTAAAACAGGCAAAGAAGAATTTATAAAGCTTTATATCGAGATGGAAAATAGCGGGGACGGTATAATATATAACATCGCCCTTACAGAGGATTCAGATGTTATACAAAACGGTTCGTTTGAATCCGGCAGTGCCGACGGTTGGGTGCAAATGTATACAAAGGCATCAACCGTTGCAAAAAGTCCCGAAGTGAACAGCGGGGAATATGCGCTTAAAATAAGCGGATATTCAGAATACATCACATATATTACGCTTAAAAAGAATACCGATTATGAAATCTCCGCATATGTAAAGGGCAACAGCAATTCATATATACGCCTTAAAGCGCTTACGGACAAAACAACTCCGTCAAAAATGAAAACTATTGTTCAAAAAACCGCAACAGCAGTCGATGAATATAAAAAGGTTGTTTTCAGATTCAATTCGGGTTCTGTTACAAAGGTGTGGCTGCAGCTTGCGGTAGACGAGGGTAAAACGGCATTTTTTGATGATATCAAAATTGCTGTTTACAATGAACCGGAGCCGGAGAATAAAACAAATCATTATTTCAGTTTTGAGGATGAAAACCTGTACAAGGATACCGGAGTATTTAATGAGAAAACATCCTCAAACATATTTACAAATACCGATTTTGCCTTAGAAGATGGCTCTGCCAATATTTCAAATAACGGCATTGTTTGCAGATATGTAGATTCCGGTAAATTGGCGGGAATAAGGTTTAATGCAAACGGCGGAACGGCTCTTGAGTCCGGAATAAAATTGAAGGTTAAGCCAAATACGGCATATACCCTTGTTACACGCATGAGAACTATGACCGACGGCGTACCCTTTACGCTTAAAATATGCAATAAAGACGCCACATATGATTATGTTACACTTAATACAAGCACAGATAAATCCAAAAACTGGTATACTGCCGAATTTCAAACAGATGCCGATGATGAAGTAATTTTATATTTTTCGGCACCAAAGAATTCAAGTGGATTGGTTTACACATTGTCATTACAAGCTAATACTCAAAGACTTGAAAATGGCGATTTCGAAACCGGAAATACCGATGGATGGGTAAAGGATTATAATGTGAGCGGCAGTATTGTTAATGCTATGACAAGCGGAAATAAGGAGAATGTAAACTCGGGAAATGCCGCTCTTAAGGTTAGCGGCTACAATGCGTATTCAGCGTTTATAAATGTTAAACCGAATACCGAATATTTGTGGCACGGTTGGGTTAAAACCGACGGTTCGGCATATGTTACTGCTTCACAGATAGAAAGCGGAAAAACATCTTCGGTAAGCTCGGCTGTTAAGCTTATCAGACAAAAGGTATCCTCGTCAAAAGAATGGCAAGAGGTGTCGCTTAAATTTAATACCGGAAATAATACAATTGTTTGGCTTAATATAAGCACAGATGATGGCGTAACAACATATTTTGATGATTTGCGCGTTCAGCCTTTGTACGATTATTTGAAAGACGGAGACTTTGAAAGCTCGGTTGCCGATTGGAAAAACATCAATATGAGTTCAGCTGACGCTTCGGGAATATATAAAATCGAAACAACGCCGGTAAAACTCAGCCGAAAGGCTCATAAGGGCAACAGTTCGATGTTATTGGACGGTTCGGACAGTATAAGCTCGGCGGACTATATTATGAAGGTTCAGAAAAATACACGCTACTATGTGTTCTTTTGGGGATTTGTAACCGATACCGGGGCAGATGTCGCTCTTATAGGATTAAGTGATGAAAATAAAATAATTAAGTCAAAAAGTATTAGCGGCACAGGCAACTGGCAAAGATACATTTTGTCTGTCGATACGGGAGAAAATGATTTCATAAGCCTCAAATTGACGCAAAACATAGGCGGAAAGCTTTATGTTGATCAGCTTGAATTTGCCACAACTGTAAAAGGAACAACATTGCCGACTGCGGTAGTTACAGAGACAAAATCACGCCTTTGGGTGCTAAAAGACGGCGGGGTCAACCTTGCGGAAAATGCAGATTTTGAAAAGGGGATTTCAGGGAAATCCGCATCCTTTATCAACGGAAGCTTTGCTACAATATGTGATGTGGCTTCATCGGGAAATCACGGATTACATTTTAAAAATAAATCAACTGAAGAATTAACTTCAATTCTTTGGATGGATGTAGAAAAGAATACAGATTATGTATTTTCCTTAAAGGTGAAAGCACCGTACTTTTCGGCGTCGAATTGCGGAGATATCTCTTTCGGAATATCAGATGGAATTTTGAGCGATTACATCACAGATAAGAACGGCAAAACTTATTATCTCAATCCGCCTGCCCTTGATAATGAATGGCATATATCCGGCTTTGAATTTAATAGCGGAAATCAAAATAAAATAGGCATAACAATTAAGGGTATAAAGGCTGAGGCTTATTTCGACGAGCTTGTACTTTGCAGAAAAAGCGATGCAAAAAAATATTCTTACGGGGATACGAGCGGTACTGCGGAATTGATAGATTACGATCCGAAAAATATAGGATGTTTAGACTCACATAACCTTATAAAATGCTTTGATTTTGAAAGCAATGACCGTTCATATTGGGAAACTGGTATGGGATATAAGAGATTTTTCAACATTATTGACAGTGAAGGGGATAAAGCAGGTAAGGTTCTTGCGGTAAATTCCGGCGATTCTCCTACATATAACCGTTATATAAAGTGGGTAGATGTGAAAAAGAACACTGAATATACTGTTTCGGTTATGTATCGCTGCAATGAAGACAGTGAAAGCAGCTTCAGCTTATTTGAAAAGAAACATGATGGATATGTGTCGGTTATTGATGTTGAGGCAGGCAATGCTGAAGATAAGTGGAAGAATTTAGCATTCACCTTTAACAGCGGTGATAATGAGCAGATGGGTATAAGCTTTTTTGATGCGGGCGGAAGCGTTTTATATAACGATATAAGGTTCTTTGAAACGGTAAATGGCGTTTATATGGATATACCTACATACGGCTTATCGGACGCAATCGGCACAAATATAAACATTCTTGCAATAATCATAATTGCAATCAGCTCAGCAGCAATTGTCGCCGCAGTAGTGATTATTTACCATGTAAGGAGAAAAAGGAAAAAATTATGAGTATAAAAATAATAGGGAAAGACATTCCGAATATACCTTGGCAGGAAAGAACGGAAAATGCCGACGGTTTACCTGTCTGGAGATATACGAAAAACCCGATTGTCGGTTGGAACCCCACACCGAGCACCGCTCGCATATTCAATAGTGCAGTGCTTCCGTATAAGGATGGATTTGTAGGAATATTCAGGGCAGATTCAAAGCATATTAACCCAAGTCTTCATGTAGGGTACAGCAAAGACGGAATAAGCTGGAATTTCGAGGATAAACCGATTTCATGGATAGATGAGGACGGCAATCCGTATAATCACGCTATACATTCGTATGACCCGCGCCTTGTCGAGCTGGACGGTAAATACTACATAATTTGGTGTGTGGACTTTGCGGGATGCCCGACAATCGGACTTGGATATACAGAGGATTTTAAAACCTTTATAAGGCTTGAAAATCCGTTTATTCCCTTTAATCGTAACGGCGTGCTGTTTCCGAGAAAGGTAAACAACAAATACCTTATGTTGAGCAGACCGAGTGACAGCGGACATACACCGTTCGGTGATATATTTTTGAGTGAAAGTCCCGACCTTAAATATTGGGGAAATCACAGGCTTGTTATGAAATCTGGTCTTAATTGGTGGCAGGAGACCAAAATCGGCGCAGGTCCCGCTCCGATTGAAACGGATAAGGGCTGGATTATGCTTTACCACGGTGTTATTACAAACTGCAATGGATATGTATATAGCATTGGTGCGGCACTTCTTGATATAAAAAACCCTTCAAAAGTGTTGCTTAGAACAGAAGATTACATACTAACACCGCAGGAAAGCTATGAAACTGACGGATTTGTACCAAATGTTTGTTTTCCGTGCGCCACGCTTGCCGATGCAAAAACAGGAAGAATTGCTGTTTATTACGGTGCCGCCGATACATATACGGCACTTGCATTTACAACTGTTGACGAGCTTTATAATTTTATGCTTAAACATAATAAGCTCGGAGAAAATGATGGAATCTCGCTAAAATAAGATTTTTTATCAATAGTTGCATAGGTAGAATATTATCAAATTCGCTCATTGATGAAGTCTGTGAAGGCGGAATTTTATGCGAATTTTGTTCGGAACGCAACAAAACGAAGTTTGAATTGATTGTTTTGTCTATACTTTAACCTTTCACCGAGGTGGCGTTACCATCAGGTTCTAGTCGGGGCAACTCGGTGCAGGTTCAAAGTCCGGTTATCCGCAACATATCGAGTGTTCATAACCAACCTGAGAGTTGGGTGAGGACACTCGATTTCTTTTTGCCTATTTTGCACCTCTTTGTATGTATGAGCAGGGGTTATCCTGCTCTTTTTTGTTATGCCGGTAAAGCATTTGGGACTGGATGTATATTAAAAAAGTGGACAAGTGCGGAAAATAAAAGACAAGTAAAAAATAAAGAAATGATGACACACATGCCAACAAAAACAGCCCCAAAAAGTGCGGTAAAGCAAAGTGAAGCCGCATTTTTACTCTCGGAGAATATTCTCCGTGCCAAAGTAAAGAGACGAAGATACAAAAAGCTAAGCTTTTTTTACAAAATCAAGTAAGAAGGCTTAGCTAACTTTGTCTATTTCCCTTTTTTTGCCATAAATTACACTTTTTTTCAAATACATATTGAAATAAGCATAAGGCTGTGATGATATTTAATATATATAATCAGTTAATTTTCTTTTAATTACATAATGCATATTAAGTATATGGTTTTTAAAAAGGGGGCGGCTGTATTGAAGCAAGGAAAAAATAAAAAAACGTTAAAGGTCTTGATAATTACGCTTTCAGTTCTGCTTGTTATCAGCCTTACTTCACTTGTCTGTATATTGATTTTCAAGCGCTTCAACCCTTCAAAGCCTGCTTCTGTTACGGTGTCGGACAATATTATTACTCCCGAAAAGGAGAATTCAGATGTTTCTTCTGCTCCTGAGAGCTCACAAAGCAGTGGGCAGACCTCCGCGTCCGCTTCATCGGGTGCGTCTTATGTGAGCGGCAGAAAAGCCCTGTATTTACATAGCCGCGTCACGGGTGACAATACGCCGTTTAAGGTCACCAATATGTTCCCCGGCGACAGCAAAACCAATTATTACTGCATCCGTGTTTCCCACAAGGGCGATGTTGTTCTCCGCTTCGGGGCAAATGTCCGCCAGGGTCACGAAAAGCTTGCCGAGGTGCTTTATTGCCGCATTGTCCTGACCTACAGCGGTGAGGTACTCTATGACGGACCTATGCAGGATATGCCCAATTCAATAAACCACGCGCTAAATACCGAAAAAAGCACGATAAGCGAGGTAAATTACGAAATCACCGCTTATTTAGATACAAGCGCCGGCAATGAATACCAAAGCCTATACAGTATCGACCTTATCGCAGACTTTGAATGGTGGGTGGAGGAAACCGAAAATCTGGAGTCCCCGAAAACAGGCGACGAAACAAAGCTTATACTTTGGCTCTGCCTTGTTGTCATCGCATTATTAATCCTTATTCTGCTTTGGAAGAAGCTTAAAAAGGAGGAAAATCAGGGTGACAAATAGAAGCGAAGCCGAGAAAAAGCTTACAAGGGGCATTATCACAGCGATAGTTTTAGCCGTCTGTCTTTGCATTACCACCTTCGCCCTCGTGGGGGAGATGATTGCGGTTGAAAACAGCTTTTTTTCCACGGGTATGGTCAAAATAAACCTGAACGACGGCAATCCGGTTATAGAGGAACACGAATTTCTGTTTGAACCCGGTATGACGGTTAAAAAGGACTTCTTTATTGAAAACCAAAGCACCTGCGACGTTTATTACAAGCTGTATTTTGATAATGTAAACGGCGGTCTTGCCGACGTGCTTCAAATCACCGTTAAGGACGGAGAAAAAACGCTCTATCAAGGCACGGCGGAAAATTTAAAGCGTAATGCCGTTGCGGCGTCGGACGATGTTTTAAAAATCGGCGAACGGCGGGAATTAACCGTTTATTTCCACTTCCCCGAGGAAGCGGGCAACAGCGCGCAGAACCAAACCCTCACCTTTGATATCTGCGCCGACGCGGTTCAGACCAAGAATAACCCGAATAAGGTGTTTGACTAAGGAGTGCGATTATGAAAAAGGTATTAATCATAATAAAAAACGTATTTGTCTGGCTGATGGTGGCATTGGCGGTCTGTATGATGATTTTCATGGTCATTTCGGTAAACACCTTTGACCGTTCCGACCGCAGTCTGTTCGGTTTCAAAGCTTTTATAGTCCTGTCTGACTCAATGAGCAAGACCGATTTTGACGCGGGCGATTTGGTGCTGGTTAAAGAGGTTGATCCCTCAACCTTAAATGAGGGGGACATCATTGCCTACACCTCGCAGAATACCTCGAACTACGGCGAGACGGTCACCCATAAAATAAGAAAGCTCACCACCGATGCGAGCGGCGAACCGGGCTTTATCACCTATGGTACTACGACCGATACCGACGATGAAATAATTATAACATACCCTTATGTTTTGGGCAAATACAAAACCAATATCCCTAAGGTCGGCAGATTCTTTATGTTTTTGAAGACCACTCCGGGCTATATCGTATGTATTCTAATTCCCTTCCTTTTGCTCATTTTAATTCAGGGGCTTAACTGTATTAGGCTCTTCCGCCGCTACAAGCTTGAACAGATGGCGGAAATGAAGGAGGAGCGCGCAAAGATAGAAGAGGAACGCGCCGAAAGTCAAAAAATGATGGCGGAGTTGTTGGCGCTCAAAGCACAGCTTGCCGAAAAGGAAAATCAAAATAAGGATAGCGAGATGAACACCGCCGAAAATGGAACAGACGGGGATTTATGATATTTTGATTGCGCTTTTTATCGGCGTAATAGTCTTCCTGCTTATGCTTCGCCTTGTATTTCGTTTAGACAGCCTTAAAAGAGATATTAAATATGTAAATACGGAAATTAGGCGAACAGGAGGCTCTGAGCGCAAGGCTTGGCAAAAGGAAAAACACCGCCTCTGGCTTTCCCTCATCCCATTTTATAAAAGATAAAAATCAAATCTATTTCGGTTGCCGAAATTTAGACATTAGACGGTATTCGGGACGATGTGGGCATCGTCCTCTACAAGGGTAAATTGAATATACGTAGGGTACGGTGACCACACCGTACCGATAATCTAATGTCTACCATCTACCGTCTAAAATCTAACAAAGGGAGGTTATTTTCCGTGAAGCATTCAAAGCGTTTGTGGAGCAGTTTGTTCTATGTTCCGAAATATGAAAAAGTATCGGATAAAGCATTTTTACGGATAATGCTTTCCTCCGTATTCGGTATTCTGATTTGCGGTATATGCCTTGCGGGGCTTACCTGGGCGTGGTTTTCAAGCACCGTTACAAGCACGGTGAATACGATTACCGCGGCTGATTTTTCCGTACAAATATCGATTAACGGCAGCGTAGCCCAATCCGACAGCGGCGTCTATAATCTTAGTGGCAACTCGGTCGTTACTGTTAAAGCTGTAGGCAGCGCAACTACAGGTTATTGCATGGTGGAGTTCGGCGGAAAAGCTTATTACACCGTTCCGCTTTTTACCGATACGTCGAGCGATACCGTTGAATTCACCGTATACGCTACTGAAAATCCTGAGATTAAAATTACCCCGCAATGGGGTACCTGTGCGGTGGCGGCGACGGATCAAAACCCGCGTATAGGAAGTGAGGAGAAAGCGGAAAAATATATTGTAAACAGCATAGGAACGCCGCCCTAGACTATGACAGCGGCAGAGAAACCGCCAACACCCTGACCGATACCGAACAGACCTATACCCTACAGACCGGCGACACCCTGTCCGAAATTGCGAATCGTTACGGCACAACGGCGGCGGTACTTTCCGCTTACAACAATATTGAAAACGCCGCTATAATTCAAGTAGGTGAAACCCTTAAAATCCCTTCTAAAAGTTACACAGTACCCGAAACATTAACCGCTCAATCGGAAACTGCGGAGAGCGCGGCAACCGACGAACCGTAATTATTGCTATTCTTTGGGTGCAGAGATAATAAATCATAATAAAATGGGGTTGTCTTAACGCGACAGCCCCATTTTTATTATTATTCGATTTCCAAATGTTTTGATTCGGGAAGAGCTTCGGTCTTCTTAGGCATTGTGAGCTTCAGAACGCCGTTTTCGTATTTTGCCTTGATTTCATCCGCCTTTACGCCTGACAAATCAAAGTCACGGCTGTATGAGCCGTAGGAGCGCTCACAGCGTACATATTTGCCCTTTTTGTCCTTTTCCTCGTGCTCCGAATGTCTTTCGGCACGGACGGTTAAGGTGTCGCCTTTAACGTCAAGGTGAATATCCTTTTTATCAAAGCCGGGCAGGTCTGCCTCTAACTCGTAGCGGTCGCCCTCGTCCTTAACATCTGTCTTAAAGGCGTCCATACCGCCGTCGAAAAAGCCGAACGGCGAGCCGAAAAAGCTTTTTTCAAATTCCTCCATTTCACGGAACGGATTGTAAACCGAATTATTTTTTCTTGAATAAGGTCTCATTTCAAACATAAAAAAGTCTCCTAATATATTATTAATATGTTCGGTCTCGATTTTCTTCAGCCGACCGAAAGCTGAACTAAACCTTTATAACACATTGGTATCATCTCCGAATTATTTGCTCGGTATGTATTTGCTTTACCGAGCTCTTATTTCTTTTTACATTTATTATTATATTCCGAATACTTGATTTTTCAATAATCCCGAAGTATAATTAAAGCAATATTGACTGTGCTTTCAGCACAAAAGGGGTGCTTTATGTTTAAGGACGAGGTATTAAACTCATTTTTACAGAACAATTCGCTTTCCGCGCTGACAGAGGCGGTGAGTATGCTTATAGGCTGTCCCGTTATAGTAGTGGACGAAGCCTTTCACATTGCCGCGAGCTTTGCGGCGAACGGAAGCGATTATGAAGAGTACAGGACGGCGATAAGCCACAGCGAGCTATCCTTCGCGGCGTCGGCGGAGATAAGCGAAAGGGCGGAAACGGCGGAGAACGGAGCGTTTTCCTTTGGGATAAACAATAAAAATTACCGCGTCCTGATTCTCGGAAGCGGTAAGGTAATGATAGGGTATATGATTTGTATCTTCAATCTGTCGGATTCGCCTGTTTGCACGGACAAGGAGCTTATGTTTGCGGCGGCACTTATCTCAAAACAGCTCTGTCTCGAACGTCGGCAGATTGCCTCAAACAGTGCGGAGGAAATTCTTATTTCCCTTTTGAACGGTGAGTTTTCGGATAAAGAGCATTTCGGTCTTCAGGCGCAGACAACCTATCTTTCACACTTTCATCCCGAACGCTTTGCGCTTGTTGACCTTTGCAACTATGACGGCAGGGAGCTTGCGGACGATTTTCTGCGTAAGGAGCTTGAAAGTGGTTTTCACGGCTCGCATCCCTTTGTGTATAAGGATAGGATAATACTGTTTTTTCATAAGGATCACGATATAAATTTATTGCGTGATACCGCGAAAAATGAAGGGCTTGGAATTGTGCTTTCGGAACAGCTTAAGAGTATATTTGAACTTAAGAAAATGTATAAAACAGTGTCCGCTGTGCTCGATTATCTTTTGCTGCGTGGAAGGACAGGCTTCCTTGAAACAGCAGATAAGTACAGTCTTATTATCTCCCTTAATAAGCTTGCCGAGGACGGAATTTGTACCAATGAAATCACGGCGTTAAACGAGTATGACCGCAAAAACTCGGGGGAGCTTATAAAGACGCTGTATATTTATCTTTGCTGCCACCGCTCGCTTAATGAAACCTGTGAAAGACTTTATACCCACCGAAATACGGTGCTTTACCGCATTAGAAAAATAAAGGAGGATTTTGGGCTTGACCTTGATGCTCCCGAAAAGCATTTGAAGTATCTGCTGTCGGCGGCGGTAATCCTCGCAAAAAACGGCGAGACGGAAATGTTTGTTACGAATTAAAGCACCTATACTTGCTGTGGGCGGTACTTTTTATCTCATTGTTTTTTTCACGGTAGAACCGAGGGTTTATTTCCACGTCTAAAGACACCGAATAAACAAAACCATCGCCCGGAATTGTTTTTACCAACAATGTCAGTAAGGATAAGTTATTGACGAAAATTTATGTATTAGTGAAATCCACTGTAATTATTTTATTACTCTTCTCGTCATACATTTTCGGATAAATTAAAAGCACCGTACTGCAAAGCTAAAAAGCTCAGAAATACGGTGCTTGTTTTTTGTAATCCGCATATTCGATTGTTGTCACTGTTCATTTTACGAAGATATATGAATCTATATAATACGGATTGGAAAGTAACGGCGTTTGCAAAAACTCGTTGGGATTGGGTCGGCAGCGGTGATGTTAAGTATGATCTTCCCACTTTTTAGGTCTTCTGCAAGGAACCGTGACGGATTGTTATTCCACCGCAGATGTTAAGGTAACAGGAGGCAGGTATGCCGGCGGCTTGGTCGGCATAACACATTTTTAACCTTACTGTGCCTGCTGATTTAACAATTATCCGTTATAATAATTATAAGCATACATAAATATATATGAAGATATAAAACGAAAGGAATTTTGAAATGATTTATAAAACCGTTACGCTTGATTATGCGCCTAAGACTAAAAAAATGGCTGTTTCCATTGAAGAAAAAGCTAACGAAATGTTGAAAAACGGTTATGAGTTGGTAACATTTTCGATTACTAATTCCGCTAAAGCAATCCTCGTCTTCAAATCTTCTGAGGAAAAAGCTGAGGATGATACAATTTCGGCGGAAGAGGCGGTAAGCGAATGAAGCAGGCGGTAATCGATATCGGATCTAACTCAGTCCGTCTTACTCTATACAAAATAGACGGGCAAAGCTTCAAAATTATTTTTCGCGAAAAAATTATGGCGGGTCTTGCCGGATATGTTGAGAACGGTGCGCTGTCTCCGGAGGGAATCAAGTGTGCCTGCGACGCGCTGTTTGAATTCCGACACACATTGGAAACTCTGAACATTTGTAAAGCGGCTGTATTTGCCACAGCGTCGCTGCGTAATATTTCAAATTCAAAAGCGGCTCTTGCTGAAATAGAGGCTGCCACGGGTTTTTCCGTTGAGGTAATAAGCGGTGAAGACGAGGCGCGGCTCGGTTATGCCGGAGCTATTAGGGAGTTGCATATTTCCGACGGTGCTTTTGTCGATGTCGGAGGCGCCAGTACCGAGGTTGTAATCTTTGAAAACGGCGAAGCGCAAAGCTCTGTCAGCTTCGGCGTCGGCTCCTTGAGCCTTTACCGCCGATGCGTAAAGAAAATATTACCCGGCGGCGGCTCACTAAAACGAATCAAAGCCGTACTTAAAGCGGATATTGACGACAAGAAAATTTTGCCGCAGGAAAAGCATTCGCCCTTGATTTGCGTAGGCGGTACGGCGCGCGCTGTTTTGAAGCTCGCCGTAAAATATTTTAATCTTCCCGAAAACTGCCGAAGCATTACCGCACCGCAGTTAGAACAGCTTAGCGACCTGCTTTGTAAAGGAGACCGACATGCTGTTGACCTTATACTGCGAACAGAGGCAGACAGAATTCACACTATTGTACCGGGTTTGATGATCCTGCGGCATATTTTTACGCATTTTAATGCTAACGAGCTTATTGTCAGCAAATACGGTGTAAGAGAGGGTTATTTATGTCAAAAAATACTGACAGACAGTATAGTTACACCCAAAACAGAGAACTAAGCTGGCTGCGCTTTAACCAGCGTGTACTTGAAGAAGCGGCGGACACCGGCATTCCCGCGCTGGAGCGTCTGAAGTTTGTTTCCATTTTCTCAAGTAATCTGGATGAGTTCTTTATGGTGCGTGTGGGAAGTCTCTTTGACATTGCCCATATGTCTCCGGACGAGACAGACAACAAAACCGGCTGGACGGCGTCGGAGCAGTTGCAGCGAATCTACCGCACCGTACCCGGGCTTATTGCTATGAAAAAGCAGATTTATTCCGCTGTAATGGACGAACTGCAAAAAAGCGGTATTGAAGATGTACCTGTAGAACTGCTTAGTGCGGAGGAGCTGAAATCAGCCGCCCGTTTCTTTAAAGCAGAAATGCTGCCGATTCTCTCCCCTATTTTGATAGGCGCCCATCATCCTGTTCCCCATCTTATCAACAAGCATCTCTATGTCTCGGCGCTGTTGGAGGACAAGAAGGGCAAGCAGGCGATAGGATTTGTTCCCGTGCCCGAATCACTTCCGCCGTACATTCTTTTACCCGACGGAAAGCGCTTTGTACGCACCGAAAACATTTTACTGCGTTGGTTGCCGACGCTTTTCGGTTCTTATTCGGTTAAGGAATGCTGTGTACTGTGCGTTACGCGCAATGCCGATCTCAGCTTTGATGACGAAAAGTTTGAGGACAACGAGGAAGATTTCCGCCGTCAGGTGAAAAAGCTTCTGAAAAAGCGAGACCATTTGGCGGTCGTCAGGCTGGAGCTTAGCACCGGGGTTTCCGAGGCGTTTCGCACCCGTCTTGCAAAGCTTGTCAAGGTTGAAGACTATCAGATTTGCGTTGACGGATGCCCGATTAATATGGGGTATGTCTTCCGCTTGACCGGGGAGCTGCCGAAGGAAACGGCGGCAACCCTTCTTTACAAGCCGTATAGCGGGCGGTTGCCGGAGGATATCAGCCGTGACCGGCGGATGATTGAGCAGGTGCAGCAGAAGGATAAGCTGCTTTTCTATCCCTATGATTCGGTGGAACCATTTTTGCGGCTTTTAAATGAGGCGGTAGACGACCCGAATGTTCTGTCCATAAAAATTACGATTTACCGCTTGGCGTCTTCATCAAAAATAGCAAAGGCGCTTTGCCGCGCGGCTGAAAAGGGCAAGGAGGTTCTGGCGCTGATGGAGCTTCGCGCCCGTTTTGACGAGGCGCACAATCTAGAGTGGGCAAAAATGCTCGAAGAGTCCGGCTGTCAGGTTATTTACGGCATGGAGGGCTTCAAGTGCCACAGTAAAATATGTTTCATTACCCTGCGCAGCCGAGGGAAAACCTCTTACATAACCCAAATCGGCACAGGCAACTACAACGAAAAAACCAATGCTATGTATACCGATATTAGCCTTATGACTGCCGATACTGCTATCGGAGAAGACGCTACCGCATTTTTCCGAAATATGCTTACCAATAATTTAGAGGGCGAGTACCGACAGCTTTGCGTTTCGCCCTTCGGTATAAAAAATATGCTTTGCGAGAAGATTGATGAGCAAATACGGTTGGGCAGCGACGGTTATATATGTATAAAAGCCAATTCGGTTACCGAGCGGGATATTATTGACAAGCTGAGCGAAGCGTCACAGGCAGGGGTAGAGGTACAGCTCATCATCCGAGGTATTTGCTGTATTTTGCCGGGTATTCCCGGATATACCGATAATATTCATATTTCAAGCATAGTCAGTCGCTATCTTGAGCATGCCCGTGTCTATCTGTTCGGCCGCGGAAGCGATGCTTCGGTTTATATTTCATCGGCTGATTTGATGACACGCAACCTAAACCGCCGCGTGGAAATCGCCTGTCCGGTATATGATCCACAGCTTCGTGAACACCTTAAGTGGATGCTTAATTCCCAGCTTAATGACTCGTCAAAGGCAAGCCTTATGCTTTCAGACGGGTGCTATAGCCGCAAGCACAGCGCCGCTCCCTTTGATTCTCAGGCATACTTTATGGAGCAGTCACCGCATATACCTGTGCCGGCTGTAGTAGTAAAAGAAAAACTGACAAAACGAATAGTTCGTTTTCTGCACAAGGTTTTAAAACATTGAATTAGTATAGTTATGTAACAATCACCTTTAATTTAGTACCAAAAACCGTTCTTTTTGTCATAAATAACCTTTTCCATAATTAAATCATACATTGAGATTTTCTATAATCATTGAAGCAGACAGAATGGCAAAAATCTAATATGCGGATAAGAAATGAGCGTACTCACCGTTTCGTGTGGGCACGCTCATTATTATATTTCGGAATATGCACTTAATATGATTGAACCGCTGTGTACCGAACGGTAACGGTTGTTTAAAATATTGATAATTACTTTATAAGACTCATTACGGTTATTTCTTTTACAATATATAGGATATTTCTATTTCGGTTTAATATTATTTCTTAGAAAGTTGACACGTTTTAAAACATAAATATAATTTGTATGAAAAAGCTGAAAGGCTCTGTAATATTCAGTACTATTTAAAGGTTAGTTTTCATAAAATTTATTACAGAAAACAATTAAATTGGAGGTGCAAAAATGAAACAACCAAAACTTAAATATCATTTTTATAACCCCAATCCGCCGGACAAATGCGCTGATTGCATACTAAATATCTTAATTGAGGCAAATGCAATTAAAGCTGAAACGGCAATAAGGAAATTTACAGCGGGATTAGAAATGCCAACGGAAAAACAGAACATAAACTGTTAGTTTGAATTCTTATATAATAAAATGTACGATAGAACAAAGTTTTTATGAACGGCAGATTGAATGGTATAAATATTACCGCTCAATCTGCTTTTTATTGACATAATAAATTCTTTAGCTTATAATAGAAGTAACAAAATACGAGAAGTTACAGAGGGACAAAAGATGAACATAGCGGCATATTGCAGAGTATCGACTGACAAAGAGGACCAGTTAAATTCTCTTGAGGCACAAAAGAAATTTTTTGCTGATTATACTTCACGCACAGGGGACAACCTTGTAAGGCTTTATGCCGACGAAGGACTTTCAGGCACAAAAATCAAAAACCGAAAAGAATTTCTAAAAATGATGTCTGACGCGGAGCTTCATTTATTTGATATGGTTGTTGTTAAGGATATTTCCAGATTTGCGAGGAATACGGTTGATCTGCTTCAAAATATAAGGAAATTAAAGGCTCTCGGTATTGAGACGCAGTTTTTAACGGCAAATATGACAAGTATGGGCAACAGCGAGTTTGTACTTACCATATTCGGTGCGCTGGCTCAGGAGGAAAGTGCAAACACATCAAAGCGTGTTAAATTCGGAAAGAAAATAAATGCCGAGAAAGGAAAAGTGCCGAATCTTGTCTTTGGGTATGATAAAATACCGGGTGACTATTTTAATCTTACGGTAAACGAGCAAGAGGCGCAGGCTGTAAAAAATATATATGATTTATATATAAATGACGGATGCGGCGCCGCTAAAATTGCAAATATACTTAACGAAAGCGGAATTAAAACTAAAAGAAATTGCCGGTGGAGCCAAAATGCCGTGTGCCGTATACTGACAAACGAGCTTTATACCGGAAAAATAGTAAACGGCAAGGAAGAGGTTGAAGATTTTTTAACCGGAAAGCGTGCAGTGCGTGATGAAACCGAGTGGATGGTAACCGAAAAGCCCGAGCTTAAAATTATAGAACCTGAGCTTTACGAACAGGTACAACAGATTATGAGCGAACGTAATAAACGGTTTAAAACAGATAATGTGAAGCATAGCAATCAGCATTTGTTTTCAACCCTTATAAAGTGTAAGGAGTGCGGTTGGTCGTTTCGGCGCAGCGTTCGCAAATATAAAAACACTTATATTAAATGGGTATGCTCAGGTCATAACGGCAAGGGAGCCGATAGCTGTCCCAATGCCGTTACGGTTGATGAAAATGAGCTTATAGATGTTTTGCAGAATTATTTTACAGAGCTGCTTGCAAGCAGAAAAAATGTTGTAAAATATGTTGTGAATGAATTTCAAAAGGTGTATAAGGCAAAGGACGAGAATATTTCCTACGAAAAGGAACTGAAGGATAAAATTGCAAGACTTGAAAACACAAGGCAAAAATATATAGACCTATATACCGATGACATTATAACAAGGGCAGAAATGAACGAAAAAATAGGAGGCAGTAAAAAAGAACTTGAACGGCTCCAAAATGAGCTTAAAATGGTTTCGTATCATCTTACAAAGGGCGAACAGTTAGAGGGAATATTAAACAATACGTTCAAGGAAATATCCGATATAACCGATGTCAGGAATATGACTAATGCCCAGCTTAAAAAAATTATACAGAAAATTGAAGTAGACAAGGACGGCAATGTGGAAATTTATTTGCGGCTGTTCGGCGAGTTGGGATTGGACCAAAGCGTTCTAATATATGACAACCGTACATAAGGACGTTACCGAACGTCTATGCCATGAAAATCCGCAGCTTTACCGCAAGGTAAAGCAGGTGCTGGAGAAAAACAAGCAGGAAAGACATATCCGCGGAGGAATGGCGACAAAGCGAAAATACAAAGGTTCGCAGGAGCAATTAGTCGATAAATCAGGCTAAAAATGCAAAGCAACACGGCTTTTGATATTTCCTGCTTGACAGAAAGCCGCTTTGGTGATATAATCGTTTTGCAATTTTAGGGAGCTTGATGAAACTCAGGCTGAGAGGGAGTCCGCTTTTTGCTATGACTTCGACCTGTGACCTGATACGGATAATGCCGTCGTAGGGAAATACGTTAATGTATTGCCGCAGGCCCCGGTTGCCTGCGGTTTTTTTATTCGCAGGGGGATTGCAGAATTTTAATAAGACCGCTTAGGCGGTCGGAGGAGTGTTAAAAATGGAAATGTCAAAAAAACCTGTTTACAAGCTCACGCTCAGCGCGATTTTTGTAGCTCTCGCAACGGTATTGAGCCTTATAAAGGTTGTAAAAATGCCGCTCGGCGGCGCGGTAACCCTTTTAAGTATGCTTCCGATTGTTATGATTTCGGTTATGCTGGGACTTAAATGGGGCTTCGGCAGCGCCTTTGTTTATTCGCTTATCCAGCTTGTCCTCGGAATCGCTTTGGATGGATTGCTCGGCTGGGGACTTACTCCCGTAATGCTTGTCGGCACAATTTTGCTTGACTACATAGTTGCCTTTACGGTTCTCGGAATAGCAGGAATTTTTGCTAAAAGAGGCTATGTGGGCATCTGCGGCGGCGTAGCGATTGCGGTTGCTTTAAGATTTGTAAGCCACTTCCTTTCGGGCTTTGTTATCTTTAAAAATCTTGAGCAGTTTGAGCTTTTCGGAAGCGTCTTTACAAATCATCCCGTGCTTTATTCACTTGCCTACAACGGTATGTATATGCTCCCCGAGCTTGTTCTTACCACCGTTGCCGCGGTAATTCTCTTCCGTTTGCCGCAGGTCAAGAAAATAATGAATCAGCAGTAAGAAAAAATCCGACAAAAATCCGACGCGAGTCGGATTTTTTTATGCGTTCTTATAAATTGCTTGTCTTTTTCACATTTTTGTGGTAGTATTAATTGAATTAATGCAAAAAAGGAGGACAGCCGGTGCAAAAGTTTTTGACAGGATTAAGGCATATGTTTTTAAGCAAAAAATTTATGGGCTATTGCCTTATCGGGATTATCAACACCTTTAACACCGCGTTTTTTTCTTGGCTTGCTCACTTGAAATTACAGGAAAATATTTCCGCATACATAGGGTATTTTATCTCGCTTACAATTAATTATATTCTCAACAGCATAATTGTTTTCAAAAACCGTCTCAATTTAAGGCGGTATTTTAGGTTTTTGCTTTCTTATGTGCCGAATTTTATTATCTACACCTTGGTGAGTCTGCTTACCATTAACGTTATGCAGATAAATCAGTTCTGGGCTACGATGCTTGCGACCGCGGCGGGCGCGCCGATTACCTTTGTTATAATCAAGCTTTTCGCTTTTGGAAATAAGGCAAAATAACGGCATTCGACGCAAATTAAAAAAATTTTTGAAAATTTAAAGTTTTACGCTTTAAAGTCTTGAAAAATCGGGCGCGGCGCGGTATTATAATAAAATAACGGAGTTGTTGGCTTCGCTTAAAAGGAGAGTTATGTATGGAAATCAAGATTACAAAAACTACTGCTCCGAAGGAAAAACCTGACAGCAGCACATTGGGCTTCGGCAAAATATTTACCGACCATATGTTTATTATGGATTACTCAGCCGATAAGGGTTGGCACGACGCGAGAATAGTACCGTTTGAGAATATTTCGCTCCACCCCGCGTCTACCGTGCTTCACTACGGCTCGGAAATTTTTGAAGGTCTTAAGGCATATCGCCGTGCGGACGGCAGGGTTCAGCTCTTCCGCCCGATTGAAAATATCCGCCGTATGAATAATTCCGCCGAAAGGCTGTGTCTGCCGCAGATTCCCGAGGTGGACGCGATGCAGATTTTGGATACCTTTGTAGGTGTTGAGCAGGACTGGACTCCGTCGGCGGAGGGGACCTCGCTTTATATCCGTCCCTTTATGTTCGGAAACGATGAGAATTTAGGCGTTCATGCTGTTCACAATGCTAAGTTTGTTATAATTGCTTCACCTGTGGGCAGTTATTACGCCGAGGGAATTAACCCTGTTAAGATTATGATTGAGGACGAGGATGTGCGCGCGGTAAGGGGCGGCACAGGCTATGCTAAGTGCGGCGGAAACTACGCGGCGAGCAACCGCGCTGGCGAGCGTGCAGAGAAGAAAGGCTACTCTCAGGTACTGTGGCTTGACGGCGTCGAGCGCAGGTACATAGAAGAGGTCGGCGCTATGAACGTTATGTTCAAAATTGACGGCGAAATTGTGACCCCTAAGCTTACAGGCTCGATTCTTCCGGGTATTACAAGAAAATCCTGCATCGAGGTTTTAAAGGACGAGGGCTATACCGTAAACGAGCGGCTTTTAAGCGTCGAGGAGCTGGGCGACGCGCTTAAGAACGGAAAGCTTGAGGAAGCTTGGGGCTGCGGTACAGCGGCAGTTGTGTCTCCGATAGGCGAGCTGTGCTATAAGGACGTTAAGTACACGATTAACAACGGCGAAATCGGCAAGGTGACCCATCACCTTTACGATACCCTTACGGGTATTCAGTGGGGCAAGACCGAGGACAAATACGGCTGGACTCATCTTATTAAATAATATACTTAAGCAGAGCTTGCGCTCTGCTTAATTTTTGCCGTATTAATATGTTTTTTCTTGTAAAGCGGGGAATATTATGTTATGATTTTTACAAAGAGAGGCGTAAAATTATGACAGACTATGAGCTTGCTCAAAAGGCGGTAAAAGCCTTAGAAAATTCATATTCTCCCTATTCAGGATTCAGGGTTGGTGCCGCCCTGCTTGCGGCTGACGGCAGGGTGTTTGTCGGCTGTAATATTGAAAACGCGTCCTACCCCGCGGGGATATGCGCCGAGCGCACGGCGATAGGCAACGCGGTTTCGTCGGGGGCGAGAGAGTTTTTAAAAATTGCAATAGCAGGCGGTAAAAACGGCGAAATTACCGATTACTGCCCGCCATGCGGAATATGCCGTCAGGTATTAAGCGAGTTTTGCGGCGAAGACTTTGAAATTCTGCTTTATAACGGCGAAAACATTAAAAACTACAGATTAAGCGAGCTTTTGCCGTTTGGCTTCGGGAGGGAAGAGCTATGCTGATGACCGATATAATCGAAAAAAAGCGGGATAAACACCCGCTTGACGATAAGGAGCTTGAATTTTTTGTGTCGGGCGTGACCGATAAAAGTATACCCGATTATCAGATTTCCGCCCTTTTAATGGCGATACTTTTAAACGGAATGGATAGGCACGAGACCCTGACTCTTACTTCCCTTATGGCAAAAAGCGGGGATATGCTCGATTTGTTCGACCTATCCCACACGGCGGACAAGCACAGCACGGGCGGCGTGGGGGATAAAACCACCATCGCCGTAGCCCCTATCGCGGCTGCGCTTGGCTGTACGGTTGCGAAAATGTCGGGCAGGGGGCTTGGCTTTACGGGCGGCACGGTGGATAAATTGGAATCGATAACGGGCTATAAAACCGCGCTTGATACCGCGGAGTTTAAAAAAATTGCAAGGGAACACGGAATGTGTGTTACGGGGCAGAGCGGTAATTTTGCCCCCGCCGATAAGCGGCTTTACGCTATCCGCGACGTGACCGCCACGGTCAACAGTATTCCGCTAATCGCCTCAAGCATTATGAGCAAAAAGCTTGCGGCGGGAGCGGAAACGATAGTGCTTGACGTAAAATTCGGCAGCGGCGCCTTTATGAAGACGGCCGAGGACGCCGAGCTTTTAGCACGTGAAATGGTCGAAATCGGCAAGGGCGCGGGCAGAAAAACCGCCGCCGTTATCACCGATATGGATGTGCCGTTAGGGTATGCCGTGGGCAACGCCTTGGAGGTAAAAGAGGCTGTAAGTGTTTTAAAGGGCGAGGGCGAAAAGAATTTGACAAGCCTTTGCATACTGCTTGCGGCGAAAATGTATCAGATAAGCTTTAATAAGACCGAGGAAGAGAGTATCGCGGCGGCAAGGCGCGTAATTACCGACGGCAGTGCCTTTAAAATACTCTGCGCGGCGGTAAAAGCACAGGGTGGGGACGAAAGGCTATTAACAGGCGAGCATAAATTTCCCGCGGCGAAAGCCGAGTTGGATCTGCTTTCCCCCGCAGACGGTTATATAACCGCTATGAACAGCGAGACGGTCGGCAAAGCTGCGGTGATGACTGGTGCGGGCAGGGAAAAGCTCGGCGACGGTATAGATTATTCGGCGGGAATAATACTCTCTAAAAAATATGGCGATTATGTGAAAAAAGGGGAGCGGTTAGCCACCCTATACGGCGCGTCCGAAGGTCTGCAAAACGCGCGGGAAAGGCTTGCTAATGCGTATTCCATAGGCGAAAGCAAGCCGCCTGAAAAACCGATTGTTTATAAGGTGATTGATTGATATGCCGCTTTGCGATAATGTAAAATATATTTATGAGCCTACGCCCCTCCAATGCGGTCAGGCGGTGCTTGCGATGCTTACGGGAAAAACGGTTGACGAGGTTGTAAAGCTTGTTGGCACAGAGCGTGAAACCAAGCTTTGCGATATGCTTGAATTTCTAAAAAACGAGGGTATTTCCTTTGAAAATCGCCGTGTACAGGTAAACGATAAGTCGGAGCTTCCCGAAATCTGCATATTAAGTCTTGAAACGCCGCGGTGCTGGCATTGGTCGCTGTATTTCAGAGGCGTTTTTTACGACCCTGAGCACGGTGTGCTTGACGGTTTCCCCGAAGCTCGCCGCAAGTATTACTGGAAAATAAACAGATAATTTAGTTTTAATATTTAAGCATTAATTTTAGCACTCAAATAAAAAGAGTGCTAAAATTAATGCTTTGTTCATAATTTATTAACACAATAGGCTGATAAAGGCTATATACTATATGTCAGTTAAAGTCAAACTTTCAAAATAAGGTGATAAAATGCGTACAAAACAGTTTAAATCAGAATCAAAAAAGCTTATGGATATGATGATTAATTCAATCTATACCCATAAGGAAATTTTCCTTCGCGAGCTTATCTCCAACGCGAGCGACGCGCTCGATAAGCTCTATTTCCGCTCACTTACCGATAACTCGGTGGGTATCGCGCCCGATGATTTTGAGATTCGCCTCGAAATAGATAAGGAAGCCAGAACACTTAAGGTTATCGACAACGGCTGCGGTATGAGTGAAGAGGAGCTTGACAAAAACCTCGGCACAATCGCAAAATCCGGGTCGTTTGATTTCAAGCAGGAAAACGAGAAAAAGGAAAATGTAGATATTATCGGTCAGTTCGGTGTGGGCTTTTACTCCGCCTTTATGGTAAGCGATAAGGTGACGGTTGAAAGCAAGGCTTTCGGCTCGAACGAGGCGTTTCGCTGGACTTCAAAGGGCACCGAGGGCTATACGATAGAGCCCTGCGATAAGGAAACCGTCGGCACGACCGTTACGCTTCACATCAAGGACAAGACCGAGGACGAGAATTACGACGAGTATCTCGATCAGTACAGAATAAGCGCCCTTGTAAAGAAGTATTCCGATTATATTCGCCACCCGATAAGAATGGAATTTACCACTAAAGAGCCTGTCGAGACCGATGATAAGGATAAAGAACCCGAGTACAGAGATGTAACCGAGCTTCGCACCCTTAACAGTATGATTCCGCTATGGAAAAAGGCTAAAAGCGAGATTAAGCCCGAGGATTACAACAATTTCTACAAGGATAAATTTTACGATTACGAAGATCCCGCGAGGGTTATCCACTCAAAAACAGAGGGTCAGGCGACCTATTCTGCCTTGCTGTTTATCCCAAAGCACCCGCCCTTTGACTATTACACCAAGGAGTTTGAAAAGGGGCTTCAGCTCTATTCTAAGGGCGTGCTTATTATGGATAAGTGCGCCGACCTACTGCCCGACTACTTCAGCTTTGTAAAGGGGCTTGTAGACAGCGAGGATCTTTCTCTTAACATTTCCCGCGAGACTCTGCAGCATGACGGTCAGCTGAAGCTTATCGCAAAGACGATTGAAAAGAAAATTAAGTCCGAGCTTGAAAAAATGCTTAAGGACGAGCGCGAGGCGTACGAGGAGTTCTTCAAATCCTTCGGAATACAGCTTAAATTCGGGGTTTATAACGATTACGGTATGCACAAGGACACACTTAAGGACCTGCTTTTGTTCCGCTCGTCAAATGAGAAGAAGTATGTCACCCTTAAAGAGTATGTCGAGCGTATGAAGGAGGGGCAGGACACAATTTACTACGCCTGCGGCGAGACCGGTGAGAAGATTGAAATGCTCCCCCAGACTGACGCGGTAAAGGACAAGGGCTATGAAGTTCTTTATCTTACCGAAAATGTCGACGAGTTCGCCATTAAAATGCTTGGCGAATACGACGGTAAGAAGTTTATGAACATCTGCGACGATAATTTAAGCCTCGGCAGCGAGGAAGAAAAAAAGGCGCTTGAGGAGGAAAACGCCGCCGCAAAGGATATGTTCGACGTAATGAAGGAAAGCATAGGCGACAGCATAAGCGCTGTAAGGTTTACAAACAAGCTTAAAAAACACCCCGTATGCCTCACAAGCGAGGGCGGAATTTCGCTCGAAATGGAAAAGGTGTTAAATTCAATGCCGAATGCTGCCGAAAACAAGGTTCAGGCAAAATTGGTGCTTGAAATAAATGCGGAGCATCCGATTGCCGAAAAGCTTAAAACGCTTTATAATGATGATAAGGAGCTGCTCGGTAAATATGCTAAGCTGCTTTACGGCGAGGCCTGCCTAATAGGAGGAAAATCGGTTTCCGACCCCGCGGAACACAGCGCGCTCGTTTGCGAGCTTATGACAAAATAAATTTATCTGCAAAAAACCCCGTACTTCAAAAGAGGGCGGGAATAAGTTGCTTGTTGCGTGGTATTGTTTTTTATCTGCCGCAATAATATTATTCAAACCGTTTCATAAAATATAAGAAGATTAAAGGAGAAATTGAAACTTACGTGACAGCTTCTCTAAGTCAGGACCTCCGGCTAAGCCGGAGGCTTGAGTCGCCCTAGAAGGGCATATTACAGACGAAACCCCTAAAGGGGCGCCGAAAAGGTTTGCCGACTGCATTTCTTTTTCCGGCTACCCCTCAAGGGGTTTTATTTATGCCTTCTTGTTCTCGCTATCCGTAAACGGGTCGATGTATTCTTTTAGGCTCATTTGGTCTGCTATTTGATCTTCTTCTAACTGATGCTTTATGTACTCTTGTATTTGCTTTTTATTTCGTCCTACCGTATCTACATAATAGCCTCTTGCCCAGAAATGTCTATTTCCGTATTTGTACTTTAAATTTGCGTGTCTGTCGAAAATCATTAGCGAAATCTTTCCTTTCAGGTATACCATTATCTGCGATACGCTATATTTTGGTGGTATACTAAAAAAGCATCCGAGACTCACAACATTCGGTGAATCTCGGATTTTTCAGACTGTTTTTTTACAGCCCCTTTTGATATGCGAAAGATGAATTTACAATATAGAAAAAATGATTTTAGAGGATATCGCGGCAACACATGCAATATATGAAGCGTCCGTTAATAATGAATCTTCACAAGAGGAGAAAAAGCAGCTTATTGAGAGTTCATATATGTCAGAACCTGAAACTGTCGCAAAATCAACAGGCAAATTTACACAGCTCGGCAGGAAAAACTCTTTTAAAAAACGAGTAAAAATAAAAAGATTTTTAATAAATTAAGGATTTAAGGCATTGACATTTAATAAGAAATATGTATAATTATTACTTGTAGCGGTTAAAGCTGAAAGTAAAATTTATTTGAAAGTAAGCTCCGCCTCGGCAGTCCTCGCCGTGTAAAATTTAGAGGTCAAAAACTAAATCATGCACCTGTGGCGGAACTGGCAGACGCGTATGGTTCAGGTCCATATTTTTGAAAGAAAGTGCAGGTTCGATTCCTGTCAGGTGCACCAAAGCCCCAAAGGCATATGTCTTTGGGGCTTACTTATTGGTGTCTTTAGACGTGGAAAAAAATCCTCGGTTCTACCGAGGGATAGAAAAACGAGAGGAGCTACAAGAAAAATGGCGAGGTGAATGCCAAGCCTAAAGACTTTAAAAAGAGAAGAACCTCCAGTATAATAGTAGTGGTTTGGCGACCGCATTACTAGAATACAGGAGGTTTTTCAAATGAAAGAAAATAAAGAGATATGAAGTTCAGCCCACAGCAAGTATAGGTGTCAGTACCATATAGTTTTTGCACCAAAGTTTAGAAGAAAAGAAATATATGGAAAACTGAAAAAAGATATTGGGCAAATACTTCGAAAATTATGTGAGCAAAAAGATGTGAGAATAATAGAAGCAGAAGCATGCCCCGACCATATACATATGCTGGTGAGCATCCCACCGCACATAAGTATAGCACAATTCATGGGATATCTCAAGGGAAAAAGTACATTGATGATTTTCGACCGACATGCGAATTTAAAGTACAAATACGGCTCAAGAAGTTTTTGGTGTCGAGGATATTATGTAGATACGGTCGGTCGAAATAAAAAAGTAATAGCGGAATACATAAGGAATCAGTTAGAAGAAGATTATGCAGCAGACCAAATTAGCATAAAAGAATTTACCGACCCGTTTACGGGTGACAAGAGAAAGTAGGCAAAAAAAGACAGCCGCACGTGAGCGGCTGCCGGAGAATGTAATGCGGTGCTAAACTTTCGAAACCCCTTTTAGGGGTCAAGCCAGTAATCACCCCTTATAGGGGTGGAGCAAACCACCGGTTGAACCGGTGGTTTTGATTAGGCACAACTTCAGGAGGATTTTTAACATCCGTCAAGTCTTTTTTCAAACGACTGTTTAGGTGAGTACAATGAAGAAATTTGTTTTTTTCCATTATGGAGAATTGAGGATGTTGAAAACTACCTAGAAAGTATGGAACAAAAGGGATATCGATTAGAAAAAATTAATCACTCACATTGTTTCTATTTCAAAGAATCAATACCAAAACAAATGTGCTATTTTCTGTCTTACAAATCTTTTAGAGGAAGCAGTATGGGACAGTGTGATTACGCTCTATCATCAAAACACAGTGCAAACCCCATTAAATCAAAATGGTGCTTTTATACGATGTATCGTACAAAAGAACATAAAAAAATTTATCATTGCTTTAGAACCGTCCCTTGTCTTGCCTTTGCTATACAGTGCGGTGAATGATAATTATAACGCTAATTTAACGTATTATTTTCCGCTGTCGCCGTAGTTGGAAAGCACACGGGCGGAGGGGTCGTTTACGTTACAACCCTCCCAATCCTTGTTGGGCATCCAGAAGTCCTTTACCATTTTGGCCTGACCCGGGTACTTTGATTCAAAAATCTCGCGGTACAAGAGCGATTCCTTTGTAAAGGGTCTTGCAAAATCGTATTTTTCGCATTTCTCGGCAAATTCACTGTCGGTGTACTGCGCTTCGGCGTACTCCTTTAGGTAATCGACCATAGAGTGACCTACCGCGTCCGAGAAAGCCGCCTTTTCACGCATAAGTATATCGTAGGGGAGATAGTCTCCCTCAAAGGCGTGGCGCAAGAGATATTTTCCCTTGTTATATTTGTTGAGCTTCATTTCGGGGTCGACGCTCATAACGTATTTTACAAAGTCAAGGTCGCCGAAGGGCACCCGCGCTTCAAGCGAGTTTACCGAAATACAGCGGTCGGCGCGCAAAACATCGTACATATGAAGCTCGCGCACACGCTTTTGGGACTCCTTCTGAAATTCCTCGGCGTTCGGGGCAAAATCGGTGTATTTATAGCCGAACAGCTCGTCGGAAATTTCGCCCGTCAAAAGCACCCTTACATCGGTGGTTTCGTGGATTGCTTTGCAGATAAGGTACATTCCTATGCTTGCCCTTATCGTGGTAATGTCATAAGTGCCGAGCAATGTTATTACATCGGGCAGAGCCGCTAATACATCGTCCTTGGTGATTATGATTTCGCGGTGGTCGGAGCCGATATAGTCGGCAACCTGCTTTGCGTATTTAAGGTCTATAGCGTCGGTGCTCATACCGATAGCAAAGGTCTTAATAGGCTTTTTTAAAAGCTTTGCGGAGATAGCGCAGACAAGGGAGGAGTCAAGACCGCCGCTTAGTAAAAAGCCAACGGGAGTGTCGGCGTCAAGCCGTTTTTCAACGCCCACTACCAGCTTATCATGAATGTTTTTGCATACGGTTTCCAAATCGTCGTAACAAACCTTGTTCACCGCGGCAATATCGTTGTAGCAGTAGAATCTGCCGTCCTTATAGTAGTGTCCGGGCGGGAAGGGCATAATTTTGTCGGCAAGTCCCACAAGGTTCTTAGGCTCGGAGGCGAAGAGTATGCCGCCTTCCTCGTCAAAGCCGTAGTAAAGCGGGCGTATGCCTATCGGGTCGCGCGCGGCAATAAAATCCTTAGAGTCGCCGTCATATATAATCATTGCAAACTCCGCGTCCAGCATATTAAACATACCGATTCCGTACTGTTCATAAAGCGGAAGCAGAATTTCGCAGTCGGAATCGCTCTCAAAGGTATAGCCTTTTTTTATCAGCTCGTCCTTTATGGGTCTGAATCCGTAGATTTCACCGTTGCAGACGAGCATATTATTCTTATAAGTAAACGGCTGCATACCCTTGTCGGTAAGCCCCATTATCGCAAGACGGTGAAATCCGAGCAGACCGTTATTAAGCTTTACGACCTTTGACATATCAGGTCCGCGCGAAACGGTCCTCTCAAAGCCCGGCTTAAATTCGTCATCGGTTAGTCTGCTCCCGATATAGCCCATAATAGAACACATAAAAGTTTCCTCATTTCAATTAATTATTTTATAAAACGCGCAAAGGCTTCCCTTTTATGGGAAGCTTTTGCAATATATAATAGGGAGGTTAAAGCAATGTATCAGAACTGTTCAACATCCTGAAGAGCGTCGTATCCCTCTTCGCCTGTACGAACCTTTACAACATTTTCAACATCGTAAACGAATATCTTACCGTCGCCGATATGTCCTGTGTAAAGAACCTTTTTAGCTGTCTCAACAACCTGGGCTACAGGCACCTTGCATACAACGATGTCAACCTGAATCTTGGGTAAGAGGGAGGTTTCAACCTCAACACCACGGTAATACTCGGGCTTGCCCTTCTGTACGCCGCAGCCTAAAACGTGGGTTACGGTCATACCCGTAATTCCTATGCCGACCATTGCGTTTTTGAGAGCCTCAAGCTTAGCTTCCTTGCAAACAACCTCAACCTTGGTAATCTTCTCGCCGCTTGCGGGCTTAACGTCTGCCGCAACCTTGGGCATCTCTTTAACCTCAACAGCCTCGGCAACCGGTACGTCGCCTGTAACTGCAACGGGCTCGCTGTCCTCATCTATATACTCGGGGAGCATTGCAAAGCCTGCGTAAGCGCTCGGAAGACCGTGCTCGGTAGCGTCAAGACCCTCGATTTCCTCTTCACGGCTGACGCGAAGTCCGACGATAGCCTTGATGATTAAGAATGTAATTGTGATTGTAACCGCAGTCCAGAGTGCAACAGCCGCAAAGCCTGTAATCTGTAATCCTAAAAGCTCAAAGCCGCCGCCGTAGAAGAGACCTTTGATGGTTTCGCCCGAAGCGTTGGCTATCGAATAACCGGGGGCGGTGTCGGTAGCAAAGAGACCGACGGCAATTGTACCCCAGATACCGTTCATACAGTGAACTGCAACCGCGCCTACGGGGTCGTCGATGTGGAGCTTGTGATCAAGAAGCCATACGCCGAATACTACTAATACGCCCGCAACAGCACCGATTATAGCGGCACCCAAAGCGTCGGTAACGTCGCAGGGAGCGGTAATCGCTACAAGACCTGCAAGAGAAGCGTTAAGACACATTGAAACATCGGGCTTGCCGTATTTAATCCAGGTGAATATCATACATACAACGGTTGCAACGGCGGGAGCAACGGTTGTGGTAAGGAATACAGAGCCCAACTGCGGGATAGATTTACAAGCCGCACCGTTGAAGCCGTACCAGCCGAGCCAGAGAATGAATACGCCTAATGCGCCTAAAGCAATGCTGTGACCGGGGAAGGCGTTAACCTTTACAACCTTGCCCTTTTCGTCCTTTTTAAACTTACCAATACGCGGTCCTAAAAGCTTTGCGCCGATAAGAGCTGAGATACCGCCTACCATATGTATAGCGCAGGAGCCGGCGAAATCGTGGAAGCCTAATTGTGAAAGCCAGCCGCCGCCCCAAATCCAGTGAGCCTCAATCGGGTAGATAAGAGCCGAGATAACGCCTGAATAAATGCAGTAGGAAAGGAATTTGGTTCTTTCTGCCATAGCGCCCGAAACTATCGTGGCGGTTGTGGCACAGAAAACAAGGTTAAATACGAAGTTTGAAAAATCAAAGTCCGAATAAGCTGTGAAGATGTCAAATCCGGGTTTACCGATAAGTCCTACAACATCTTCGCCTAAGAGGAGACTGAAGCCGATAAGTATAAATACTACTGTACCGATACAGAAGTCCATAAGGTTCTTCATAATAATGTTGCCTGTGTTCTTGGCTCTTGTAAAGCCTGCTTCTACCATTGCGAAGCCTGCCTGCATCCAGAACACCAGCGCCGCACCGATCAAAAACCAAACCCCGAATACTTCTCCGGAGATGGCTTCTAAGATTTTCGAATCCATAAAAATCATCCCTTTAAAAAATATTTTGCCTGCCGCCGTTTTTACACGGCGGCTTGTGACCTGAAATTATTTTACGCTGAAGAGCATATCTCCGTAGGACGGATAGGGCCAGCTTGTAGCCGGAACCATAGTTTCAAGCTCGTCAACCGTAATTCTAAGCTCGCTCATAGCGGCGAACACGCTGTCCTTATAGAACATTGAAAGCTCTGTGGTATCGTCGATTTCCTTAGCCTTAAGGGTAGCCTCCTCAAGCTTCTGAACCTTTTTGTAGGCTGTGGCGTTAAGCTTGCTTATCTTAGCGAGCAACTCCTTTTCATAGGTGCTGTCAACATCGCCGCAGGCGGCTTTCGCAATAATTGTATCTGATAGCTCATGCGAATACTTGCTTACCGCGGGAAGAATATCCTTTTTAGCCATATCTATCATTGTAAGAGCTTCGATGTTAATGGTCTTGCAGTAATTCTCCGAAAGAATCTCGTACCTTGCGCGCATTTCGGTTTCGGAATAAACCTTGTGCGAGGTGAAGAGCTTCAGGTTCTTTTCATGAACCGAATAGGGCAGGCACTCGGGGGTTGAGCGGAGGTTAAGAAGTCCTCTCTTTTCCGCTTCGGCAATCCACGCGTCGTCATAACCGTTTCCGTTGAAGATAATGCGCTTATGCTCGGTAATTGTCTTCTTGATAAGCTCGTGTAAGGATTCCTCAAAGTCGCCCGCCGATTCGAGGGTATCCGCAAACTGCTTCAATTCCTCGGCAACCGCGGTGTTAAGTACTACGTTTGTGCAGGAAACAGAGGAGAAAGAGCCCAACATTCTGAACTCAAACTTATTGCCGGTAAAGGCGAACGGGGAGGTTCTGTTACGGTCGGTCGCGTCCTTCGGGAACTTAGGCAGAGTATGTACGCCTATCTTTAAAATTTCTTTTTCCTTGCCGCCGTAGGGCTGATCCTTTTCTATTGCCTGTAAAACCTCGGTAAGCTCTGTGCCTAAGAACATTGAAACAACCGCAGGGGGCGCTTCGTTAGCGCCGAGTCGGTGGTCGTTGCCCGCGGAGGCAACCGAAACGCGGAGCATATCCTGATATTCGTCAACCGCCTTAATTACCGCGCAGAGGAAAAGTAAGAACTGCGCGTTTTCATACGGTGTGTCGCCCGGGTTCAAAAGATTAACGCCGGTGTCGGTGGTAAGCGACCAGTTGTTGTGCTTACCGCTTCCGTTTACGCCCGCGAACGGCTTTTCGTGTAAGAGGCATACCATATGATGCTTTTTAGCGACCTTCTGCATAATCTCCATTGTAAGCTGGTTGTGGTCTGCCGCAATGTTTGTGGTGGTGAAAACGGGGGCTGATTCGTGCTGTGCGGGAGCAACCTCGTTATGCTCGGTCTTAGCGAGAATACCTAACTTCCAAAGCTCCTCGTTAAGGTCGTTCATAAATGCCTGAACGCGCGGCTTGATAATTCCGAAATAATGGTCTTCAAGCTCCTGACCTTTAGGCGGCTTTGCACCGAAAAGTGTGCGGCCTGTATAAATAAGGTCCTTTCTCTTGTTGTAAACCTCCTCATCGATAAGGAAGTATTCCTGCTCGGGACCTACCGTAGTTTTAACCGACTTGGCGTCTGTATTGCCGAAAAGTCTTAAAACGCGCAGAGCCTGCTTGTTAATCGCCTGCATACTGCGAAGAAGCGGAGTCTTTTTGTCAAGCGCCTCGCCGCCGTAGGAGCAGAACGCTGTAGGAATACAGAGAACACCGTCCTTAATAAAGGCGTAGGAGGTGGGATCCCACGCGGTGTAGCCCCTTGCCTCAAAGGTAGCGCGAAGTCCGCCCGAGGGGAAAGAAGACGCATCAGGCTCGCCCTGAATTAACTCCTTGCCCGAAAACTCCATAATAATTTTTCCGTCGCTGACAGGCGTTACGAAGCTGTCGTGCTTTTCGGCGGAAAGCCCGGAGAGCGGCTGAAACCAATGGGTGTAATGGGTGGCTCCTTTTTCAATCGCCCAGTCCTTCATTGCGTTGGCGACAACAGTGGCTACATTCGGGTCGAGTGAACGGCCGTCCTTAATAGTACGCTGGAGTGCCTTGTAGGTTTCTTTCGGAAGCCTCTGCTGCATAACGCTGTCATTAAAGACGTTGCTGCCGAAAATTTCGCTTATGCTGCTCATAATTTAACCTCTCTTTTTTCTTTCGGACAAAATAAAAGCGGCAGAGGCGTCAATGAGATAAATATCCTCAACTGCGACGCCGTTGCCGCTTTTAATATCCGAAATTTAGTTTTTAACAAAAAGAAACGGCAGACAATAGTAGTGCTTACTACCGACGTCATTGCCGTTTCATTGATGCCATTATACGTCCAAAAAATCTATTTGTCAAGAAAAATGTGAAATATTTAACTATATTTTCTAATTTCACGATTTGACATAAAATTATAAAGCAAAAATACGCTTTTAGTTTATAAAATTAATATATCGAGAGCGTATGAGGAGAGAACAGGCGGTAAAAAGGAATTTTTCGGTAAAAAAATGCAGAGAGCCCTTGACATTTATGTATAATAGAATTATAATATAAGTACAAAGTTATATTTGCATTGAGCAATGACGTTCGGTGACGCCAGGGGGCTTTTGTCCCCTTTAAGGTGTCGGTGGACGTTTTTTTATGCAAAAAATAAGGAGGTACGCGAATGTATTCGTACGATGAGGTTATGACCTTTGTCGAGGAGGAGGACGTCAAGTTTATAAGACTTGCCTTTTGTGACGCACGCGGCAGGCAAAAAAACATTTCTATAATGCCGCTTGAATTAAAGCGAGCCTTTACAGAGGGTATTTCCTTTGACGCTTCGGCAATTGCGGGCTTCGGCGGCGTGGTAAAGTCAGATTTATTTCTTCACCCCGACCCGTCCACCTTGTCTGTGCTGCCATGGAGACCATCTAACGGTAGAGTCATAAGAATGTTTTGCGATATCAAGTATCCGGACGGGACAAGATATGAAAAGGACGGACGCTATATTTTAAAAAATGCGGTGGAAGCCGCTAAAAAATGCGGTATTTCCTGCTTTTTCGGCGCGGAGTTTGAGTTTTATCTTTTTAAGCTTGACGATAACGGTAATCCGACAGGAGAAACATTTGACAAGGCGGGTTATATGGATATTGCTCCCGACGATAAGGGGGAGAATGTGCGCCGTGAAATCTGCTTTAATTTGCTTGAAATGGGCATTTCGCCCGAAAGCTCCCACCATGAGGAGGGACCAGGGCAGAACGAGATTGATTTTAAGTACAGCGGGGCGTTAAGCGCCGCGGACAATGCGGTTACCTTTAAATCGGTCGTGCAGACCATCGCCCGCCGAAACGGACTTTTTGCCGATTTTTCGCCCAAGCCTTTAATGCACGAAAGCGGCAACGGACTTCATATTAATGTTTCAATTAAATCCGACGACGGCAGAGACCTTACCGACAGCTTTATGGCGGGAATACTCGACCATGCGGTTGAAATGACGGCGTTTTTAAACCCCGTTAAGGAATCGTATAAGCGCTTGGGGGAGAAAAAAGCGCCTAAATATGTCACCTGGTCGCCTGAAAACCGTTCGCAGTTAATAAGAATTCCGGCGGTGAAATCCTCCGATAAAAAGCGCATTGAGCTGCGCTCTCCCGACCCGTGCGCAAATCCGTATATTGCCTATGCCCTTATTATTTACGCTGGGCTTGACGGAATAAAAAGAGGACTGACGGCGGGCGAGCCTAACAACGAAAATTTATTTACGGCGGAGAGCGGCATAACAGATGGGCTTGTAAGCCTGCCTGATACGGTGGAAAAAGCAAAAAGCATCGCTCGGCACAGCGAATTTATCAGGTCGGTTTTGCCTGAGGGATATACCGATATACTTTAGAGTATGGAATAAAATTAAACTGATTAATGTATAAGGGGGCGGACGGGTGTACAGAGGTAAAGACGGTTTAAGCGTGCTTATTGTATCGGCTTCTGTTAAGGCGGAGGATTATCTGCGCGACATTTTAAGCGGTGGCTCGTTCGCGCCGGTAGCGTCGGCTAAAAGCGTTTCCGAGGCGAAGCGTATGCAGCTTGAAAATCAGTATGATATTGTGATAATCAATACGCCTCTGCCTGATGACTTCGGCATTGAGTTTGCCGAGCAGCTTTGCGAAGACAGTTCGGTCGGAGTTCTGCTCTTTGTTAAAAACGAGCTTTTCGAGCAGGTTAGCTGCAAGGTAGAGGATTACGGCGTTTTAACCTTTTCGCGTCCCGGATCAAGGCAGTCTATCACACAGGCGGTGCGGCTTATCGCGGCAACCCATAACCGCCTTGCCGCGTTTGAAAGGAAGGCTGTCAAGCTTGAGGCTAAGATGAAGGAAATAAGGCTTATTAACCGCGCAAAGTGGCTGCTTATAGACCGATTTAATATGAGCGAGGCTGAGGCTCACAAGTATATTGAAAAAACCGCAATGGATAATTGCGTAAAGCGCGGCGAAATAGCCGAGAATATTATAAGGACATACGAAAGTTAGAAAGAGGTCAAAAGGGTATGGAGAATTCACTTAAAAAAACCAAATTTATTTTTGTCACGGGGGGAGTTGTTTCGGGACTCGGCAAGGGAATTACCGCCGCTTCTCTCGGCCGACTTTTAAAGGCGCGGGGTCTGAAGGTTGCGGCGCAAAAGTTAGACCCTTATATTAATGTAGACCCCGGTACAATGAGTCCTTATCAGCACGGCGAGGTTTACGTCACCGAGGACGGCGCCGAAACCGACCTTGACCTTGGTCACTACGAAAGATTTATCGACGAGGACCTTAATAAATTTTCCAACCTTACCACAGGAAAGGTATACTGGAACGTCCTTAATAAGGAACGTCGCGGCGAGTATCTGGGTGAGACGGTGCAGGTTATCCCGCATATCACCAATGAGATTAAGGAGTTTATTTACAGCGTGGGTAAAAAGACCAACGCCGACGTGGTTATTACCGAGATAGGCGGTACGACGGGCGATATTGAAAGCCAGCCGTTTTTGGAGGCTATCCGTCAGGTCGGTCTTGAGGTAGGCAGAGAAAACTCTCTTTATATCCATGTTACCTTAGTTCCGTTCCTCCGCGGATCGGACGAGCATAAAACTAAGCCCACACAGCATTCTGTTAAGGAATTGCAGGGAATGGGTATTAACCCGAATATTATAGTGCTTCGTTGCGACGAGCCGCTTGAGGACAATATTTTTAAGAAAATTTCTCTTTTCTGCAACGTAAAGCCTGACTGCGTAATCGAAAATATGACTATTCCCGTGCTTTATGAGGCTCCGATTATGCTTGAAAAGAATCATTTTTCAGATATTGTGTTAAGGGAGCTGGGCATTAACGCGTCGGAACCCGACCTTACCGACTGGAACGAGATGTTGGAGCGTATTAAAAACCGCAATAAGAAGGTTACAATAGGGCTTGTAGGAAAATATGTTCAGCTTCACGACGCGTATCTGTCGGTCGCGGAGGCTCTGCGCCACGCGGGCTACGTTTACGGCGCAAGGGTGCAGATTAAGTGGATTGATTCAGAGACTATAACCGCCGAAAATGTTGCGGAAACCCTCGCGGGCTGCGACGGTCTGTTAGTACCGGGCGGCTTTGGCAACCGCGGAATTGAGGGCAAAATCGCGACCGCGCATTACGCGAGGACAAACAATGTGCCGTATCTCGGCATTTGTCTCGGTATGCAGATTGCGGTCATAGAATTTGCGCGGTATGTCTGCGGACTCACTGACGCTAACTCAGGCGAGTTTGACGAAAATTCAAACAACAAGGTAATTGATTTTATGCCTGACCAAAACGCCGAAATCAATAAGGGCGGCACGCTGAGGCTCGGTGCATACCCATGCAAAATCGTTTCAGGAACAAAAATGGAGGAGTGCTACAAGGCGTCTGAAATCAGCGAGCGCCACCGCCACCGCTACGAGTTTAACAACGACTATCGAGATATGATGACACAAAAGGGTCTAGTAATAAGCGGTACTTCGCCCGACGGTCATATCGTTGAAACGGTGGAAATTCCCGAAAATAAATTTTATGTCGGCGTTCAGTTTCACCCTGAATTTAAGTCGCGCCCCAATAAAGCCCACCCGTTATTTATGGGACTTATAAGGGCGGCGCTTGATTTACAGGCTAAGCAGTAAAAGCATAATTTAAGAAAGCCCTTAAAGCTTGGATTCTAAGCTTTAAGGGCTGTTTAATTTAAAATTACCTTTTATCTCCTAAAAAGAACAGTGCAAGGGTTCCGGGGCCTGAATGTGCGCCGATAACCGGTCCTATCGCATTAATTTCTATTCGCTTTGGCGAAAACTCCTTTTCCACCATTTTCTTAAGGGCGATAGCGTCCTCTACGCAGTCGCCGTGGCTTATAAAGACGGTCTGCTCCGACGGATTAACCGCGCTTTCCTTCATATGTGCAAAGAGACTTTCAATTGACGCCTTGCGCCCGCGCACCTTTCCGACATTAATCAGGTGACCCTCGTCGTCAACATGAAGTATAGGCTTAATATTAAGCATAGTCCCTACAAGAGCGGTAGTCGCTGAGACCCTGCCGCCGCGTTTCAGGTGGTTAAGATCGTCAACCGTGAACCAATGGCAAAGATGTAGCTTATTTTGTTCTACAAAATCGCGAACCTCCTCAATTGTTGCCCCGTTCTTCTTTTTCTCGGCGGCTAAGTAAATAAGAAGACCCTGACCCATAGAGGCGGCGAGAGTATCAACACAGTATATTCTACTGTCGGGATATTTTTGCGTCAGCTCCTCGGCGGCAATTGTGCTTGCGTGGTAGGTGCTGCTCAGTCCCGAGGAAAAGCCTAAATAAAGTATATCTTTTCCGTTGTTTATTGATTTTTCAAAAAATTCGGTAAAAACATCGGGATTTATGGCCGAGGTGGTTGCTGTAATTCCTGAGCGGAGCTTTCCGTAAAATGTTTTTGAGTCAATGTCGCTGCCGTCAAGCATATTTCTGTATTCCTTGCCTTCCATCGTTAAATGCAGAGGGATAACCTCGATTTGTGTTTCTTGGGCAAGCATTGGGGTAAGATCGCAGGAAGAGTCTGTAATTATGATATAGTCTTTCATTTTCATTCTCCTATACTAAAATATAAAACAGTATACAAAAATACTGCAAAATACTACCTAAGACCACAAAAATGTGGAAAACCGAATGCATATAGCGGTGTACGCTTCTGCCTGCTATTCCGTAAAGTACAGCGCCCACCGTGTAGGCTATTCCGCCCGCCAACAGCCACCAAAAGCCCGGGAAGCCGATGGCGTTAATCGCCGACTTTCCCGTAAAAATTATACACCAGCCGAGAGCGAGATAGCAGATAATCGAAAATACGTTGTATTTTTTAAGGTCAATTGCGTTAAGGGTAATTCCGAGCGCCGAAACTCCCCATACTATGCCGAATACCGTCCAGCCGAGGGCTGTGCTTTCCCTCCTCAGGGCGCAGAGCGCACAGGGGGTGTAGGTTCCTGCGATAAGTATAAAAACGGTGCAATGGTCAATAACCTGCATAACCTTTTTCGGCATTTCAGGCTTTAAGCCGTGATATACGCTTGACATCGTATAGAGGGCTATCATTGAAAAGCCGTAAATAAATGCGCTAACCACTTGATAAGGGTCGCCGTTTAAAAATGCCTTGACCACACAGGTCACAAGCGCTACTATACCGAACGCTCCGCCGACTATGTGCGACACCATATTAAATATTTCCTCGCCGCGGGTGTAGTCGGGAAGCTTTCTGTCCTTTAATTTAGTTCTTTCCATTATTTTACCTCTGTATATTTTCTCTATATATAATACTACATTTTCTCTAAAAAATAAAGTGTTTTTTATCTGTAAAAAAGTTATAATGCTTATGCTGAAAATAAATAGTTGAAACGCACATAATATTATAGTATTAAGAGGAAATAGTTAAGCAAATAAAACTAAAATAAAAGTTGTCGGCTTTTGTCGAAAACTTTACATAATTTTTTTATTCATTTTACGGTGAATAAAAATTTATCCAACTTATCAACACGGTTATCCACCGAAAAAGGCTCGAAAAGCGCGAAAATACGTTTTGAAACCCCCTGAAATGTTAGTATGTCGGTGGATAAGTTGGAAAACTTTTAAGGTTGTCCAGGTTTACATAATGTGTTTTTTGCAAAAAAAATTTACAATAAAATCAATTATTTTCCTGTTAAAGAAGAATATAAATCAGCGCAAAAAGCAGCTTTTTATCCGCCTTTTCGCTCATTAGAATAAGCATAAGACCTATTATAAGGGACACGTCCGCGTCCCCTGCCAGCATATCAAGAAAGGGGATGTTAAGCCCGCTTAAAATACCCGGGCTCTGATTGCTTTCTTTTTTTATTTCGGACTTTTTTTCTGCCGTTACGGCGGATTCCTGCGGCGGTCGACGCTGTTGCTGATGCGCGGCGGAATTTTGCCGCTGTCTTTGCGGATTGCCTGCCGTGCCGCCCTGTCGGTTCCCCTGAAGACGTACAAAGGGCGGGACGGGGGGCATATTCTGTCCCGACGGGCTTGGGACCGCGCGGGCGTTCATCTCCCTCATTTTTTCCACCGCCTCTTTGCTTTGGCGCATAAACTCGTTATTATCCATAGTCTCACCTGTCATAAATTAAGCAGTCCGCTCTCCTTTATAAGCGGAAGTACGTCCAGAAGCTTAAGTATTTTAATCGCGGTATCCGCGCGCTTTTTCCGTTCCTCGCTTAAATGCGGGCGAAGTGCGGAAATGAGCTGTACGCGCGAATCATCGCCTGCGGATTTCATTTTGGAAATTACGGAGATAATCGACTGAAGCTCGCCTGAGCCTAACATATCGCCGAGCGCGGAAATATCTGGCGCGGCGGACGGGGCGGGGACTTCGTCTCCGCTCTCGCCTAAAATGCTTTCCGCCATCTGCCGCACGCGGTTCATACTTTCAGGGTCGCTTAATAATTCGGTAAGCTTGGAGCCTAAATCATCCATTCTTTCCCCCGCCCTTTAAAAACGCTTTAAGCAAAGCCTTTGCCTGAGGGCTGTTAAGCGCCGCCTCCATAGTTTTTTTGTCGGACATTACGCTCTTTAGCTTTTCTCTGTCCTCGGCTGAGAGACTTTTAATTAAAGGGTCTATATTTTTCTCCTTAGCGGCATCTGAAAGCGTTTTTTTATCTAATTTCCCGCCGTAGGAGGAAATTACCGCGTCCATAAGCTTTTCTTTATCAATTTTGCTGTTATCCATTGAAAAATCCTCCGTTTATTGGTATATTAATTATTATGAATTTAAAATATGTTATAGAATAGGTGAATTTATGAGAATTACGGTTATTTCGGATTCCCACAGAAATGAGAGAACGGTGCGAGGTATTCTTGCCGATAGGGAAGACTCTAAGCATATCTTCTTTTTGGGGGATATTACCGCGGACATTGAGGATATGAATTTGGAGTTTCCCGATAAAAATTTTTATATTGTAAGCGGCAACTGCGACTTTTGTTCAAGCTACCCTTCGTCGGATATAGAAACCGTAGGCGGCAAAAAGATTTTTTACACCCACGGGCATACCCTCGGTGTAAAGCACGGTACAGAGAGACTTTTAGATACTGCGAAAAGTCTTAATTGCGAAATTGCCCTCTTCGGTCACACCCACACCTCACAAATATTATATGAAGACGGGATATACCTTGTGAATCCCGGCTCCTGCTCACAGCCCCGCGATTTTCACAAAAGCTACGCAGTAATAGATATTGAGGAAAACGGCATAATGCCGATTATCATAAATATATAAAAAATCGGCTGTCCGTTTTACGGGCAACCGATTTTCGGCTTTATATATTATTTGTCTTTACCGTCGTCAAGCATATCCGAATCTATTTTAAAACCGCCGTCAAAGCCGTTTTCAATGTGGGGTATGTCAATATCCGAATTATCGTCAAGTATGCTTTCTTTCGGGTTTTCGGGGAAGCGCTCGGAGAGTATTTTAAGAGCGTCCTGCCTGTCCTGCTCGCGCCATTTCTTTATAAGCTGTTCGCCCTCGGGATAGTGATTGTCTGGCGAGCGGTGCTTTCTGTAAAAGCTGAAAATGATGATATATAAGAGCAGAAGCACACAGGCACCACCCGTAATCAAAAGTCCGTTTACAAGCCCCGGTGTGCGGTATTCAAAACGTATTTCGCTTTCTCCCGCGCCGACCTTTACCGCCATAAAGCCCGCGTTGACCTTTTCAATCTCGGCTTCTTTTCCGTTTACGTAGGCGGTCCAACCCTCGTCGTAGGGTACAGAGAAGAAGACAAGGTTGTCCTTTTCCCGCGTTACCTTTGCAGTAAAGCCGTAATTATCTGTTTCAAAGGAATAAGCGGAGGTCTTTCTTAATTTTTCGCAGTCGTAAGCCATAGCCTCGTCGGTAATAGAAAGGGTAGGTGCGTCTTCCCCGTAATTATAGGGCGGAAGCTCTAAATTCTCTAAATTGTCAAACAAATAACCGTATTTTTTAATCTGCTCGTCGGTCAGCAGTATCGCTTTGAGCATAAGCGAAGCGCGATCGGATTTTGAATATGAGTCGCAGAAATCGTAGCTCATACAGTAATTGTAGGAAAAGCCGTAGGGGACGTAATTCTTATTTTCGTAAATATAATAACCGCCGCTTGTTTTGACATATTCGTAGTCAGGCATCAGCGTCTCGTCGTTATCGTCCAAAAAGCTTTCGCCGTCCTTGCGGTTCAAGAGGTATTTTACCGATAAAAGCGGACGTATAGCCGGCCTGTCGGTTTTTGGTCTGCTGCCGACGCTGCGCTCCACCCCGATATAGTCGTAAAATTCCATAATAGAGGCGGGTACCACCGAATGGAAAGCATTTATTCCGGGCAGTCCCAAATACATAGAGGTGTTATCCACACCGTCGTAAACATCGACGCGGTAATTGCCGTTTTCTAAATCGACCTCGCCCTCAATAAGCTGGTCAATCATAACATCTTTAATCTCATAGGAGTGGGAGCGGCCGCAGGCGATAAAGAAATTGCCGTAAACCGCCGAGATTATACATATACAGACCGTAGCACCCCTGTAAAAGGCGTTTCGGTCGTTTTTTAACAGCTTTAAAAGCATACCGAGTATCACAAGGCTTAAAATCGCTATCGCACAGGTCACCCAGTAACGGAAAACATACATTCCGTCCTCGCTCTGCGAATAAAGCCCGAAAATCAGCCCGTCCTTATCGCTGTTTTCCTGCGGGAAAAAGCCTATTACAAGCGAGACCGCGATTGTTATTCCCAAAACCCACTTATAGCCCGATGACCAGTTAACCGTGCTGTCTTCGGTAAGCAAAACGGTGGCAAGGCACATCATAAGAATGGGCATATAGAACCAGCGGGCGTAATAGGAGGTGTTAAAGGCGTAAAATGCGCTGTTGAGAATCGGTACAAGCGCCATAAAGACCGAAATCCCTATTACTCTTTTGAGCCAATGATTTTTGCGCTGTGAGAACCAGACGAAAACGCCCACCATACTGAAAAGGGGCAGCCAGCCGCCCAAGGACGACCACTTGACGTTCGCGTTCGGGAAAAAGACGGGACGGGCGGGAATGTCGGGCGGGAAGAAGAAGCACTCCAAAATGTTGCCGTAAATCTGCTCCTTGCCGTACATAATCGCGTTCCAGCCGAGCAGTACCTCGGATACACGGCTGTTTCCGAGAATTGCGAGTATACTCGGCAGCAGCAGAAAGGCGGCAAGACAAAGCCCAAGCACCGCCTCGAACACCAGCACGAAAAAGCGGGAAACCTTTAGGCTTATCGCCCCCGAGAAAAGCCGGACGAAGAAGTAAATAACCGTAAATACAACCATTCCGAAGAAGAAGAAATAGTTTGTAACCGCGCACAGGGCTACCGTCAGGGCAAATACAAAGCGGCGGTTTTCGGTAATAAGAAGCTCAAGCGACAAAAGCAGAAGCGGGAAAACAATAATAGCCTCGTGAAAATGATTAAAGAAGATATTATAAACCGAAAAACCCGAAAAGGCGTATAACAGACCGCCTAAACGCGCCGCCTGAGGGGTGCGGGTAAACCGTCTTATATAGCAGTATGAAGTAAAGGCGGCACAGGCGAATTTCAGCATAAGCAGGGGTCCCATAAGGTAGGGTACCATCCAATTAGGAAAGGGTATCGTCAACCAGAAAAAGGGACTGCCTAATAGGTAAAAGCTGTAAGAGCCTATAAAGTTAACGCCGAGATCGGTAGTCCAGCTCCAAAAAATATTGCCCTCACGCACCGCCTTGTGGCACTGCTGATAAAATGGTATCTGCTGGACGTTAAAATCGCCGTAAAAGGTGAAATAGCCCTCTCCCATAATCATATACGGCACAAAAAGCGCCGCCGCCGTGATAAGCGCGATGACAAAGGTTGAAAGGTATTTTTCCTTTTGCGGACGGAGCGCGGTATGCTTAAGGCAAGAAAAATCCATTTAATACAATCCTTTTTTAAAATTCTTTATTGATATTATAACAGTAAATGATATAATATTCAATAAAGGATGTGAAAATTTTGTATAATCATTTTTATGCGATGATGTCGCGAATGAAGAATATTTACCGCTGGGGACTTATGCGAAATACCCGCAGGGAGAATTTAAGCGAGCATTCCCTTGAAACCGCCCAGCTTGCCCACGCGCTGGCAATCATAAACAATAAGCGTTTGGGCGGAAACGCCGACCCGTACAAAGCGGCTTTGGCGGCTGTTTACCACGATTCGACCGAGATTATAACAGGAGATATGCCTACGCCTATTAAGTATTATAACAGCGAAATTAAATCGGCATACAAGCAAATCGAGGCGGCGGCGGGGGACAGCCTTATTAATATGCTCCCCGAGGATTTTAAGGAGGACTTTAAGCCTGTTTTCAGTCCAGACCCCGAGACAAAGCGGCTCCTTAAAGCGGCGGATAAGCTTTCCGCCCTTATAAAGTGCATAGAGGAGCTTAAAATGGGCAACCGCGAGTTTGAGGTTGCCGAGAAGACGATAAGAGAGGGTATAAAAAAGCTTAACTGTCCCGAGGCGGATATATTTATAGAAGAGTTTATACCGAGCTTTTATCTCTCGCTTGACGAGCAGAAGGAGGAACAACAATGATTGAACAAAAGGCGCTTGCGTATGCTAATATGTACGGCGTACTCGGCACATTACATATGCTTTGCAGGCTTGATGACGGCGCAAAGGAAATTTTACAAAAAATTAAAAAGCCTATTTCTGTTTGTTTTGATGTTAAAGGCGGACCCTGCCGTACCTTTCATTTTGATAAAAACGGCTGTAAAATTACCGAGGGGTCCAATAATGCCGATTGCAAGATGAACTTTTCCTCACCCGAAAAGTTTAATCTTATGATAAACGAGGGAAAGCCGGGTATGCCGGTTAAGGGAACGGTAAAGCTGCTTTTGTTTTTATCGGGGACATTTACCGAGCTTACAAACAGGCTTACCGAGCTTTTGCGCCCGTCAGACGAGGCTTTAAAGGACAGAGCCTTTTTTGAGGAAAGCACACTCCTTACAATGTATACCGTGGCGGGAGCGATTTCGGGGCTTGCAAATTCCGATTCTACTGCGATGATTTCGGCGGGAAACACGGTTGACGGTGAGGTCTCCTTGGGCGTTAAGGATAAAGCTCAGGTTACAATAAGGGTTAATAATCACCGTTTTGAAACGGTTTACGAAGCGGCGAAAAACCCCCGTGCCATAATGGAGTTTGCCGATATTGATTTAGCTTACGGACTGTTTAATGGTACGGTTTCCACTATTAACGAGATGTGCAAGGGCAATATACGGCTTGCGGGCGTGCTTTCTATGGTGGATAATATTAACCGCATACTTGACCGCGTTTCGCTTTATCTTTCTTAAAGGAGTAGCTTAAAATGAGTAAATATCCTGAATATTCACATAATAAAAGCCGTGAGTGGTTTAACCGCGCGCTTAACGTAATCCCGTCGGGAATTTACGGGCATTTAGGCCCGTCCGAGGGGCTGTTTCTGCCGCTCGAAAAGTGGCCGCTTATAAGCTCTAAGGCAGAGGGTACATATTTTTGGGATATGGACGGGAACAAATATCTCGACCTTATGTGCGCCTACGGACCTAACGTGTTAGGATATAACGACCCCGAGGTTGATGCCGCCGCATTGGAACAGCTGAAAAAGGGCAATTGCACCACTGCACCCTCCTATAAAATGGTTGAGTGCGCCGAGCTTTTGGTTGATACTGTTGACACCGCCGACTGGGCATATTTTATGAAGAACGGCACCGACGCCACCACCTTTGCGGTGCTCTGCGCCAGAGCCTTTACCCACAAGAAAAAGGTGGTATTTTTCAAGGGCTACTACCACGGCAACGACCCGTGGGCTATGAAGGCGGATTACCCCGGTGTTCTGCCCGAGGACGTGGCGAACAATATAATAGTCCCGTGGTTTGATATTAGTGCTCTCGAACAGGCTTGGGAGGAGACAGGGGGAGATATTGCTGCTCTTATCGCCCAGCCCTATGACCACGGCAATTTCTACGACAATGTCTGCTCCACCCCCGAAAAATGGCAGGCGGTAAGAAAATTCTGCGACGAGCACGGTATAATTTTAATCTTTGACGATGTAAGGACGGGCTTTCGCCTCAACCTTGCGGGGAGCGACCGTTATTACGGCATTAAAGCCGATATAATCTGCTTCTGCAAGGCGCTGGCTAACGGCTACAATATGTCCGCCGCCTGCGGCAGGGAATTTTTAAAGGCGGCGGCGTCCTCTCTTTCCTTTACAGGCTCCTACTGGATGAGCGCCGTACCCTTTGCCGCCTGTATAGCCTGTATTAATAAAATGAAACGGCTCGATACGCCGACCCTCTTCCGCGAAAAGGGCGAAAAGCTGACAAACGCCTTTAAAAGGGCGGCGGAGGAAAACGGCTTTAAGCTTGTGGTTTCGGGCGAGCCCGCGCTATTCTATTTAAGAATTGCGAACGATGACAGCCTTATGCTCCATCAGGAGTGGGTCGCCGAGTGCGTATCGCGCGGACTGTTTATTGCCTCCCACCACAATCACTTTATAAACGCCGCCCTCACCGACGAGGATATAGCCCTCGCGGCGGATATTGCCTACGATGCATTTTCGGTGGTTAAAAAGCACCATCCGGAAATTTGATTTTTAGCCTTGTAACTTTTTTAAAAATATGATATTATAGGTATATTAATTCTAAAGGCGGAATGGTTATGTGCAATGAAAATGAAGCAACGGCAAAAAAAAGGGTGCTGAGCTGTATTCAGCCGAGCGGGCTTTTGACCCTTGGAAATTATCTCGGCGCGCTTAAAAACTGGGCGGCAATGCAGGACGAGTTTGACTGCACCTTCGCCGTGGCGGATCTTCACGCCATAACCGTAAGGCAGGAGCCCGCGAAGCTTCGCAGTCAGATTTATTCGACCTTTGCCATTCTTTTGGCGCTGGGCATCGACCCCGAAAAGAATACCGTTTTTATTCAGTCGCAGGTGCCCGAGCATACGGCGCTGTCGTGGCTTTTGTCCTGCTATACCCAGTTCGGCGAAATGTCGCGTATGACCCAGTTTAAGGATAAAAGCCAAAAACACCCCGATAATATAAATGTAGGTCTTTTTTCCTACCCCGTGCTGATGGCGGCGGATATTCTTCTCTATCAGTCCGATTTAGTCCCCGTAGGCGCAGACCAAAAACAACACCTTGAAATTGCGAGAGATATTGCTATACGCTTTAACAATATTTACGGCGATGTTTTCACCGTTCCCGACGCGTATATTCCGAAAGCGGGGGCGAGGGTTAAGTCGCTCCAAGACCCCTCTAAAAAAATGTCCAAATCGGACGATAACGCAAACGCCTGGGTAGCGATACTTGACAGCAAGGACGATATTATAAGGAAATTCAAGCGCGCGGTTACCGATTCGGATAATGAGATTAGAATGTCGGACGATAAGCCCGGAATTTCAAATCTTATCACGATTTATTCAGCCGTTACGGGAAAAACTGCCGATGAAACCGAAAAGGAGTTTAGCGGCAGGGGCTACGGCGAGTTTAAGCTCGCGGTCGGCGAGGCTGTCGCGGATACTTTAGCTCCCATAAAGCAAAAGCACGATGAGATTATAAAGGATAAAAAAATGCTCGAACAGCTTTACAGGCAGGGGGCGGAGAAGGCGGAGCGGGTCGCGCGCAAAACCTACTTCAAGGCTATGAAAAAGGTCGGCTTTGTGCTATGAGCTTTCCGCTTGCGGGTAACGAAAGAATAAAAGCCGCGGTTTTGGCGGCGGTTGCCGAAAACAGGATTCCCCACGCGATTTTGCTTGAGGGGGATAAGGGCACCGGAAGACATACCCTTATGCGTTTTTTAAGCAGAGCGGCGGTGTGCGGCGGTGAAAACCCGCCGTGCGGAGTCTGCCGCGGCTGTCATTTGGCTCAAATCGGCACACATCCCGACATAACGGTGACCGCGCCCGAGGACGGCAAGAAAAATATCACCGTGGCACAAATAAGAGCTCTCCGCACAGAAGCCTATGTTAAACCGCATATGGCGGCAAGGCGCGTTTTTGTAATCGACAGGGCGGACAGTATGAACGAGCAGGCGCAGAACGCCCTGTTAAAGGTGCTTGAAGAGCCGCCAGCCGATATAATTTTTATTCTTATAGCCGAATCCGCGGCGGCACTCTTAGATACAATCATTTCAAGGTGTACTGTACTTTCGCTTGTACCGCCCGAAACGGACGAGGCTGTAGAGTATTTAATAAATAATACCGACTATAGCGAGGAGCAGATAAAAGAGGCGCTCAAGGCCACGGGCGGAAATATCGGCGCGGCAAAAGAAGCCTTAGCGGGCGGCGGAACCGCGGCGCAGTCGGCGGCAAAGCGTTTTACAGAGCTTTTAATTTCCGGCAACGAGGCGGAAATGCTTAAAATAACCGCTCAGTTTGAGAAAAGCCGAGTTTTAGCCGACGAATTTCTAAAAGAGCTAAAGCTCAATGTTGCGGCGCAAATTAAAAATAATCTTCGCAGCACCTGTTACGCCAAACTTCTTGCGCGGTTTTATGACGCAATACCAGAGTTTGAAGATGCGCTTAAAACCAATATAAATTTAAGTCTGCTGTTTTGCGCGCTTGTCTGCAAAGCGGCTCAAATAAGTCACAACTGATAATTTCGGAGGAATATATGACAGAGGTTATATCCGTAAAATTTAAGGACGGCGGCAGGGTGTATTACTTTGACCCCTGCGGCATCAAGGCGAATGTAGGGGACAGCGTTATTGTCGAGACCCAAAACGGAACCGAATTCGGAACTGTAAGCGCTCCTAACCGCGAGGTTGAGGACGACGCAATCGTTAAGCCCTTAAGAAAAACGCTCAGAATCGCAAACGATCGGGATTTGAAAAAGCTTTCCGAAAACCGAAAAAAAGAGCAAGAGGCATTTTCAATTTGTGAGGAAATGATTGCCGAGCATGGACTTGATATGAAGCTTGTCAGCGTGGAATATTCTTTTGACTCAAACAAAATAGTCTTTTTCTTCACTTCGGACGGCAGGGTTGACTTCCGCGAGCTTGTGAAAAATTTGGCGTCGCGCTTCCATACACGAATTGAGCTAAGGCAGATAGGCGTAAGGGACGAGGCTAAAATGCTCGGAGGAATTGGAATCTGCGGTCAGCCCTATTGCTGTAAGCGTTTTTTAAGCGATTTTCAGCCCGTCTCTATTAAAATGGCAAAGGAGCAGGGCTTGTCGCTTAACCCGACTAAAATTTCGGGAAGCTGTGGCAGACTGATGTGCTGTCTTAATTACGAACAGGACGCTTACGAGTACCTTAATTCCTTTACTCCGAATGTCGGTGCGACAGTTAAAACCAAGGAGGGGCTTGCGACTGTGACCGATGTGAATCTGATAACCGGTAATCTGCTTGTAAAGCTTATCGACAGTGATACGATTCCGTTTAAGATTCACAGGGACGAGGTTAAGATTATATCCCGCTCAAAAAAACGTCCGAAGGACTTAAAGAATGACAGCGAGCAGAACAATTAAAAAAAACACGAAAAATAACGAATTGGAATAATATTTTACTTGCATTTTTAAACAAAACTTGCTACAATATATAAAGCAAAGCATTTGAGCTATGGAGGTGTTTTTTGATGGCTTACCAAATTTCCGATGCCTGCATAAGCTGCGGAGCATGTGCCGCGGGTTGTCCCTGTGATGCAATCGCCGAAGGCGCGGAGCATTACGAGATTGACGCGGATAAATGCTGCAGCTGCGGCGCTTGCGCTGCCGGTTGTCCGGTAGAGGCAATCTCCGAGGATTAATTTCAAAATAAAACGTTCAGCGTACTTAATGTACATAACGCTTTAAAGGAAATGAACGCCTGTGCAGTAATTTGCTGTTCGGGCGTTCATTTTTCGACAGTATTTACTTGAAAGCGTTAGAAAAGTGTGCTATACTTTAATTCCCGAGGGGAGGTAGGCCGCGTGGATAACATTAAAACGATAACAACAAATAAAAAAGCCTTTCACGAATATTTTGTGCTGGAAAGCTTTGAATGCGGCATTGAGCTTTCGGGAACCGAGATTAAGTCGATAAGGCAGGGCGGCGTTAATTTAAAGGACGCGTGGTGTTCGGTCGATAACGGCGAAATGATAATCAAGCAGATGCACATAAGCCCCTACGACCACGGCAATATATTCAACAAAAACCCCATCCGCAATAGACGGCTGCTTATGCACAAGCGGGAAATTATGCGCCTTTTCGGTGCGGTCAAGCAGGAGGGACTGGCGTTAATACCCCTGTCGCTCTACTTTAAAGGCTCACTTGTTAAGGTGCAGTTGGGACTATGCAAGGGCAAAAAGCTCCACGATAAGCGTGAAACCGCCGCAAAACGCGACGCAGCGCGCACTATTGACAGGGCACTCAAAGAGCAAAACCGTTGACAATGAAAGAATATAAGGGGATGTAAAGGTTTCGACAGGGATTTTGAAGTATCGGAAGCGAGCAGCGGTGCGGAACCGCTATAAAATCCGTAAACAAAATTAACTAACAACAATAAAGTTGCTTTAGCAGCCTAATTTAGGCTGCTCATCCGACCCGAAAGCACCGCGGTTCGGCAAGGGTGTCATTTTAGCGGTGAACGTGAACGAGAGCCGGCTCCCGCTTTCGTCACGGATAGGGAGCTACCAAGCGCGGAAGTCTGACATTTGACGTCCGCGTAAGGGAATGTAAACAAATGTCTGCGCTCGGAGAAGCCGATACGGATAAATTTTTGGACAGGAGTTCGACTCTCCTCATCTCCACCAAATACGCTGAGACCCGCTTAAATAGCGGGTCTTTTTCTTTTGTGTACGAAAAATGTACGAATTATTTTATTTTGTTAAGGATTGAAACGGCGCGTTCCTCTTCTTTTGGGTATAAATGCGCGTATGTGTTCCAGGTAGTTTCAATCTTTGAATGACCGAGTCGCCGCGCGATTTCCTGAATATTAATACCTTCGTTTACAAGCAGGGAAGCGTGGGTGTGCCGAAAATCGTGTATTCTTATTATCGGGAGTCCCGCTTCGGTTGCAAATTCGATATTTTTATTTGAAATCATTGTGTCGCTTAAGCAGGAAATGCCGCCGCATACTCTGTAATCGTCCGTAAAGCCTTTTAAACGCATACACCTATTCTTATATTCGGTAAGTATTTCTATTAGCGGCTGTGGCATTTGGAGCGTTCTGTAGGACGATTTATTTTTAGGCGGTGTTTCGATTATTGACGAGCCTTTAACCTTTTGTGCAACGCTTCGGCGGACGTGAATAAAATCACCGTCGATATCGGACCATTTAAGAGCGTTAATTTCGCCCTTTCGCATACCTGTGTAAAACGCTATATTGAAAAAAACATAATATCCGGAATCGCTTATTGTGCCGATGTGGGACTTTGCGGCCGCTATATACTTTTTAAATTGCTCGGCGGTGTAATAGTGCAGCTTTTCCTCTGCAGTCTCAAATTCGGGATTTTTAAAATTGCCGATACTGTTTAGCGGGTTTTTGGGGATATACTCCATTTTTACGGCGTAATTGAGCAGGGCGCGAAATTCTGTATAAATATTATTTTTTGTCGTGACGGCGAGTTCTTTTTCGGCGACAGAGGTTTTCCATTTTTGAAGAAGCGGAATGTTTAGCTTATCAATTTTCGTTTCGCCGAATATCGGTATTACTTCTCTGTTAAGAATTGATTTTGTTTTTTCAAGGGTGGTTATTCTTACTTCGTGCTTTTTGACAGCTGTATATTCGTCATACAGCTGTTGCACGGTCATTTTACTGTCGGGAGCGGTTTGCGATACTTTGCGGGCGAGATTTCTTTCACATTCCTTTGCTTCGTCCAGACCGTAAACAATTTTACTCTTTTTATGATATTTACCCTGATTGTCCGTGTAATTTACGAAAACACGGTATTTTTGCTTTGCTTGCTTTTTACCGTCCATTTTGTAAATGGGCATAAAAATCCCGTCCTTTCTTGTTCTTGCAATTTTCGGACGGGTATGGTACAATATGTATGCTTGTTAAGGCATTGTATCGGTCCGTCCGATACGGCTCCGCTTTGGTGTTACAGCACTGGGCGGAGTTTTTATTTTAAATAAATATCAAACCTAATTTAACAATATTTCTTTCCAGTCATCAGGAAATCCCATACATTTAAGTATTTCTGACCTATAATAATCATCAAGTTTTTCAAAATATAATTGAATAACAAAACTTAAATCATCTATAAAACCGTCAAAATTATCTTTAGGCAGTAAATATTTGAAAGAAATACATACGTTAAACAAATCATTTTTTGAAATATTATACAAACCTTTAATCTGCGAATGGAGAGGCAAGTCTAACAATGATTTTTGCGTTCTGTAATTGTATAACCTTTCACCATGTGCGCAAACATTTCTGTATTTTGTTAATACATTTAAAATAGCCGATAACTGGTTACTATAAATACCTTTAAACTCGCGGGACACTTCGCTTTGAACTTTAGGCATAGAAAAAGAATATAATTTTGAAATATTGCCAAATGTTAGCGAATGAATAACTATCCACAGCGGAACTGTTCCATAGGTTTTAATGTTATAATTAATATTTGGATATTTTTCTGAGTTTTTTAATGTTGAGCTTACCAATGAAACATAATCATTAATTGCAGATTGATATTTCGGAATATAATTATAATTATTAACATTCAAATAATCGTCTTGTGTTTCTCCGTAAAGGCTACAAAATGAATATGAATATAGAGATTTAATGTGCTTTTCAATGTTTATGATTTTTTGCAGAAAAAGATATTTTAACATATTATCAAGCTGATATAGTAAAACGATATGTTCAAATCTTGCATCAGGGCGATAGTTACCGTTTTTTTCGACTTTGAAAATGTCTTTATATCCCGATATTAGGGAATAGTAGCTGTATTGTTTTAAATAATTAATTGCTCTTTGTTCATCGGTGATTATTAATTTTTTATTTTTTAACAGTTCTATTTGTTCTTCGTATGTAAAAAATTTTTTAGGTTCTTTCATAAAACAAAAAACTCCCTGCAATAATGCAGAGAGCTTTCTGGGTTACAGCCCCGCAGGTTACTGTAACGCGTTCACTAGCGAAATTATACCACAAGTCACATTATTGTGTCAAGGACATTTTTTCGTCAGTATTAAAAATTTATGTTTTTCTGCATTATTTTATTCATTGTAAGTCTATTTTCTTTTATTTTCCTCCACATCAGTGTGGAGATTTTTTATTTATCTTGAATATCCTTTAGCGCGAGGTCGAGGGTCAGTTTTTCTATTTCGGTTTTATCTTCATCGGAAAGATCGCGGAGGCGTTTTAATAACTCCTGCTCCTTATGGGTTATTATAAAAAGCTCGGGGTCGTACTCGCGGTCATACATTTTCAACACTTCCGAATATTTTTATTAGAGGGTTAGGGTTACTTAAACAGCAGACCTGATTGTCTTTCGATCGTCATTCCTTCGTTTCAGGGCGGATTTTTTTTACTTCAATTAAAACAGCCACTTATTATAAAAATTATAATTAAAAATAATGCAACGCCTCCGAGAGTTATCCACTCAAGGTATTTATCGATAAATGAGGGATTTTTAGAGTTATTGATAGTACTTGTTCGGATTTTACTTTTTTCTTTTGGCGTTGCTTCTTTTTTATAATTATTACTCTTCGTATTTTCAGTGTGAGTTGATAGTTTGTCATCGTTTTTAAACACAGCCTCAATTGGTCCTGATTTTTCAAATAATGACAACGCTTCGTAGAATGTATTCATTACTTTACTGCTAAACTTTGTCATCGTAGCTGTGAAGTCTATTGCTTCCGAAAAACCATGTATCATTATTGGTGCTTTATCATAATTGTTCGCACAAGTTGGATTATAAAGTATATCTCCAAAAGCAGCACATAAATTAAGAATAGCTGAACTTTCAATATTTGTTGGATTTCCTATCATCCATTCATAGCGTGGTCTTTTGCCGCGAACTATTTCACTATAAAGGTTATGACGCTCGTAAAAAATAGAATAGACTTTATCAGAACAGAAGCAAGCGTCAATCCAATTTTTGAAATATTTTAATAATTCCTCTCTATCAAAGCCATAATCAAATGCAACAAGATCATATACAGTATAAACAAAAGGTATCAACTCAACATCTAAGTCTGATGTGACAATTTTCGAATCAATTAAACTATCATGTAGATCTTGATAAGAATCTTCGAAAGATCTGGTGTAGTAATTAGGATAATCATATTGTGTCATATAATTTCCTCCGCTCAATCTTTTTTGTAATTGGTTGAAATAGAGCTAATATTATATTTATAAAGTAAGGCAACCACAAAACCGCGAAGGCAATATAATAAATTATTGCCCAAACATCTTGGACACCTTTAATCGCAGCAACTAATCCCCAAATCCAAAAAACAATAGTTGTGATCGGTAAAAAGTCCTCAATTCCTATAAAAATTATTGTTAATATAAAGTTAGTGTCTATCATCACAAAGGGCAATACACTTATTGCTAATGTTATTACAAAATATAAAGCAACACCAAAACCACCGAGCCAATCCGATAATTTTTCTTTTAACTTATTCATTAGACATAACCCCTTAAAAATAAATTAATTCACTTTGATTTATACAACAAAATAGTAATCTAACGCAAATTGCATTGTATCTTCCGTTACGTCGAAATGCTCTGCCAACTCAAAACGGTTATCACCAAAACCGCTATTAATAACTTCAATCAGCTTATCTTTCGGGATAAGCTTTTTTATTTTCCATATATTTGCACGCCGTTCGTGCTTTTCCCTGATATCACATTTAGCGTATTCGTTGTAGAAAGAGCCTGTAGCGCAATGACCGAGTTCGTGTGCAAGCTTTTCTTTTTCATCTGTTTCGTTTTTTACAGTCAACCGGTCTATTCCTACATAACAGTTACCGTCATATAAAACGGACATGCTTTCAGACTTAGGTATATCAAATGAGATAACCGGAATATTATTCTCTTCGGCATAAGAATATAAGTTATTCAGGTTCATTTATTATTGTCCTTTTTGTAAGTGTTTTTAATAAATTCTGCAAATGTTTTAACTTCTTGAAGCTTGTCGTTCGGGATTTCGTCCGCTACGTCTCCCCACAAAGCAAATTTAATATCGTCATCTGAAATAGAGGATTTCGGAGGATTTTTAATGTCATTATTACCGAGAAGATAATCAACTGATACATTAAAGTATTCAGCCATTTTTAATAATACATCTTGTTTTGGAATTACGTTGCCGTTTGCTCTCCAGTAAGCAACTGTTGATTTAGCAATGCCGAGTTCAGCCGCTACGCCAGTAGTGGTTTTATTTTTGTTTTTACATAATTTTTCGTATCTTTCAAAAAACATACAAAAATCACCTCTGCAATTTGTCACTAATTACAAAGTTCGAAAAGTCGCTCTCAATCTATTGACAAGTTCGAGATGTCGGTATATAATAACAATAAACAGTTCGAATTTTCGCTCTGCAACTTTGACTACTTTATGTTTATTTTTCTTGACACGATAATAATAACACATAAGTACGAAAAATACAACTGTTTTTTCAAAAAAATAATAAGGAGGTTTGAATTTTGGAACAATGGATAGCCAATGTAGTTGGCAAAATGCACATTAATAAAATAACTCAAACGGAGTTAGCTAAAAGAATGGGCGTTACAAACGATTACATATGGATGATTTTAAACGGCAAGAAAACGCCCAAGGACGCCGAAACCCGCATAATGTCCGCGATAGACGAGATTATTCGGGAAAGAAATGCGGAGTAAGAAACAAAACCAAATTGAAAGGCGGTGAGAATATGCGCGACATACAGCTTGCAGACATTGAATACGCGGTAAGGCTCTATAACAGCAAAACCGAAATCTGCAGTGCCGATATTAAAAAGTTATTCGGCTTTAAGAGCGACGCGGTGGCGGCTCGTCTGAAAGACCAGGCAAGAAAGGTTATGGAGGAAAAGGGCGCTGAGTGTTGGAATCCAAAGGCGGTAGATACCGAGTGTGCCTATATAGCGTGGCATTTGGATATTAACAGGCTTGAAAAAATGTGCTTAAAGCTTAAAAAACTTAATCTCGAAGCCGTAAGGGAGGAGTGAGTGGCTTGCAAAGCATAAAAAGCGCCGCCCATCGGAGAGGAAGTCCGATAAGCGGCAAGTCAAATAGGATATGGTTATTATAACACTAAATTTTAAATTTGTCAAATAGGAGATTGAAATATGCCACCAGAGAATGTAATAGAGCGAATGGAGCGTATCGGAGCAAAGGAAAAGATAGCTTCATTTATGGTTAAAGAGAAAATGCCCTATGACTTTAAGATTAAATATGCAAAAATTCGCGCGCAGGAATTTGTAAGGGAATGTGATGTGCGCGGGTTGAATTACCACGTTTCGGTCGGAGGGCTCGACAGTATAACACTACTGATGTTCTTAAGGTCTATACATATAGATGTGCCTGCGATAAGTGTGTCATATCTTGAAGACCGGAGCATACAGCGAGTACATCATCAATTAGGTGTAGAGTGTTTGAAGTCGGCGTTAAAGCCTGACGGCACACATTGGTCTAAACCCGAAATAATACAAACTTTCGGTTTTCCCGTTCTTTCAAAGGAAATAGCGGCAAAGATAGAGTTGCTTGCCAATCCTTCGGAAAAGAATAAAACTGTTCGACATGCCATTATGACAGGTGAAACGGGCGAATACGGTGGTTATCAGAAAAACAGCCGTATGAAAATGTCGCAAAAATGGCTTGAAAAATTCGGAGGATATGCAAACGACGAAGAATGTACAAACTATCAAATACCTAATTTTAAGGTATCGTCAAAATGTTGCTACTATCTCAAAGAAAAACCTTGCGACGATTGGGCAAAAGCACATAACAGTGTTCCGTTTTTAGGTCTTATGGCTTCTGAAGGCGGAAGGCGCGCGAAATCGCTTAGGATAAACGGTTGTAATTATTTCGGTGCAAGCACAATCAGATCTGCCCCGTTCGCTATATTTAATCGACAGGATTTATTACAACTTGCGCTTGACCTTAAAGTCCCCTTACCCGAAATATACGGAACAATAGAACGGGACGAAAACGGGCAATTAAGAACAACGGGCGCACAGCGGACAGGCTGTTCAATGTGCGGGTTCGGGATACATCTTGAAAAACGACCGCACCGTTTCGACCAATTAAAGGAACGAAATCCGCGCGAATGGCAATATTGGATGTACGAATGCTGTACGGATGAAGTGACAGGGGAAAAATATGGTTGGGCAAGAGTGCTTGATTATGTAGGAGTTGGATATTGATTATTAATAGGAGGAAATAAAAAATGAACAGTTGTATTTATATTGACGGTTTCGCTCTGTGGGCGGTAGTTATTTTGGCAGCGATATTATTTGTCGGGTTTATCTATTTCGGCAACTGCTACATAGCTGAGGCGCGGGAAAACGATAGGTTAAAGCGCAAGGTTAAGCAGTACGCTGCGGAGCTTGACGAACGGGACAGCGAGCGTGAGAAAGCGGAATACAAGGACGGATTTTTGCAGGATATTATATCCATTGATTCGGACATTTTCGAAGACCGGGCATTTAATGCGGGCTTTAATCTCGGTAGGGCGATAGGAGGGTCGGATAATGTACAGATGTGATAACTGCGGCGCAGAATTCGACCATAGCGAGACCGTAACCGAGAGCCGCGATTTAGGCGCCGAGAGCTATCAGGCGTGTCCTATGTGCGGAAGTACGGGAGGTATTACCGAGATAACCGAAACAAAGTCAGAGTTTCTGTTCCTTTTAGGTTACAAGGGAAATATCTACTGGGGAATTTCCAATATGATACCCGAGGAAAATATTATCGCCTTATTAGGTGGCGTTCCTGTAATAATGGACAAGCTTGACGAGACTCTGTATCAGTATAAGTCTTCGGACTACCTTAAGCGGTTCCCCGAAAACAGCAGGGTACATATTGTAGGCGCGGCAAGGTATTTTGAGGAGGAATAGATTATGTGGTTTGACGAGGATTTAACGACTGCCGAAAAGCGGCTTATAAGCCTGATTAAGGGCAAAAACCGTATGGAAATTGACGAGATATTAGGGCAATACGAAAAAGCGAATAAACAAAGAGGTGGTAAATAATGCCGAACTTTGATTCAGGCGTAGTTTCTTATATTAAAACAAAATGCACCGTAAAAGTATTCTTCCCGGTGGACGATAAAGGGCGGTCTGAAATAACGTGCAGGCATTGCCCATACCTTAGCAGTAACGAGAGGATGTGCCAGCTCAACAAAGAGCCTGTGGCATTTCCGCAAAAGTATGTTGGACAGAATTGCCCACTTGAATTAGATGAAGACAAAAGGGAGGAATAAAAATGGCAAAGGTTATTTGCATTATGGGCGAAAGCGGTTCGGGGAAAACGACTTCAATGAGAAATCTTGATCTCGACACTACTTACTACATAGATTCTGACCGTAAGGGTCTTTCCTGGAAAGGCTGGAAAAAGCAGTATAACGAAGAAAAAAAGAATTATTTCTGCTGTGACGAGCCGGACAGAGTTAAGACGAGACTTGCGTCGATTTCTGAAAAATGCCCGAAAATTAAAACCGTCGTGATTGATACGATAGGTTCAATAATGGTTGCAGACGAAATGCGGAGAAGTCGTGAAAAAGGCTATGACAAATGGCTTGACCTTGCTACATGTATTTGGGATATGGTAGATATGGCTTATTTGCTTAGAGACGATTTAACAGTCGTTTTTGTCGCACATACGCAAACCGAAAGGACAGAGGACGGTTTTGTCTTTACAAAGATTAAAACAAGCGGAAAGAAACTTGATAAGATATGTCTCGAAAGCAAGTTTACAACCGTTCTTATAGCAAAGTGTGTTGACGGGGAATATGTCTTCGAAACGCACGCAAAGAACAGCACTGCAAAAACCCCGATGGGATTATTCGAGACCGATACAATCCCTAACGATATTAAAACAGTAATTGAAGCATTAGAAGAATTTGAAAAAGGAGAATAAACAATTATGCAAGAATTAAAAGGATTTGAAACAGCAAAGGTTATTACAGGCGGTGTTCCGCAATTACCAAAGGGTGGATACATTGCAAAAATTCTTGATTGTAAAGAAGAAACGAGTGCAAGCGGTTATACTTGGTTGGCTTTTTCTTTTGATATTTCCGAGGGCGAGCACAAAGGACATTTTGCCGAGCAATATCGGGCGAATATTAACGAAAACAAAAAATGGCGCGGTACATACAACGCATTTATCCCTGATGAAAACTCACAGTATTACGAAGAAAACCTCAATAAATTCAAAACTATGATTGCGAATATCGAGGAAAGTAATTCCGGATATCATTGGGACTGGGACGAAACCAAGTTAAAAGGCAAAACTATCGGTGTAATATTTGGAGAAAAGGAGTTCGAAACTGAAAACGGTGATGTGATCATTTTAACCGAATGCAGAGGATTCCGCTCAGTTGACTGCATTAAAAACGGTAAGTTTAAAATGCCAGCATTAAAAACCTTAAACGGCGGAGCAAAAAAAGCGTCGTCTCAAAGCACCGCAAGCGCGAATACAACGAATTTCGCCGTCATTGATTCGGATGATGATTTGCCGTTTTAAACTATGACACCAAAGGAAATGGAAAATATCCTTAATACGATGTTTTTATTAGTTGATACAAGGGAGCAACCGACGGAACAATACTATAAACGGCTTGATTCCGTCGGTATTCCCTACCGCAGACAGAAGCTTGATTTTGGAGATTATTCGTGCGGTTATTGCGGCATAGACGGCTTTGAAGTTTTACTTGATAAAGAAATCGTTATTGAACGAAAAATGAATTTAGACGAGATTTGCGGCAATTTTACAAAGGGTAGAGACAGATTCTCAAAAGAGTTTGAAAGAGCAGCCAAAAGTGGTGCTAAGGTTCATTTGATTGTTGAAAATGGAAATTATGAAAAGATAATAGGTGGGAAATACCGCAGTAAATTAAATTCAAACAGTTTGCTTTCCTCGGTTATGGCATTCGCTGATAGATATGATATTTCCGTGCATTTCTGCAAGCCCGAAACCACGCCGCTTTTAATGCGAAAAATTTTCTACCACCACATAAGGAACACGCTGATTAAGGATTTAGAATTTGAAGTATGAAGATAGACACACAAAAAATAAAAACCACTAATTCGCTTAATGACTGGCTTGACAGATACGGTGTTGAGGTAGACCGAAAAGGCTTTGCAAAATGTCCGTTTCACAGCGAAAAAACCGCGTCGTTCCGCGTATATCCAGATGGTACATATCACTGTTTCGGGTGCGGAGCGCACGGTGATGTTATTACCTTTGTAATGAACATTCAAAATCTTTCCTTTGAGGACGCGTGCGGGCTTTTAGACAGAGACATAAGCTATTCCGAACAGCGCAAAATAGACCGCGTAAGGCGGGACAGAAAAGGTAAGTCGGACAAGCGTAAAGCGGCGCGGATTAATTACTGGGACGCGTTTGACAACTGGAAATTAAACGAGGATTTTATCACGGCATATAAACCCTCGGGACCTGAGGAAAAGCCTAGTCCGCTTTTTTTATCCGCGCTTACACTAAGGAACGCATTAACGCATAAATTAAGCCTTGCCGAAACTGAATACATAATGAGAGGGTGAAATGATTGGACGATATAGATTTTTCAAAGCTTACCGCAAAGGAGCTTTACAGCGAGGAAGTTATTTGCAAAATAATGGACGAGCCTGACCCTCTTATCCGTGAACAGCTCGGTTTTGATTTGATAGACCGTGCCGCTGAGTTCGGCAGCGAGATAAAAAAGCGTGTCGAGCGTATGCTTAAGCTTGCCGAAAAGGATATGACTTCGCGTGAAAATGAGCGTAAAAAATCCGAAAAGCAGAAAGCCTTTGAGCGGATAACCGATTTCGGTGAGGCTTATCCTGAAATGAAGTGCGGCAACTGGATAGCTAATATGGACGGAATATATAATCCCGACGCTATGCCGGATAACCGTGTGGCATGTCCTCACCCGATACTCCCCGCGGAGGTTATAACCAATGTCGAGGACGGTATGCAAAAGGTAAGGCTTGCCTTTTATCGGCAGGGGCGCTGGCGTGAACAGATTGTATCGAAGGCGGTTATAGCGCAAAGGAGTAAAATACCCGAGCTGGCGGTATTCGGTATTGCGGTTACGAGCGAGACGGCGAAAAGCCTTGTAAAATACCTTGCAGACATTGAACAGCTTAATATTGAAACTATTCCCGAGGTAAGAGCAACCGCAAAAATGGGCTGGTGTGAGGATGGATTTATGCCATATACATCGGAGCTTGCCTTTGACAGGGACGGACGGTTTGACACCTTATTCGATACCATAACAACCGCGGGGAGCCGTAAAAAGTGGATGGATTTTATTCTGTCGGTAAGAGCCTCCGGCAGAGTTGAACCGCGTCTTGCAATGGCGGCAAGTCTTGCAAGCGTACTTATTAAGCCCTGCGGACTGCTACCATTTTGGGTTGATATTTGGGGCAAGACAGGCGGAGGTAAATCCGTATGCGGAATGATAGCGGCCAGTGTGTGGGCAGACCCCGAAATAGGAAAGTTTATTTCAAACTTTGACGATACAATATCGGCGTTTGAGGCTAAAGCGGGGTTCTTTAACAATCTTCCGTTTATCATTGACGATACCGCGAGAGTCCGGAAGAATTTTAAAGATGATTTTTCACAGCTTATATATCAGCTCGCAAGCGGTGAAGGCAGAGGGCGAAGCAATACAAAGCTCGGACTTGCGCCAAAGAACACCTGGGCGAATATTATTATCTGCTCCGGTGAAACGCCGATTATTACAGACCAACTGCAGGGCGGCGCGGTGAACCGTGTACTTGAATATGAGACCGATGACGGCGATATATTTCCTGACGGACAGACGGCGGCTACGCTGCTTAGAAACAATTACGGCTTTATAGGCAGGGAGTTTGTAGATGTGCTGTGTAAATTGGGTATGGATGAAGTAATGCGGACACAGCAGGACTGCTTTAAGCTTATTGGAGACGAGGAATACGAGGATAAGCAGTTAAGGTCATTATCCGCTATACTCACAGCCGATTTAATCGCCACAGAGTATATTTTCAAGGACAATAAGAGACTTTCGTTTGACGAGCTCAAAAAGGCGCTTACAGACAAGCACACGCTATCAGAGAATGAGCGGTGTTATGAATACATAATAAGCGAATGCGATGTAAATAATGCAAAGTTCTACAACGGCAATTTGGACGAGTTCCGAATTGAGGCTTGGGGAAGAATTTATGTTGATAAAGTCACAGACAAGAACTGCTATGCCATTCATACCAATGTCTTTAAAAGAATTTGCAAAGAGGGCGGTTTTAATGACAAAGCTTTTATTTCGTGGGCTTTGAAGAACGGACTTATAATAGGTGATTCTAATAATAAACCGACCAAAGTAATAAAATTCGGGCTTGATTGTTCAAGATGTTATGTCTTGGTTCGACCCGAAGAATCGCCGGAAGAGTAAAAAAAGTTACAAAGTTACACGGGTTACAGCGAAAAAGGGTACTTATATATGTGAAAATAATTTTTAAAAATAAAAAAATGCCCCTTATATGCGCGCGCGAAAAAGTTGTAACTTTGTAACCACACCCCAAAAAGCCTTTATTTATGCGGACAAGAGCGGTTACAACGCTTTGTAACTCGGTGTTACTTTTAACTATTTTTGTAACTTTAAGGAGGATACATATGACAGAACAGCGAAAATGGGAAGAATACGAGCGCTACAAGAATTATCTGCGCTTACAGCCTATTTCCGACAAGGAATATGAGCAGAAATTAAAAGCTAAAGCCGACGAGCTTGGGATATGATACGGCATAAGGATAAGGGAGGTTTAAAAAGTGAATGTTTTAGTCGCTTGCGAGGAAAGTCAAAGGGTATGTATAGCTTTCAGAGCAAAAGGTCACAATGCTTTTTCCTGTGATATTATCGACTGCTCGGGCGGTCACCCCGAATGGCATATAAAGCAAGATGTTTTACCGTTGCTTAACGGTCGGTGCGAATTTACCACTTGTGACGGTAAATTACATACTATTTCGGGTAAATGGGATTTGATTATAGCGCATCCGCCGTGTACTTATTTATCAAATGTTGCAACACGCTCTTTTTCATTGAAATGTACTCCGCCAGCAAAAGTAATAAAACGATGGGAAGACAGAGCAAAGGCTGCAGTATTTTTTATGCAAATCATTCTTGCTGATTGCGAAAAAATAGCGGTTGAAAATCCAGTAGGATTTATGAATACAGCATATAGAAAACCCAGTCAGATAATTCATCCGTATATGTTTGCCGATAGCATATATGACAAGGAGCAATATATCAATAAAGCAACTTGTTTGTGGTTAAAGGGATTGCCCCCGTTAGAAACAAATAATTTGCCTAAACCTAATAATGCGGCATTTTTTGGGGTAATGTCAAGCGGTAAAGTAAGAACCTGGGAAGACACATATTCCCGTAAAAGTGAAATTCGCAGTAAGACATTCCTTGGCATAGCTGCGGCAATGTCTGAACAATGGGGCGGTACGGTATGACCGAATATATCGAAAAAGTATTATTTGTGAGGTTTTGATAATGTTAAATTTTATTTTAGGACTAATAATCGGCGCAGTTTTAGGCTTCGGCGCATTCGCGATAGTCAGTGCTAATGGGAGGAATAATGATGAGTAATATTAGTTTAATAGACGGACATATTGACAATGCAGAGCATTGTGTATGTTGTGGTGCGGTAATTCCAGAGGGTAGACAGGTTTGTGTTATTTGCGGTTTGAAAACTAATTATAAACAGTCAACCGCCGATGTGGTGGAGGTAAGGCATAGCTATTGGCAATGTTCTAATGTGAGAATGTCAAGCAGAGATATAACTTGTAGATACTGTCATAGAACAGAAACAATAAGCAATGGAAAAGAAGATTTTGAATATTGTCCCCATTGCGGCGCTAAAATGGACGGAAAGGATTAAATATGGATTTGCCAAAATGTAAATATTGTGGAAGTGATAAAGGATATTTTACTGCCATTAAAAGTTTTCAAGATTATCTTTGTAACGGAGAACCTTTCGGTATGGAGATTGAGACTTTTACTGAAAGCAAATACGCTACTTGCTATGGTTGCGGTAAAAAAGTTTTATTATCAGATTTATTAGAAGGGAAATGTTGTAAAAATGACTAACTACGACCACATAAAGGCTATGAGCGTGGAGGAAATGGCAAAATGGTTAGCAATGCATATAGATAATTATAAAGCACCTTATGATGTTAAAGAGATATACCGTAATGCAATAGATGTTACAACAGGTAAGGGTATTATATGGATTGAGGCATTTAAACAATGGCTTGAACAGGAGGTTTCGGAATGACAAACGAGGAAGCAATTAAAATGTTAAAACAATGGAATGAAGATTTATTGCCATATGAAGACGAAAAAGAGGGTATTGAATGTCATAACATTGCTATCTCTGCCCTTGAAAAGCAGATACCGAAAAAGCCCACACCGCATATTGTTCAGCCTATCGAAGAACCGATAAAAATCGGTTGTGGACGTTGGGGAAAAGGAACTACAGTTTACGAATGCCCGAACTGTAAAGAGTGGGTATCTAAGTCATATAAGTATTGCCATAATTGCGGTCAAGCTTTGGATTTTAACAGTAATGGGAGTGATACCGAGTGACCGATAAAAACCTAACCGATAAAGAGATTATAAAGGCTTTGGAGTGTTGTGCTAATGGTAAATGCGGAGAGTGTCCTTTGTTTAAAGAAGATTGTGGTGACGATATAATTTGTAAAAACGCCCTTGACCTCATCACCCGCCAAAAAACAGAAAACGAAAATTTAAAAGTCGAAAATCAATCTCTAAGAAGTGCGGCTAATTCCTTGAAAATGCACTATGAAGAAGCACAGGCGGAGATTGAGAGGTTGAAAACCGAACTTGATTTTGCAAGGGCTTTTAGAAAAGAGACAGATACCGAGTTTTCTTTAATGCACCGTAAATATGGTAATATGCTTAAAACCGCCAAAGCCGAAGCATACAAAGAGTTTGCAGAGAAGGCAAAAGAATTTATGCATAATAAATTTAAAGATTTAGACGAGTATGAATTCGAGTATATTACCGAAAGAGATATCGACAATCTCGTAAAAGAAATGGTGGGTGAAAACAATGACAGATAGAGATAGGCTTGTTGAGTTGATAACTGAAAAGCAACTTTGGGGAATAGACCAAATACAACCGAACGGATTTAAAATTGAATTATTTGAAAATTTAGACCTTGCCGACTACCTTATCGCAAACGGCGTAATCTTGCCGCCGTGTAAGGTGGGTCAGATAGTATGGTTGGTTCGTGACGGCAAAATTGAAGAAACAACAGTTGAAAAGATTGTCTTAAAAGACAAGGGGTTGTACTTAAAACTTCTGTGCAATTCATTCTATGAAACCACTTGCAGAAGTATTGGCAAAACAGTATTCTTCACCCGTGAAGAAGCAGAAAAGGCGTTGGAAAGGAGTAAGGGGTAATGAGACAATATTGCCGATACTGCAATAACCTTGTTACTGGCAACGGTATTTATTGTTGCGCTAAAAATAAAGAGATAGCCGAAAGTACGGCTAAATCAGTAAATCATTGCAAAGAATTTGAATTAAACACAATGGACGCTTTCTTTGAGACGAGCGGATATAAGCCGAGAGAAATAAAAACAGCAGAACATTCGGATTATGAGCAAATACGGATTAAGGAAAGAGAGGAGCAAGGGTAATGCCTGACAATGTAAATCACCCCGCACATTATGAAAGCGGACAGTTTGAGTGTATAGATGTAATGCTTGAAACGCAGGGCGCAGAAGCTACACAAAATTTCTGTATCTGCAACGCTTTTAAATACCTCTACCGTCACCGCAGGAAGAATGGCGCGGAGGATATAGCAAAAGCTAAGTGGTATTTGGATAAATATTTAGAAATTGATAAGGAGCAGGGCAATGACTGATAAATACAAACTCGCCTTTTTCGTTATGTTGCGAAATAACATAATGGCACAGGGCTTAGAACTTGGCAAGTCAATGGACGAGATAAACTCTATGGCTGTTGATGTTATGGAGGAATGTGTAGATATGGTTGATATTGAAAGAGCCGAGAAAGATTATCTAAAGGCAAAGGGAGTGAAACGATAATATGCCGAAGAAAAAGAATAAGCATTACAAGCCCCAAAATCACACCGACAGCAAGGGAATAGTCAGTACATACCGCCGAGGAACGGTATAAAAAAGTGCTTTATAATTTCAACAAGTAATGCGGAGAAAGGTGAAGATATGACCAGCAGAGAGAAAAAACAGATTTTACAGCAATTCGGTGAAATTGATAACTACATAAACGATTTGCAGGAGGAGCTTAATTCATGGTGGGTCAGGGCTACGGCGGTAAGTCCGGTAATATCCGATTTGCCTAAGGGCGGAAACTCCGACGGCACTAAGACCGAAAGAGCTGTCGAGCGTTTAGTAAAAATCGAGCAGCAGATTAACAAGGAAACCGACGAGCTTTATAAACTTCGGTATAAAATAATCTCTGCTATAAAGGCACTTCCCGACCTGCGCGAGCGCCGTGTGCTTTACCTCGCGTATATCGGTAAAACGGACGGAAAAGGATATAAGCGCTTGAAGCTGTGGCAGATTTCCGATGAAATGGGGTATTCACTCGACCGAATTAAGCAAATACATGGGACTGCACTATTACATATCAAGCTTGATTAAAAGATTACACCTTTTTACACCTTTTCTTATGTTATAATAGTATCGTGGAAAATTAAAATTAATAATCACAGCGTTCGTTTTCGGGCGCTGTTTTTATATTCGGAGGAAAGATGAAAAGGATTGTTTTTGAGCCGAAAGCTAAATGCAGGGCGTGTGAATTTAACGACTACAAAAATACAGGCGCGGATTACTGCATTAGAGCCGGATGTAAATACAAAATATCAGAGAAAAAGGAGGAAGGTGAGGTGCCTTGTCTAAAGGAAAATATCAAGAATGGTTAGAGCCTGAAAAATTATTGCTTATTAGAGCTTGGGCGCGTGACGGCTTAACGGATGAACAGATTGCCCACAATATAGGCGTGAGGCGTGAAACGTTGTATGCTTGGATGAAAGCCTATCCTAACATTTCTAACGCCCTAAAAAAGGGCAAGGAAGTTGTGGATGTTGAGGTTGAAAATGCCTTATTTCAAAAAACGCAAGGATATACGGTTGAGATAAAAAAGACATTTAAATGCAAAGAGGTAGATTATGACCCTGTAACAGGAAAGAAGATTGCTGAGCGTGAAGTCTTAAAGACGGGGAGCGATGAGGTTTATGTCCCTGCTGATACCACCGCACAAATATTTTGGCTTAAAAATCGTAAACCTGATACTTGGGGCGATAAGCAGGAACTGAATTTAAACGGTAGTGTCACAATCTCGGGAGAGGATAAACTTGAGTAAAGTGTATCTTCCTGACATAGTAGGAAAAGGTTATTCTAATTATTGGCGGGATAAAAGCAGATACAGAGTATTAAAAGGCGGTAAGGGCAGTAAGAAATCGGCTACGACCGCCTTAAATTTTGTCTATCGCATTATGAAATACCCAGACAGCAATTTGCTTGTTGTCCGTCAGGTTATGAACACCCACCGCGACAGTACATTTGCGCAGCTTAAATGGGCACAGGAGCGCTTAGAGGTTTCTCACCTTTGGAAAAATAATGTATCGCCTATGGAAATGACCTACATACCGACAGGGCAGAAAATCATATTCAGAGGCTTTGACGATGTTTTAAAGCTTGCTTCTACCACCGTTTCAAAAGGTTATCTCTGTTGGGTGTGGATTGAGGAGGCTTTTGAGCTTGCCGATGAAAACGACTTCGACAAGTTAGATATGTCCGTTCCCCGCGGCGCTATACCCGATACGCTGTTTAAGCAGACAACCTTAACCTTTAACCCGTGGAGCGCCGAGCATTGGCTTAAAAAGCGGTTCTTTGATAAGCCAGACGATAAAGTTTCCACCTATTCCACAAATTATATGATAAACGAGTGGCTTGACGAGACCGACCGCGCGGTATTCGAGCGAATGAAAAGCGATAACCCACGCAAATATGATGTGGCGGGGCTTGGCAACTGGGGAATAGCCGAGGGTCTTGTATTTGAAAACTGGCGGAGCGGAGTTATAGAGATAACCAAAGAAGACGCGTGGAAGTGGCGGGACTTTTTCGGGCTTGATTACGGTTACACCAACGACCCTACCGCCTTTATCGCCTTTAAGGTCAATCCGATTGACAGGCTTGTATACATCTATGACGAGTTTTACAGCACAAAAATGCTTAACTGCGACATAGCCGAGGAAATAAAGCGCAAGGGCTACGCAAAGGAGCGAATCCGCGCCGACTGCGCAGAGCCTAAGTCTAACGAGGATTTAAGGCGGTTGGGAATATCTCGTATACTTCCCTCCGAAAAGGGCAGGGACAGCATTTTAAACGGCATTGACCGAATAAACGGCTACAGCATAACGGTTGACCCGTTTTGTAAAAATACGCTTGCCGAGCTTTCGGCTTATATTTATGACGAAAAGCACACGGTGAACGGTCACAGAATGCCGATTGATACGCAAAACCACCTTATGGACGCGCTGAGATACGGGTTTTATGATGTTAGGTTCTTTCATCCGGTAGACCCGAAAGCGCCTAAGGCAAGACCTACGGACATTGAATACGAAAATAAAAAGCTTTCCGTTACGGCGGAGGATATGAGAGGAGGTTGGGTTTAATTGGTTGTTTTAATCTTAATACTTTTAACGCTTTGGCTGATAGTATGCGCTTTTTGCGTAGCTGTCGGCTTTTTTATCGGGCAGAGCAAACAAAAGCGGGTAAAACCGCCCGAGCCTACCGAAAAGCAGATAAGAGAGGCTAAGCGTGCCGAGGCTGAGCGACAAAACATGATGAATTATAACGGCGACGAACAGACGGATATTGACGCTTAAGGCGTTGATATAAATTATTCCGAAAAGGAGAAAAAACAATGGAAAACGAAAATGTAAATCCCGAGACAGCCATATCGACGGAGGAGCAGGGCGCTCCCGCAACCGAGGCAACTGCGGAAAATACCGCAAATACCGAGGAGAGCGCAACACAAAATGATACAGCCGAGGTCGCCACACCTGAGGAGGTATCGCACGGAGACGAGGGCGCGGCGGAGCCTGAGTTTGCGCTTGACGTAAAGTACAACAAGGGAATCAAAACGCTTAACCGTGAAGAAGCGGTAGATTTTGCCGAACAGGGTATTTTCTACAATAACACAGTAAAGCCGCTGTATAACAAACTTGATTACATAGCCGCACAGCGCGGTCAGACAATCGAGGAGGTTGTGGACAGGCTTTTTGCCGAGGACGAAAACAGTCACCGTCAGGAGCTTGTAAACAAATTCGGCGAAGAAAGCGGCGTTATTGACGACCTTATGAAGGTCTACCGCGAGGGCCAGAAGCAGAAATACGATAAAATCGTAGCCGACCGAAAGGAAGCGGCTCAAAAAGCTGAGACCGAGAAGCGGGAAAGCCTTGAAGCGCGTCTTGCGAGCGAGTTTGCGGAGCTTAAAGCAGAGTTTCCCGAGCTTGCCGAATTTTCACAGCTGCCTAAAGAGGTTAAAACCGACGCGGCAAACGGCAGGGACTTAATGTCCGCTTATCTGCGCTATAGGCACAGAGAGAATAAAAAAATAGCGGCGGCTAAATCTTCGGAGGAAACCGCGGCTAAAGCAACCACAGGTACGGCGGGTACAGCGGAGAACACGGCGGATACCGTGGACGACGCATTTTTCCGTGGACTTATGGGAAATTAATTTGATTTTAAAGGAGTAATGAAAAATGGCTATTAATTCATTGGCAAGCGCCAGCAAATATACTGACGCGTTAGACAAAATGGTTGTGCAGGAGGCACAGACCGGATTTTTTGCGGATAATGTTTTCGCATCGAGATTTGTAGGAGCTAAAACGGTAATTATGCCCGATATCGATTTCATCGGGCTTGCCGACTATGACCGTGACGCAGGATTTTCAAAGTCAGGCGTAACTGTTGCACAGACTTCATATCAGCTTACAAAGGACAGAGCACGTCAGATTATGATAGACCGCGAGGATATGGACGAAACCGGAATTGCGAACCTTGCAGGTCAGATTTTGGGCGAGTATGTCCGCACAAAGGTTGTTCCCGAGGTTGACGCATATACCCTTTCAAAGCTTGCGGGTATTGCGAATACAAAAAGCCATAAGGCGGCTTACACCGCAGGCAAGGAATATACACTGCTTTCAACCGCCATAAACAATGTTCAGTCGAGAGTGGGATACAGCGAGGAGCTTGTCGCTTTCGTTGACCCGGTAATGTATGCTGCGCTTATGAACTCAACAGAGCTTTCCCGCCACATAACAATATCCGATTTCAAAAAGGGTGGCGTGGATACCCGTGTTAAGTCATTGAACGGTGTTGCGCTTTTGCCTGTTGACGCGGCTCGTATGCGCGACGCATATACCTTTACCGCCGGAACAGCTGCGACTTCCTCCGCGGCGGCTACAGGCGGATTTACGCCTGCAAGCTCTGCGGGATATATCCGTGCGCTGGTGCTTCCGAAAAAGGGCGCAAGCCTTGTTAAAAAGACGGTTACCATGCGTACCTTTACACCCGAACAAAACAAGGACGCGGACGCGTATGTATTTGATTACAGAATATATTACGACGTATTTGTTAAGAAGTCGGGTCTCGACAATATCGAGAGCATTATCGCTCCGGCTTCGTAAATGTAATATTGGGGCGGCTTAAACGGTCGCCCCTTTGCCTTAAAGGAGGGGAAATAATGTATAAGCTAATAAGCGAGTACGGCAACGAAATAGCGTTTGCCGAGGACGATATAAAGCGCGACCGCCTTATTGATTTGGGTTTTAAGGTGGTAGAAGAACAGCCTGAAACAGAGAAAAAGCGCACTGCGGGAAAGGGCGGAAAGAAAAATGCAACAGAAAATAAAGACCGAGCCGAAAGCGATAAGCCGTGAATATAAGGCGGGGGCAGAATTTAAGTCCTCTGTCGGCGAACGGGGTATTTTTGAGCAGACCAAAAGAAACGAGCGGTTTTACATCGGCGACCAATGGCACGGGGCAAAGTGCGGCAACGAGCGTCCGCTTGTCCGCCGAAACATAATAAAGCGAATAGGCGAATACAAAATGTCGGTTGTGACGGCTTCTCCGCTGGCTGTTAATTATTCAGCTGACGGTATACCTAACACCGCCGATATTAAGACCGAAAGCGAAACAGTCAAAAATCAGATGTACGAGGGGAATATTCCGAGCAGTGAGCCGCAAGCTCCCGAAATTTCAGCGATTACCGCCGCAATGTCCGATTATTTCCGCGCCACGGCCGAGCGCGTAAAGTTAGACAGCAAGAAAGAGCAGGTACTGAGAAACGCCTATATTTCGGGTACCGGTATTCTTTTTACATATTGGGACGGCGACATTGAAACGGGGCTTTATGCCGACGAGGGGCGCACAAAGCCTATAAAGGGCGATATTGCCTGTGAGGTTTTGGACGTTGAAAATGTTAATTTCGGCGACCCGAACAGCGATGATGTGCAAAGCCAGCCGTATATCATAATCGCACAGCGGCGAGATGTTGAGGACGTAAAACGGGAAGCACGGCGCAACAGACTGCCCGATGATGAGATAATTCCCGACAAAACCAATAAATATTTTACTTCGGGCGACAGGGGCGAGGACGAGCCTACGGAAAGCCGCCGTGTGACGGTTTACACAAAGCTTTACAAGGAATGGGACGATAAGGACGAGAGCTATAAGGTTATGGCGGTAAGGGTGACCGAAAAGGCGTATGTCAGAAAGCCGTGGAGCCTTAAGCTTAAAAACTATCCGATTGCGAAATTCTGTTGGGAGAGAAGACGGTCAAGCGCCTACGGAGAGAGCGAGATTACATACCTTATTCCCAATCAGATAGCGATAAACCGTGCATTGACCGCCGCTGTTTGGGGGCTTATGCAAAGCGGTATGCCGATTATGCTTGTAAACGGTGATGTTGTACCCGACGCGATAACCAACGACCCGGGGCAGATTATAAAGGTTTTCGGCGCAGCTGAGGACGTGTCAAGGGCGGTACAGTACATTCAGCCGCCGCAGACCTCCGCACAGTATCAGAACCTTGTAAACGACCTATGCAGTAACACCCTTTCCGATTCGGGAGCTAATGACGCGGCGCTCGGTAACCTACGCCCCGACAATGCCTCGGCTATAATTCAAATGCGTGAGGCGGCGACGGCTCCTATGCAAGTGTATATGAACCGTTTTTACGACTTTATAGAGGACGTAGCGCGGATATGGGCGGACTTTTGGGTCAATCTTTACGGCGACCGTTCCCTTAAAATCGAGGATAGGAACGGCGTGCAGTATCTTCCCTTTAAGGCGGAACGCTACAAGAGCCTTTTATTTACGGCGAGGGTTGATGTGGGCGCGGCTACAGTTTACAGCGAGGCGGTTGTTATATCCACACTTGACAGCCTTTTACAGGCGGGGCTTATCACCTTTGACCAGTATCTCGAACGCTTACCTGGCGGTATGATACCCGATATAACGGGACTTAGAGAGGATTTAAAGTCACAGGCACAGTCGGCGGGTACAGGCGAGCTTAGTGACGATGAGCTTATAGCGGCGTTACAGCAGCAGTACCCGGAGCAGTATGCGAAATTTACAAAGCTTCCGCCCGAACAGCAAAGCCGAATGCTTGAACAACTGCGCGGAGCAATGGGACAGCAAGGCGGCGATAACATACAGACACAGGAGGTAGGCGACATATGACAGGCAATGAAATGATGAAAAAGGCGCTGGTGCTTTTAGGCTATACCGACAGCACCGGCGAAATATCAGGCGAACAACGGTTCCGTTCCCGTGCGCTTACCGTCCTTAACGGTGTTTATTCCGATTTGTTTTATATAAAGCACAGGGACGGCTTTGTTCCGCTTAAAAATACAACGGATAATATAGTACTTCCGGAGCGTGAGTTAAACGATGTTATGCCCTACGGCGTAGCGGCGTTTTTAGCGCAGTCGGAGAGTGACGGCGACCAGCAGCAGATTTTTATTTCGCTTTACAATTCAAAGCGTGCGGCGCTTACGCAATCCGAAGCGGTGGGGGATGTGATACCGTGTCCCGAATGATTAAAATAATTTACCTTGTATTGGGGTGGCTTTTAATGAAATTTCCGAAAATAAACAAACAGCCGTCACGCTCGGTCACGGTGCCTAAGCTTTCAGGCGGTATAAATATGCGCGACGCAGTGACAATGGTGCAGGACAATCAGCTGACCGACAGTAAAAACATGTGGTACAAGGACAATATTCTGAAAACAAGACCCGGAACAGAGAAGCTCGGAGTACTTTCATATGACGAATATAATCCGACAATAAATGCCGGTCATACGAGTACCTATTCACAAAAGGAAAATGCAACAAAGGTTATTAACGGTGCGCTTTGCCAGCTTATGTCACGCAGAACGGATTTTAAATATTTAATAGAGACCGGTGGGAATCTTTACGATTCGGTAACCCGGATACAATTTTTTTGGGTTGGTAAGGGCAGTAGCAGTATTATAAGCGAGCTGCCTCCGATTACAAGCGACAATTATGTTTGTTATAAAAACAGCTTTGTCATTCAAGATAAAAAAGAACTATATTGCTTTTGCGAGACTGAAAACGGCGGGGATATTTTTAAACTTTCGGACGGCGACAGCGCATGGGTAAAGGTTGAGGACAACGGTAAGGATATATATGCGCCGCTTGTTATGACGCATTGTAAGTCTACAGATCATTTAATGCCTTCGGAATCTCAAATTTTAGATGCCGGAGGCGTAATGTTCGAGGGATACAATCTATTAAGCGGTTACTACAGAATGATATGGTCAACATATAACAATTCAATTGCGCTTCCGAAGAGCGAAAGCGACCCGACTAAAGTACACTGGATGTTGTACGGTCTTTTACATAGCGTAAGAGATTTTGTCGGAAAAACGGTTACGGTAAAAATTACAAACCAAAACGGTAGTGTATATACTCATTCACTTACGGTAAATAATGAACCTGGATGGCAAAAAGAGCAAACTGACCGCGGCGACGGTATTTATTTAGGCGTTTTTAGAAAAGCGCTTGCTTTTTTTCCTTCGCCTTCGAGCTCAACATTTGCATATATAACAGAAAACGATTATGTTGAGGACAATATGGAAATAACCGCACCCTGCCCGAACAGCGTGGAAAATCTTAAAAAAGTGTTTTCAATGCAAAAAAATATATGGTTCGGCGGAGACGCGGCGGGCATAAGCGGCGGTACACGGCTTTTCTTAGGCGGAAACGCCGAGGAAAAGGAAAAGAGCCTTGTTTTATGGTCGAGGCTTAACAATCCGCTTTACTTCCCCGAAAACTGCTATGCCTATGTCGGTAATTCCAATCAGGCGGTGACGGCGTTCGGTAGACAGAACGACACCCTTGTTATCTTTAAGGAACGCGAGACCTTTTACACACAGTACACGCGCAACAGCGATATTACGGCGAGTGATTTAATCAACCAGAATGTTGTGGATTACACCGCTTCAAGCGTGTATTTCCCTATCATCCAGCTACATTCGGCAATCGGGTGCGACAGTCCCGATACCGTCGAGCTTTGCAGAAACCGCCTTGTATGGGCTTGCACCGACGGAAGCGTTTATACCCTTATAACCGAAAATCAGTACAGCGAGAGAAATATTTACTGCCTTTCAGATATGATAAAGCGCAGACTTAAGAATGAAAACGCTTTAGAATATGCGCGTTCATGCGATTGGAACGGACATTATCTGTTATTTGTCGCTTCTCATGTTTATGTAATGAATTATGAAAGCTACGGATATGCTTACGCAAGCTCTTATAACAAGACCGAGGACGCGCAGGTTATGATACCGTGGTGGTATTGGGAAATGCCCTTTTCGGGTTCTGTAAATGCCGCTTTTGTAAGCGGTAACTCTCCGACATTTGTATTTGGAGGGATTTACGATTATGACGAAGATATTAATATTTATCTCTTTGACGAGGGAATTTTTACAGATGTAGGCGGCGATATACCGTCAATGTTTCTTACAAAGATATTCGATTTCGGTATGCCGCATTATTTTAAAAACGTCCCGCTTATCAATATGGCGTTCGGAAACAACGGCGGCGAGCCGATAAGCGTTTCCTTTGTCACCGAGCAGGGCGAGGAGCAGGGAGAGACGGTCACGCTGTCGGAAAGCAACAAGGACGAGTATTCGCCCGAATATGTGCATAACAGGCAGTTACGCCCCTGTGTGCGGCTTATTAACCGCATAGGGGTAAAAGCGGAGTGCGAGGGCGCTATGTCGGTTGACAGCATTTCGCTTGATTACAGAGCTTTAGGAGGTGCGAAGTAATGGCTGTAAAGAGCTTTGAGGAATACGAAAAAGAACTTAAAAAATCCTATGCTCCGCAAGAGGCGGAGGCTATTGCCGCTAACGAGCAAAAATACGCTACCGAAAAACAACTTACCACCGATACATACAACCGTCAAATAGACGAGACCTCAAAATCTTATGAGGATTTATATGACGAAAACGCGGTGCAGAGGCTTGTAAACGAGCGGGAGATTGCGGAAAATATGGCAAATTCGGGGCTTACCGATTCGGGGCTTAACCGCACACAGCAGACGGCTGTACAGCTTTCCTATGCTAACAACAAAAACAAGATAGATGTAACCCGACAAAAAGCTATTGACAGCCTTACCGCTTCACTTGCCGACGCTATTACAAAGCTTGATATTGAGCAGAACGACAACGCGGCGAGTATTAAGAGCAATTACGCCGCCCTTGCTTCTTCCGGTGCGCAGGATATGTATAATAACGCCGTTAAAGAGGAAACAAAGCGGATTCAGGCAGATTACGATTATAGGCTTAAAATGTACGAAAAACAGCAACAGGCGCAGAAAGAGGCAAGCTATATTATACCGGTCAGCGGTAGCACGTTAAGGCGTGATTTTTCGGGAAGTCTTAAAGATAACGGCGTAAGCGTTGTATATGATACGTCAAATACTGATTCGGCAAAATGGACAACTACATATGTTGATAAAAACTCCGGAAAGAAAACTGTGCTTCCGTATAATGTAAATCCATATACGGGCACCGTAAATCCTGATACTGCAAACGGAGTTTGGGATAACGGTTATCAGCCGGACAATATTAAAAATGAAAAGTTAAAAGCTGCTAAAAGAACAGATAACGGCAATACAGCCACATCGATTGTTAACGGAAGAACTCAAACTATTTTCCAATGCTCAAGCGGTTATTATTTATGGCACGGAGCTGCCAATCAATACGAGCGCCTTACGCGTGCTGAGTGCATACAGCGTGGCATTTATGTAGATAAATGGTATGACCAATAAGGAGGAATAAAAATGGGCGTAAATAGTTGGTCTACACCTTCAAATAGTGCTAATACCACAAAAACATCCAAAGGAATAAATAGCTGGTCGACTCCGCCGAGCGATGTCAACCCCGCAAAGGTTTTAAAAGGCGTAACCCCGTTATATACAAAAAATCAACAGATAGCCTCTCCTGTCTCCGCAGACCTTAAAAGCGGTACAAACAGCGTAGGCACGCGCAAGATGTCGGCGGGGCTTAATTATTATGTTAACGGTAACCCTATTCCGTCTAAAAACCCTACAAAAGGATTACTTGAAAGTCAGCCTGTAATATCGCTTGTAGATAGGGTCAATATGAGTAATGTCCCTATGAAGCTTGAAGCGGGCGAGGATTTGACGGCTTCGGAACGAAATACGATTTCCAAATACGGTCTTAACACAATGCTTACTGGCTCTGTTACAACCGCGTTTGACATTTCCGCTCAAAATAATCCTAAGAATATTGCAAGGTTTAACCGCGTTAAACAGATTATCGACAAGAAAAACAAGGGTGTGGAGCTGACGGAGGATGAAAACAATACCCTTGAAACCTTTAAGCTGCTTAACGAATATAACAAAAACAGCGCAAAATCAAACTCTGTTATGACAGGCAATGTAAACGATAACGCACGCAAGCTTCAAATAACAAAAGCCGCCCAAATTTATGACGATACAGCATATGTAAGCGATAAAATTAAGGTTGGCAATAAAGAATTTGAGGCTGATAAGAGCGACCCTGTGCAGGATACCTATACAAAATGGCAACGCGAAAAAAACCGTCTTGACCTTTACATGAATGCAGGCTTAAGCCAGTATGCAGAGGGAATAAACACCACCTATGATGTTATATTCGGAAAAGAACCCGAGGCTATTGCGGAAAAGCCTGACAGCGCTTACAGTATCGCAAGTTATGCGTTAAAGGAATATTATAACGCTCGCGGAGAAAAATTCAATTCAACCGTTCAGGAAGTTGTAACGAACATTGCAAACAATGCGCCCGGAATGGTAGCGGGTATGCTTGCGGGAGGTCTTGGCTTACCGAGTGCCGCGGCGAGTGCTATCGGCACTTCGGTATTCGGAATCAGCGTATTCGGTAATAGCTACAAAGAGGGCGCACAGTTGGGAGTGACCGATAAGGGAAAACTTCTTGTGTATGCATTAGCTTCCACGGCTTCTGAGTGTGCGCTTGAATATGCGATAGGCGGTATACCGGGTATTGGCGGAGCGCTATCGGGCAAGATGATTTCAAATTTTTCAAAAAGCTTTTCCTCCGCGCTTGCCAAAGCGGCTATAAAGGTTGTCGGCAGTGGTGCGAGCGAATTCGTTGAGGAAAGTATGCAGTCGCTTTTATCGCCTATACTTCAAAAATACATATTAGGTGCAAATGTCGAAACGGTATTTGACAATCCTATTGATTCGCTTTCATCAGCGGCTTACGAGGGCTTTATAGGTCTGCTTACATCTGTTCTTATGGGCGGATTTGGAAATGTATCAGAAGCTTTTAACGAAGCTTCAATACAGTCGAGCGGTAAATATTACAATAATGCATTTAAGGAAAGTAATACCGACATTAAGAATATTGCAAAATATTTTACTGAGGTATCAGAGAAAAAGAGCGAGCTTGCGAAATCTGCGCAAAAGGTCATAGAGGGAGATACTTCTGATTTTGCGGTCGGAGATATGATGTTTAAGGCAGTTTCTGAAATGCGTCAGGATAATAAAGCTTTTCTTAAAAAGGTCGGGGAGACTGTAAAAAACAGTGACGGCGGCATAGAAGCTGTAATAAAAAGCTATGAAACGGTTGTTGACGAGGGCGGTATATTCCCCGACAAGGTGAAAAAGCTTTATGACACAGCAAAATCTACTGAAAATATATCTGATGAAGATATAGGAGAGCTTGCGCTTTCTGTGCAGATATACGCCCCACGCGCCGAAATAATAGGCGGATTGCTTGAAAAGACCGACAGCGCCGATGAAGTAAACCTTGACAGCGAGACAGGTGCGGAGTACAATTATGACAGAGGTGAGCAGAATGAGTTATCTGACAAAAGAACAGTTGACAGAAGCGGTCAAGAACGCGCCGAAACTAACACCGGAGGAACTTCAGAAAGCGAGAGATTTACAGAAGAAGATTCAGTCACTTTCGAAAGAAGAATTAATGGAATTTTGGGCACAGTCGGGCAAAGAGTAACCCGTGATGGAACTACTCTTGCATTTATCGCTGGTTATGTCAACCCAAACACTGAGAGTGGAAAGGCTTATAAAGCTTTGCGAAGCATTGGAGTAAAAGTAGTTTATTGTGACGGTACGGTTTATCGTAATGATGGAAAAATCACTACAACCACAAATGAGGCTGTGACAACACCTGACGGAACAGTTTATATATCAAGCAATGCTACATTGCACGGTGTTGGAATTGCATTACATGAAATTGTACATGTGTCACAAAACACAAATAATTCTGTTTACACCACATATGAAAGTGCTTTGTGTGAGAATATAGTTTTCACTAGTGAAAGCTACCGTAATGTAATTAAATTGATTAATGATAATAACTACGGCGGAAAATATGATATTGATGACATAAACTCTTGGAAACCTTTAATGAAGGAGTTGTCAGCATATATAAATCAATATGTAATGACAGACCCTGAATATGCCGAACAGACTTTTGGAGGAATGTTCAATGATTGGAATTCAGTTGTAACAGCAGTTAAAAAATTTAATAAGGATATAGGTGCAGACTCTTTGGGGTCTGTTTCTTTTTCCGACAAAACCGATGTTCAGGCAGACAAAGTCGATACTAAAAGAGATTCTTATGCTAAAGACGAAAGCTTTTGGACGGCTGAAAACTCCAACGAAAAAAGCGAGAAAACCAGCACGCTTGTAAGTAAGCTTAAGGCGCTTTTCGGAAATGAAAAAGGCGATTCGACCGTATCGGTCGGCGAAATCATTAAGCTTATTGAAAAGGATTTCGGAATACCGGTATCAAAAGGAAAATTCAGGGAAAGGGCATACGGAATTTATAAGGTGAAAGCCGAAGCAATACGGACAAAAATCAGCAATGCACTTCCGACGATAGGACACGAGCTTGGACACCATCTTGATAAAAAATATAATTTGCGTAACTTCCAAAGCATTAACGAGGCTATGCGTGTGCTTAAAGACGCAAGACCTAATTTTTACAATTCCTATTCGCCTGAAGCAAGACCCGGGGAGGCTGTTGCGGAATTTATCAGGAATTATTTAGCCGACAGAACGCTCGCAAAGCGTAGTTATCCGTTTTTTTACGAGGAATTTGAACGCGTACTTTCTGAAAAAGGCACGGAGGATTTAAACAACCTTAAAACCATAGGCGATAAAATCAACGAATATTTTACCGCTGAAAAAGCCGACCGCGCAAGGGCGGCGGTTATAAGCCGCGAGGAGGCAAGAAAACGCAATGCTGCCGACAAAGAGGTTGCTGATTATTTGGAAGCCTTTGAAACCAACTTTGTCGACGAAGCCGCTCCGCTTAAGAAAATTTCCAAAAAAGCTTACGATTTGTTCTACTATGCAAAGAAAGCCGATGTAAGGGCGCGCAGTGCCATTGTAGGCGACGGTGTGGCAAGCTTTGACGGAGAAAACGGCGGTCTTGCTTATATGCGCGACGGCGACGGAAACATTATAAAGGATTCCGACGGAAAACCGCTTAATATGCAACCGTTGCAAAAGGTACTTGCCGAAATAGATAATAAATCGAAGCCTGATTTTGAAATGTACCTTGTATACAAACACGGTCTTGAATTTTTAGAAAATGACAAGAGGGTTTTTGCGGACGACAGTATAAACGATAAAGAGTTTATAAGCAAGGAAATAAAGCGCCTTGAAAAAGCATACCCGCAGTTTAAGAAAACCGCCGAAGAATTATATAGCTGGTATAAAAGCTTTATATACGAATACGGCGTTAAATCAGGTCTGTTGTCAAAGGAACAGTATAAGGCTCTTAATGAAAAATACCCCTGCTATGTACCGTTTAATCGAAATGTCAGCGACGGAAAGAACGGAGTAAAGAAAAGCGTTGCTAATCAGAAAGCACCGATTATGCGGGCAAAGGGCAGCGGTCTTGAGATATTAAGCCCCCTTGAAAGCATAACTCAAAAGGTTGCGCAGTTTATGAACGCCGCCGACCGAAACGCCGTAATGCAGGATATAGCAAATAAGGCGGATAATGTGGAGGGGCTTGGGTATCTTCTTGAACAAGTGCCGCCTGATATGATGCCTGTTACGGTATCTACCGAAAGCATAAAAAAGGGCATAAACGAATGGTACAAGGAACAGTCGGAAAACGGAAATCTTCCCGACGACTTCACCGATACTATTGATGAAATAATCGGCGATACGGTGACGCAGTTCGTTCAGAGCAATAATCAGGGCAGAAATGTTGTATGGGTTTACAGAAAAGGCAAGAAAACGCTTTATCAGGTACACGACCCCAATTTACTTACCGCACTTACCGGGCTTAATAAACCGCAGTTTGGGGCATTTACAAGAGCGGTCGGAAACATTACGCGGCTTTTTAAAGTGCTTACCACAGGCGGAAACGTAGCGTGGTCGATTACATCAAATACTCCGCGCGATTTTAACTCCGCATATAAATACAGCATTGAAAAAAATCCGGTTAAATTTACTGTTGATTATGTCCGTGCAGTAATAAGCGCTTTCAGTCAGGTTCGCGGGGACAAGGCAAGCGATATTGTAAAGCTCTACAAAACTGTCGGCGGCGGTTATAACAACTCGCTTATATATAATTCAAAAGAGTTAAAAACCACAATGAGCGAGCTTATTAAAAAGGACGAAAGTTATCTTAAGCACTTTATTTCCCGATTTAATCTTATTGAAGCCATTGAACAACTCGCCGATTTTATAGAGACCGCTCCGAGACTTGCCGAATTTAAGCGCGTATACGAACAGACAGGCGACACTCAAAAGGCTTTGCTTGCCGCAGAGGAAATAACCGTAAACTTTAACCGAAGCGGTAGTAAGTCAAAGGTGATAGACCAGTACATTCCCTATTTCAATGCAGGTATTCAAGGCGTTAACAAGCTTGTTTCAACAGCTTTGGACAGCGAGAAAAACAAGGCATTTTTCGCGAAGACCGTTGTATCGGGCGTAATCACGGTAGGATTGCTTTTTGCTTGGAATATGCTTGCTATGGGCGACGACGACAACGACGAGTACGAAAAGCTTTCCGCCTATAAAAAGAACAATTTTTATAATTTTTATATCGGCAACGGAAAATTTTTCAGCATACCGAAATCAAAGGACACCGCCGTTTTCGACAGTACACTTGAACGCGTTTTTGAAATCGCGCTTAAAGAAGATGTTGATTATAGTCAGGAAATCAAGGATTATTTATCGTATTTATGGCTTGTGTTCGCGCCGCCGTTGCCGACAGACGCCATAATATTAAGCACCGCTAAAGATTTATGGAAAAACGAGGATTTCAAGGGGACACCGATAGTATCAAGCTATTATGAAAAATTAGAGCCTAAAGAGCAGTACAACGAGAAAACGACATATATCGCCAAAGCGCTCGGTCAGCTTGCTGGATATTCTCCTATGAAAATAGACCATATAATTAATAGCAATTTGGGAATACTCGGTCTCTTAAACAAGTCTTTAGGCAGAACCGAAAAGGACTGGTTGCTCGGAATAGGCACTAAGCTTATAACAGACAATGCTTATTCTACCGACATTCTGAACCGATTTTACGACAATGCCGATAAATACGAGAAAAAGGCTAATTCATATCCCGATAATGCTGAGGCAGTTTATAAAAACAAGCAGTATTCGGCGGCAAAGAGTGTTATTTCCGCGCTTAATAAATACGGCAAGGAAAACCCCGACAGCGCGCGGGAAATCAAAATACTGGCACGGGATTATGCAGATAGCTTTGAGAAAAATTCGGGCGTTGATAAAAAGCTATTCGGACTTCTTGAACGCACGGGCGACAAGGATATTCTTTATGATAAGACCTTCAGCCGTGAATACAGTATTGACAAGGTTAAGTATACTATGGATTTGGAGGATTACCTTGATTATGTTGATGAGTATTACGACAAAATCGAAAAGGAATATGACCGTATTCTTACTATGAATGTATCGGACGAATATACCGCTGAAATGCTCAAAAACGCGAAAGAGGATGTGTCGGACGAATTGGCTGATAAGTACAAGGTGGTAAAGTAAAAAAACTTGCCTTTTGTACTGCAAAACATTATAATAAAAAAGCCGCAGGGGTTTCCTTGCGGCAAGCCGATGGGCTGAACGGTTAGTATTCCCCCTGATGATGGTAAGGGGGTGATGCTTATGGGTTATGAGTTGCTTATACTTATTGTATTGCTTCTGTTAATTATCTCCATAAAAAAATAACCGCTCTCCCGACCAAAGGCAAGCGGTTAATCCGATGAACTTTTGGGGATGACCTAATCGGTCGCCCATCGGTTCCATCTTCATTATAATTAGTATTTAGGAAAATGTCAAGTATTCTTGATACGAAACATTTTTAAATAAGCTTCTGATTGTTGCAAAATCTGTCGGGAGCTGATATAATAACCTCGTGTAAGGCGAACCTTAAACGGTAGGCGGTTAAGTTCTGCCCTCGAAAGGGGGCGTTGCCGATGGAGTACATAATTATAATCCTTATTATAGTTTTATATTCAATCATTGCAATAAAAAAGAAATAGCCGCCCTGCTCCGTCAAAAGTAGGCGACTGATTTCTTTAGTCAAATATTTTGAGGGCTAACCGTCTATCGGTTTGCCTTACACACTTATTATAATCAAATACTTTTAAAATGTCAAGCGTTCTTCGGAATGCTTTTTCATTTTGTAAACAAAGCGTGTCGCTTCGGCGGTGCGCTTTTAAATTTTAAGGAGGCATAAAAATGGCAATCAGGACAATCAGCTACTCGGTTAAAAGCGACGGAATAAGTCCCAATACCGAGCAGCAGGCGGGGCTTCAAAGCGAGCACGCGGTCACACAGCTTGTCTTTACGCTCGACAGTACGCTATATCAGGCGCTGTTAAGCGAAAAGGGCGAGACCGATACCCTTGTTTATCGCTTTGACTGCTGTGACAGTATGGGCGGGGCTGTAAAAACCGAGCCGTCGGCGCTTACTTCCGATACGGTATCATTCACGGTCGGGGAAAACCTGACACGGAGCGGAGGAAAAGCGCGGGTGTATCTTGTTATTTCCCACTATAATGCGGAGGAAAAAACCGAGACGGAATTGCTTTCTTTCCCGGCAAAGCTCCGATTTGAAAACGTACCCGAGACCGACAGCGACAACGGCAATTCAAGGGAAAGTCTTTCGACCCTTACCGAAGCGGCGAAAAACGCGGCGACAAGGGCTGAACAGTCGGCAGATACGGCGGTTGAAGCACAGGACAAGACCGAGACGGCAAGACTTGCTATTGAGGGCGGCAGTACCGTTGTTTTTGACGGAAACGGCACATTCGGAGAAATGGACGTTAATTTCGTTGTCGATACCGAGCTTTCAAAGGCAAGCGATAACGCGATAGCCAATAAAACAGTTACGATGGAATTTGACAAATTAACAAATTTGATAGAACAGATAAAAAAAGAGGCTATATTGGCTGCACATCCACTACGCTCATTATATTGGTCGGATGACCCGACAGACCCTGCCGCTTTGTTCGGCGGCACTTGGGAACGCGTAAAAGATGTATTCTTGCTTGCAGCAGGAGATACCTATTTGGCAGGAGATACAGGCGGCAAAGCTACACATACATTAACTGAAACGGAATTGCCTGAAATAGACGGCGAATTTGCAACTGCGGTTGTTGGACAGCACGCTAATAAAGGCGTAAAAGGGCACGCTTATGGCACTAATTTCGATACTTTCACATCAGGTGGAATTACAGGCACAGATATTACAAATGAAACTCAATACGGATATGGATATAAGTTCGGCGGCGGTCAACCCCACAACAATATGCCACCGTATTTAGCAAATTATTGTTGGCGCAGGATAGCTTAAGGAGGTAATCGTATGGCAAAAATATTTGTTGAAAATTTCATATTTCAACCCAAGCGCAAAAAAGCGGCGGACTGGACGAGCGAAAACCCTATACTGCGAGACGGTGAATTCGGCATTGTAACCGACGGCGCGGACGGCGAGTGGTTAAAGGTCGGTGACGGCGTTACCGCTTGGAATTCTTTGTCTTATAAAAAAGGTCCAAAAGGAGACCCCGGCGCACAGGGTAAAAAAGGCGACAAGGGCGATACAGGAGCGCAAGGACCGCAGGGACTTAAAGGCGATAAAGGCGACCCCGGAGAGCAGGGAATACAAGGCATTCAGGGTATTCAAGGCTTAAAGGGTGACAAGGGTGAAAACGGTTACACCCCGCAAAAGGGTGTTGACTATTTCACGGACGAGGATATAGCGGGGCTTAATATTCCCTCGGTCGACCAAACCTACACCCCCGACAGCGAAAACGCACAGTCGGGTAAAGCGGTGGCTGAAGCGGTTGCAACCGAGCAAAACCGCGCCGACAACACTTTTTCCAACGCCCTGAAAGGCACTAAATCCGACACCGCAATGTTGGTTGACGATGTTTCCCCTGTAACCCACGAAATGGCAGTAAAAATATCAAGCGAAACCGTAGAGGATTTAACGGCGGTTAAGGTTAGCAGGTATGGGAAGAATTTGTTTGATATATCTTCTTCTCGTGGGTTTGAAAACCAGTACAAA
>URGJ01000002.1 GCA_900547445.1 uncultured Oscillospiraceae bacterium | reverse complement strand
AAATCCTTTGGATTTTCGGCGAGCGGCATTCCCGCCAAGAGAGTGGCGACTTTGTCGACACTCTCAGAGCGGCATACGCCGCTCCGAAAAGTTAATATTAATCGTTCACATAAGGAAGCAGAGCAATCTGACGTGCGCGCTTGATAGCGGTGGTCAGCTCACGCTGATGAGCGGCGCAGGTGCCTGTGGCTCTGCGGGGTAAAATCTTCGCGCGCTCGGTAATGAACTTACGAAGACGGGCTACATCCTTATAATCAATAGTCTCAACGCGATCAACACAGAAATGGCAAACCTTTTTACGCGCTTTTCTGTGCATCGGTCTATCGTTTTTCTCGTTTTCCATTAAGAACCCTCCTGTTCTGAGACAGTAATGTCAGACCGATTCAATTATCATCGGTCAAAATAAATTAAAACGGCAAATCGTCATCCGAAATATCGCCTAAATCGGCAAAATCGTTAGCTCCCGCATTGCTGAAGGAAGGAGCCGGCGCGCTGTCGCTGACTGTTGTAGCCGCCGCGTCGCGCTTTGACTCCACGAACTGAACATTATTTACAACAACCTCGAAAGAAGTCCTGTTGTTGCCGTTCTTATCGGTATATCTATTGGTACGAATCGAACCCTCAATACCGATCAAATTGCCTTTTTTGAAATATTTAGCAACAAATTCCGCTTGTTGATTAAATGCCGTTACATTGATAAAATCTGCTTGTTTTTCTTCGCCAGCACGATAACGCCTATCAACAGCGATTTGAAAAGAGGTAACAGAAATACCGCTTTGAGTGGTTTTAAGCTCCGGATCAAATGTAAGCCTACCGGTTAAAACAACTAAATTAAACATTTTTGCTCCTCCTTACTTTTTGATAACCATAACGCGCAGAACGCCGTCGGTAATCTTCGCGATACGTTCAAATTCCGCGGGGAAGGACGGTTCGCTTTCAAAGGTAAAGAAAACATAGTAGCCCTCCGCCTCGTCGTTGATGAGATAAGCAAGACGGCGCTTGCCCCAGTCGTCAACATTCTCGACAGTACCGTTTTTAGCAATCAAATCGTTGAACTTTTCCTTTAACGCAAGGGCTGAATCCTCACCCTGAGCAACAGAAAAAACAACGGCTGCCTCATACTTATTAGCCATTTACTTTGCACCTCCTTTTGGACATCTGGCCCCGCACAGGCTGTTTCAAATCTCGTAAGCCATGCGGAACAAGGAGCTAATCTTTTAAATCAGCATTTTGTATTATAGCAAGATTTTCCCCGCTTGTCAATAAATTTCTTGATTTTAAAGCTATTACATATTATAATGTTTTTAACTTATGTATAAGGAATGAGCAAAATGCTGCTGACTATTGACATTGGCAACACCAACATTACTTTAGGTGCCTATGATACGGGTATTTTATCCTTTACCGCTCGGCTTGCCACCGACCCCTTGAAAACCTCCGACCAGTACGCGGTGGAAATACGGGATATATTGGATCTTCACGGACTCAGTTACAATTTGGTTGAGGACTGCATTATTTCCTCTGTCGTGCCTGCCGTCGGAAAGAGTATAAGCGGGGCGGTCGCACGTCTTTGCGGCATTGTCCCCTTAATGTTAGGTCCGGGCGTCAAAACAGGGCTAAATATTAAAATCGACAATCCCGCACAGTTGGGTGCTGACCTTGTCGCAGGGGCTGTAGGCGCGCTTGAGGAGTACACAATGCCCTGTGTTGTAATTGATTTAGGGACTGCTACAACCTTGAGCGTGCTTGATAAAAACGGTGCATTTTTAGGCGGTACAATCGCCGCGGGCGTGCGCTTAACCTTGAAAGCACTCAGCGAAAATACCTCACAGCTGCCCTCTATTCCGATTGAAGCTCCCCCATCTGTTATCGGGGCTAACACTACCGAAAGTATGCAGTCGGGTCTTGTTTTCGGCACGGCGGCAATGCTTGACGGTCTGCTTGATAAGATCGAAGAGGAGCTGGGCGAAACGCCGACGGTGGTCGCCACGGGGGGACTTGCGGCGGAGATTATCGCCCATTGCCGAAGAAATATAATTTTCAACGAAAACCTCTTGCTTGACGGTCTTCGTGTGATATACGAAAAAAACAACTGACAGCAATAACCGCAAAAGCGGATTGCATATATTATTATGAGCTCTACCGCTTGTCGGAGAGCATCGGAGGTAATTTTATGTCAACAAAACAAGAAAAAATCAAGAAGCTGACGGTTTTATCCGTCCTCGGCGCGCTGACCGCGATTGTGTCCTTTCTTCCACTTAAAACCTTAGGGCTTGAAATCACATTTTCGATGATTCCCGTAGCAATTGGCGCAATTCTTTACGGTCCGTCAGGTGGAGCTATTTTAGGAGGCGTCTTCGGTATTGTATCTTTCTTGCAATGCCTTGGCTACAGCCCGTTCGGAGCAGCTCTGTTAGGGATTAATCCCTTGCTTACCCTTATAGTATGCCTGCCGACAAGAATACTCGCGGGATTTTTAGCGGGAGTAATTTACAAGGCTTTGCATAAGTCTGTAAAGTCGGATATTCCCGCTTTGCTTTTGGCTTCCCTCGTCGCTCCCCTTTTTAACACCCTGTTATTTATGACGGCGTTGGTGCTTTGCTTTTACAATACCGAGCTTGTTCAGAGCTTTGCAGCACAGCTTGGAGCTACAAACCCCTTTACCTTTGTAGTACTGTTTGTCGGAATTAACGGACTGGTGGAAATCATCTGCGGTTTTGTAGTAGCTTTCCCCTGTGCAAAGGCGCTTTCAAAATACTTAAAGCTGTAAAAATTTACGAGCCGCAGGACTAATCCCGCGGCTCTTTTATTATCTCGTTCAGCTTTTCTTCTAACAGCTTTATCTTAAACTGCGGAGTTTCGGGGGTATCTGCAAGCGGGAAATGTATACCGAGCTTTTGATATTTTGAAGTACAAAGCTTTCTGAACGCCAAAAGCTCGGTCTTTTCTATACAAGGGTGCTTTTTAATAACTTCAGCTAATTTACTGATATTATCGGTGCTGTCGTTAAGCCCCTCAATAATTACCTGCCTTATTCGGGTAGGTATTTTTTTATTATTAAGCAGATTCAAAAACTCAAGAGGTTTATCCATTCCGCACCCGACATACTGCCTGTATTCCCTATCGCTTGTGTACTTAATGTCGAGCAAGCAGTAATCGGTATAGCTGAGCAATTCTTCGGTATTTTCGTTTATTATACATCCGCTTGTATCAAGGCAGGTGTTTATCCCCTTTTCGTGCGCCTGTTTAAATATCTCGGTAACAAATTCCGCCTGTAAAAGCGGTTCTCCGCCCGAGACGGTGATACCGCCGTCCTTTCCGAAATACTCCTTATATCTTTCCGCCCTTTCTACAACCTCTTTTGCGGTGTACTGCGTACCGCCGTTTTTATCCCAGGTTTCGGGGTTGTGACAGCATACGCATCTTAGCGGACATCCCTGCGAAAACACCACAAAGCGGACGCCCGGTCCGTCAAGGGTACCGAGCGTCTGAAAGGAGCTGATTCGTCCTTTTATCAATTCTTTCATCACATTGCCTCGTGGAAGGTGCGGGTTATAACCTCTCTCTGCTGTTCACGGGAAAGCTTATGGAAGTTAACCGCATAGCCCGAAACGCGGATTGTAAGGTTGGGATAAGCCGTGGGGTCATTATAAGCCTCAATAAGGGTTTCGCGGTTGAGAACATTAATATTGATATGATGCGCCATTTTTGCAAAGTATCCGTCAAGGACAGAAACAAGGTTATTAACCCTATCCTCTACTGTTCTTCCCAAGGTGTCGGGTGTAATAGAGAAGGTATTGGAAATACCGTCGCGGCAATCGTCGTAAGAAAGCTTCGCAACCGAGTTAAGGGAAGCAAGCGCGCCGTTTTCCTCGCGGTTGTGCATAGGATTGGCACCCGGCGCGAAAGGAGCGCCTGCGGGTCTGCCGTCAGGCGTTGCAGCGGTATTCTTGCCGTACATAACATTAGAAGTAATCGTAAGCACCGAAAGCGTGTGCTCGGCATTCCTGTAGGTCGGAGTTTTTCTAAGCTCGGTAATCATTTGGTGTGTAAGCTCTTTTGCGATAAGGTCAACGCGGTCGTCATCATTGCCGAATTTCGGGAAGTCTCCCTTTGTTTCAAACTCGGTAATAAAGCCGTTTTCGTCCCTGATCGGGCGAACCTCGCCGTATTTAATAGCACTTAAGGAGTCGGCTATTACCGAAAGTCCCGCCACGCCGAACGCCATAAAACGGTGAACATCGGTATCGTGCAGAGCCATCTGGGATTTTTCATAGGCGTACTTATCGTGCATATAGTGAATGACATTCATTGTATTGACATAAAGCTTTGCAACCCACTCAATATATTTATCAAGCCTTGCCTTTACAGCATCATAATCGAGAACCTCGTCCTCCATTACGCCCATCTGCGGGCCGATGTGTATTCCGCTTGTGTTATCGACACCGCCGTTAATAGCAAGCAATAAAAGCTTTGCCAAATTACAGCGCGCGCCGAAGAACTGCATCTGCTTGCCGACCTTCATTGCCGAAACACAGCAGGCGATAGCGTAATCGTCGCCGTAAATCGGTCTCATAAGGTCGTCGTTTTCGTACTGAATGGAATCGGTATCGCAGGAAACCTTAGCGCAGAACTTCTTAAAGCCCTCGGGCAGAGAGGTTGACCAAAGCACCGTAAGGTTCGGCTCAGGTGAAGAGCCCAATGTATAAAGGGTATTTAAAATACGGAAGCTGTTTTTGGTAACTAAGGTTCTGCCGTCCTCCCCCATTCCGCCGACGCTTTCGGTAATCCACATCGGGTCGCCGCCGAAAAGCTCGTTGTAATCAGGTGTGCGAAGGTGGCGGGCAATGCGGAGTTTCATTACAAAATCGTCAATAAGCTCCTGTGCCGCGGCTTCGGTTAAAACGCCGTTTTTAATATCGCGCTCAATGTAAATATCAAAAAATGTGCTGACGCGTCCTAAGGACGTAGCCGCGCCGTTTTGCTCCTTAATAGCGGCAAGATAGGCAAAATATGTCCACTGTATTGCTTCTTTAGCGTTGCTTGCGGGCTCGCTTATATCAAAGCCGTACATAGCCGCCATTTCTTTCATATAACCTAAGAAAGCAATCTGCTGGAAAAGCTCCTCGTCAAGTCTTATTTCGTCCGTTCCGAAATTGCCATCGGCTAAAGCCGCCTTGTCCTTTTTCTTTTCTTCCACGAGCCTGTCTATACCATAGAGCGCCACCCGCCTGTAATCGCCGATAATTCTTCCTCTGCCGTAGGCGTCGGGAAGACCTGTTAAAATATGGCTTCTGCGGGCCAAACGCATTTCCTCGGTGTAGGCTCTGAAAACACCGTCGTTATGGGTTGTCCGGTACTTAAACTCGTTTTCAATCTTATCGCTTAGCTTATATCCGTACGCCTCGCACGCCTGCCGCGCCATACGGATACCGCCGAAGGGGTTTACACCGCGCTTTAAGGGGCGGTTGGTCTGCATACCGACAATTAGCTCCTTATCCTTATCGATATAGCCGGGTGCATAAGCTGTAAGAGAGGACACCGTCTCGGTATCTATATCAAGCACGCCGCCGTACTGCCTTTCAAGCTCAAAGAGGGAATTTACGCGCCCCATAAGCTCCTTTGTGCGCTTGGTAGCGCCCTTTAAAAAGCTGTCGTCCCCCGTGTACTCGGTGTAGTTCTGCTGTATAAAATCGCGGACATTAATTTCGTCCTGCCATACTCCTTTATTAAATCCGTTCCAATTTCCGTGTGTCATTTTAAACCTCCTAATAATATAAAAGGGCAATCCAGTAATAAGCTGAATCGCCCAGACGGTCGGCATTTTAGGCTCGCGCTCCATGCGGTTACCCGCTTATCCGTCAGTCACGCGACCTTTAGTACGGTATTATAATACTACATATTGAGTAGTTTGTCAATAGCATATCTACATTTTGATAAAATGTATTTTTGCGAGCAATATTAATAATTGTTTTTGTGCAAAAAACGGTTTCTATTTCCGTTTAACATTAATAAGGAATAAATATTCCGTAAATATTCCTAAAAAGCCTTGCTTATCAATCCGGTATTAAGTATAATGAATTAAATTACCGTGAAAGGGGCGGCAAAGGAATGGACTCAATAAAAACAGTATCGCTTAAAAAATATTACGGCAAATCAAGGGGAATTGACGGAATCGACCTTACAGTAAAAGAGGGGGATTTTTTCGGCTTTATAGGGCCTAACGGCGCTGGCAAGAGCACGACAGTCCGCACCCTTTTAGGGCTTATCTCCCCCACCTCGGGCAAAGCGGAAATTTTCGGCAAGGATGCAACAAAAAACAAAACCGAAATATTAAGCAAAGTAGGCTATATGCCCTCCGAGGCGGCGTTTTACCCCGATATGCGGGTGCGCGAGGTTATAAGACTTTCGGCGACGCTTCGCAAAAAGGACTGTGCGGAGACCGCAAAACGCCTGTGCGAGCGCTTACAGCTTGATACAAATAAAAAAAAAGGAGCTGTCGCTCGGCAACCGTAAAAAGGTATCGGTTGTCTGCGCGTTACAGCACAGTCCTCGGCTTTGTATATTGGACGAGCCGACAAGCGGACTCGACCCGCTTATGCAGCGCGAATTCTATGCTATATTAAAGGAATTAAACGATAACGGCACAACCGTTTTTCTTTCTTCGCATATTCTTTCCGAGGTTCAGCACCACTGCAAGACCGCCGCTGTAATAAAGGACGGCAAAATATTAATCTGCGACAGCATTAAAAATATCGGTCATACCGAAGCAAAGCGTGTAACCCTTAGGGGTATATCCGCCCCGCCCGCGCTTGACGGAGTTAAGGATATAAAGCAAAACGGAGATACAGTAAGCTTTTTATACAGCGGAAGTCCGTCGGTACTCCTAAGCGCGCTTTCAACGCTTCCGATTACTGATATTAATATAGCAGAACCCGATTTGGAGGAAATATTTATGCACTACTACGCAAAGGAGGAGCAGAAATGACTCTTATAAAGCACGAGCTTAAAACAGGCAAAAACAGCCTTATTATTTGGACGGCTATAATCGCCTTTATGCTTGCTCTCTGTATTTTTATTTATCCGCAAATGGGCAGTCAGATGAGTGAAATCAGCGGAATGTTTGCAAATATGGGCAGCTTTTCGACGGCTTTCGGTATGGATAAAATCAATTTCGGCGAGTTTTCCGGCTTCTTTGCCGTTGAATGCGGCAATGTGTTAGGTCTCGGCGGCGCCTTCTTTGCGGCTTTGCTCGGCATTTCCGCCCTTTCAAAGGAGGAAAAGGAGCACACCGCCGAATTTCTTTTAACCCACCCGATAAGCCGTACGGCTGTGGTTTTACATAAGCTTTGCGCGACATTTTTACAGCTTATAATACTTAACCTCGCGGTTGCCGGGGTTACCGCCCTTTCGGTTTTAATTATAGGCGAAGAGCCTGATGTATACAAGCTGTTCCTTCTTTTCCTCGCATACTTTATAATGCAGCTTGAAACCTGTGCCATTTGCTTTGGCATTTCGGCGTTTATAAGCTCTAATTCGGCAGGTATAGGTCTCGGTGCCGCCGCCCTGTTCTATTTTCTTAACATAGTCGCAAATCTTACCGAAAAGGCGGAGTTTTTAAAATTCCTTACCCCGTTCGGCTATACCGACGGCGCTGATATACTCTCAAGCGGTAAAATTGAGCTTAAATATCTAACTTTGGGTCTTATTTTTACGGTAATCGGCATTGCCGCCGCATTTTATAAGTACAATAAAAAGGATATTGCTTGATATTATAGGAAAAGTATGTTAAAATTGAAACAATATTTTCGGAGGGTGAAACAACAATGAAAACAGTAGTATCGGTTATCGGCAAGGACGCCGTGGGCATTATTTCAAAGGTAAGCGCGGTCTGTGCGGACTGCGGCGCTAATATTGTGGATATTACCCAGTCGGTTTTGCAGGATTTGTTTGTAATGGTAATGCTTACGGAGATAGGCGGGCTTAACTGCTCCTTTACCGAATTTTCGGACAAAATGAAGGCTCTCGGAACAGACAACAATCTCGACATACGCGTTATGCACGAGGATATTTTCAATTCAATGCACCGCATTTAGGAGAGAGGATATGCTTAACATTAATGATATAATGGAAACCATTAATATGATTTCCGAGGAAAATCTTGACATACGCACAATCACAATGGGTATTTCCCTTTTGGATTGCGCCGATTCCGATATTAAGCGCTCCTGTGACAAGGTTTATGAGAAAATCACCCGACTTGCGGGCAGCCTTGTTAAAACAGGCGAGGACATTGAGCGGGAATACGGTATTCCAATTATAAACAAGCGCATTTCGGTAACTCCTATTGCCCTTTTAGCGGCGACCGGCGGCGACCCCGTTATGTACGCGAAGACCCTCCAGCGCGCGGCGGACGCAACGGGCGTAAACTTTATCGGCGGATATTCCGCCCTTGTGCATAAAGGCTTTTCGGCGGGAGACGAGGCGCTTATCCGCTCTATCCCCGAGGCTCTGTCTGTTACCGATAACATCTGCTCTTCGGTCAACATCGGCTCTACAAAGTCGGGCATTAATATGGATGCGGTAAAGCTTATGGGCGAGGTTGTAAGACAGACCGCCGAGATTACTGCCGACCGCGAGTGTATCGGCTGTGCAAAGCTTGTTGTGTTCTGCAACGCAGTTGAGGATAACCCGTTTATGGCGGGTGCGTTCCACGGCGTAGGCGAGCCTGATTGCGTAATACATGTCGGCGTTTCGGGTCCGGGAGTGGTTCAGGCGGCGCTCAAAAAATGCCCTGACGGGGATTTAGGTCAGGTTGCGGAAACCATAAAGCGCACCGCCTTTAAGATAACCCGTATGGGTCAGCTTGTGGGAACCGAGGCTTCAAAGCGTTTGGGCGTTCCCTTCGGTATAGTTGACCTCTCCCTTGCCCCCACCCCCGCTGTCGGCGATTCGGTAGCCCATATTTTAGAGGAAATGGGACTTGAAACCTGCGGTATTCACGGCACAACCGCGGCGCTTGCACTGCTTAACGACGCGGTTAAGAAGGGCGGCGTTATGGCTTCCTCCTCTGTCGGCGGGCTTTCCGGCGCGTTTATACCCGTAACCGAGGACGCGGGTATGATTGACGCGGCGCGTTCAGGAGACCTTCAGCTCGAAAAATTAGAGGCTATGACCGCCGTTTGCTCGGTCGGTCTTGATATGATAGCTATCCCCGGCGAAACCCCCGCCGAGGTGATTTCCGCAATTATCGCTGATGAGGCGGCAATCGGTATGGTAAACTCCAAAACCACCGCTGTAAGGGTTATCCCCGCAATCGGCAAAAAGGCGGGCGAGGAGCTTAATTTCGGCGGACTTTTAGGCTCAGGACCTATTATGAAGGTAAACCTCAACAAGAGTCCTAAAAGGTTCATAGACCGTGCAGGCAGAATCCCCGCCCCGCTCCAGAGTCTTAAGAACTGAACTATGACAAAGAGTAATATTGTACTTATAGGTATGCCCGGCGCGGGCAAAAGCACTATAGGCGTTGTGCTTGCCAAAACGGCGGCTTTAGAATTTGTGGACACCGACCTTTTAATCCAAAAGCAGACCGGCAGAAAGCTTCAGGAAATTATTGATAATGACGGTATCGACGCCTTTTTAAAGACCGAGGGAGAGATTATTTCAAAAGTTGACTGTAAAAACAGCGTAATTGCCACAGGCGGCAGCGCGGTTTTCAGCGAGAGCGCTATGAATAATCTTATCCGTGACGGGGTTATAGTCTACCTTGATGTTCCGCTTAATGAAATCAAACGCAGAATAGATAACATAACCACCCGCGGTATCGCAATGAAATCGGGTGAAACGCTTGAAACCGTATATAACGAGCGGCTCCCGCTTTATAAAAAATATGCCGATATAACCGTAAAATGCGGCGATACCGAGCATACGGTCAAAAAAATTCTCGAAAAATTATAATAAAAAAATTCGTCAAGTGTTTTTAAAGGATAATAATTCCAATCCTTTAAAAAACACTTGACAAAAGGAAATAAATATTATATCATATCTAATATGCCGCTGTGGTGGAATAGGCAGACACAAGGGACTTAAAATCCCTCGGTAGCGATACCGTGCCGGTTCAAGTCCGGCCAGCGGCACCAACCGAGTGCCTCGGTACGCAGACGCGTATCGGGGCTTCTTCTTTTATAAGGCTATATTTCTCGCGTTTAAGCGGCATCTTTTTTGCTGCCTATTTAAAGTTAAATGCCGAGGTACTCAAACGAGTAGCCGCGGCACTTCTTTTATAAAAGTATCCGGTCAGCAACAAAAGTAAACACTTTTCCGACAGGTCTTTAAGCGTCCATTCTCCCTGATTTTTAAGAATAGATATCGGCTTGTAGGGCAGTTTTAAACGTGCTCTGATTATTGATAGGTTTGGTTTCAGAGGAGTTTTGGTTAGAGGTAGGTTTAGAAGAAGTTTGGTTTTGGTGTTAATTAATCATAATTTGATTAAAAATATTTTCTTTTCGCGTCGCATACGGCGGTAATAAAGTTGCTGTCAAGCTCAGTAAACTTATAACCGTTTCTGTAAATAAGCACATCCATATAAACCTTTTCGTTATCGATACAATTTCTTGAAACAAGCCCGTATTTTGCGTATAAATCTTCGGGAACGGGAGAAACCCACATAAACGCGGAGTTTACCTCCTGTAAAATCTCAAACTGACTTCCGCGCTCGAAAACAAAAATATGCTTGTTCACATACTTTGAAAGCTCTTCCTTTTTAACGTCGATAAGCGGGAGAGACGGAACATATGGGTCGGCGTGGGTTATTTCGATATAAGGCGCTAAATCCTTGCAGTAAATTTCTTTCTTTTCGGCAAGAGGATGATTTTTCGACATAAGCAAAACATACTTAAAATCGGTAATAATCTCGGCGTTTAAATGCTTTTCCTCAAACATAGATTTAAAATAACGCTCAAAGGTGGTCTGAAACCGCACAATACCCAGATTGTACTCCCCTTTTACTACGTTATTGATTGTACGGGAGGAATTTGTTTCTTTATAAAAAATATCGGCGGGTACATCTGTTTTAATGCTCTTTGCAAATTCGGCGAAGGCATAGGATATGTAGCTTGCCCTCGGTGCGCATACCGAAAAGGACTGTTTCGGCTTGCGCCCGTTTTTATACATTTCCTCTACCTCGTCAACCTGATTGACTATACTCTTTGCATACTGTAAAAACTCCTCCCCCTCCGGAGTTATTGTAATCCCCTTTGACGTACGGTTGAAAATAGTAATATTGAGATTTTCCTCGAGTTCTTTAATGGCTCTTGACAAATTCGGCTGTCCCATATAAAGATTTTCCGCCGCACGGCTTATAGACTTTGTATTAGCTATCTCAACGGCATATTTTAAATGCAGTATATTCACCATATCACCCCACTGTATTTTTACTTTAATTGTATTACCGCAGATACGTTTTGTCAATAAAAACAACTTTTTTAAATAAAAAACGCATAGATCGTAAATAATATGTGCGGTGATATAATGATTATTACAATAACACGCACGGTTATACTATATATTTTTGTAACCTTGGGAATAAGACTTATGGGAAAAAGGCAGGTAGGCGAAATGCAGCCCAATGAGCTTGTCGTCACCCTGCTTATCTCGGAAATAGCCGCCATTCCCCTTCAGGACACCTCACAGCCCATATTGGACGGCGTAGTAGCAATATTTATGCTGGTGATTTTGGAAATAATCGTATCGGTGCTTGCAATGAAAAGTATGACGGTAAGGAAGCTTATGAACGGAAAATCGGCTGTAATAATCAAAAACGGAGTTGTCGACCAAAATGCTATGCGTCAGGTTCGTATGACGGTTCTTGATTTAGTAGAGCTTTTGCGCGGACAAAACGTCTTTGATATTTCAACAGTTGCATTCGCCGTGCTTGAGGTAAACGGAAATTTAAGCGTGCTTTTAAAATCTTCAGAGCAGACCGTGACGGCGGGCGATATTGACCTTAAAAAGGACAAAGCCGCCCTGCCTCTCCCCGTTATCAGCGACGGTAAAATAATAAAAGAATCGCTCTACGCCCTTGAAACCGACGAAGCGAAGATTAAAGAAAAGGTCGCCGCGAATAACGTTGAGGTAAAGCAGGTCTTTTTAATGACTATGGACAGATACGGAAATTTCAGCCTTATAAAAATGAGGGATAAGCAATGAAAAGACTTATAGCGGCGGGAATACTGCTGGCGGCGGTGATCACGGCATACGTTTCGAGCCTTATGTATATCACAAAAACCTGCGACGAAACAAAAAAATTAATACTCCGCTGTGAAGAAGCATACAATGACGGCGATGCGTATAAATATGCCGATGAGCTGAGCAGTTTATGGGACGAAAAAGAAAAAGTCCTCTCGTTTTTTATGAATCACGACCGAATTGACGATATTGAGCTTGAGATCTCGTCGCTTTTACTTTACAGCAAAACCAAGGAGGAAATACTCTTCTATGAGCATATCGAGACCCTTAAAATGCTCCTTCATCAGGTAAAGGAGGATACCAGAGTAAACGTTCACAGTATTTTTTGATGAATAATTATTCATTAAATCCGATGTTTTGCATAATTATTTATTTTGCATAAGTAAGCAGTTTTTTTCAGCACTAAATATGCACAAAATTGAAAAATATTCAAAAAATTATCATAAATATGCAAAAAAGTGTTGACAAGTCTGCTTCTCGGTGATATAATCCCTAATAGATTTTAAAATACTTTAAAGGGGATTTTCACAATGAAAAAAATTTCAAAAATCATCAGCGTTTTAGCCGCTTTGGCTATCGCTCTTATCTGCTGCGGTTGCGGAAGTAAGTCAATGACTGCTAAAGAGGGCAAGCTTATTATGGCTACTAACGCAGAGTTCCCGCCTTACGAGTACAAGGAAGGCGATAAAATCGTAGGTATCGACGCAGAGGTAGCTCAGCTCATCGCCGATAAATTAAACCTTGAGCTTGAAATTGCAGACGTTGATTTCGACTCCATCATTCCGGGCGTTCAGTCAGGCAAGTACGATATGGGTATGGCTGGTATGACCGTTACCGACGAAAGAAAGGAAAAGGTTAATTTCTCCGATTCCTACGCCACAGGCGTCCAGGTTGTAATTGTTAAGGAAGACAGCGATATTAAATCAATCGACGACTTAAACGGCAAAAAAATCGGCGCTCAGCAGGGTACAACGGGTTATATTTACGCTTCCGACAAGCCTGAAAACGGCGGCTACGGAGAGGAAAATGTAACGGGTTATCAGAACGGCGCGCTTGCGGTTGAGGCATTAAAGGGCGAAAAAGTTGACTGCGTTATCATTGATAACGAGCCTGCTAAGGCATATGTTGCCGCAAACGAGGGTCTTAAGATTCTTGACACCGAATATGTAACCGAGGATTACGCAATCTGCTTTGCCAAGGAAAACACCGAGCTTCAGGAAAAGGTAAACAATGCTCTCAAGGAGCTTATTGAAGACGGTTCAGTTAAAAAGGTTGTTGACAAATACATCAAGGCTGACTAATTAAAATGATTAGGGGCGGTTTTGCAACCGCCCTGTTTTTTAGGCTGACGTGAGTGAACTCACGTCAGCCTATTATAGAGAGGAGTTTATGCATTGGCAAGCATAATTAACGTTGTTTCGGGATGGTTTAACTCCCTTGCGGATGAATTCAGGTTTGTTTTTATCGAGGGAAACCGCTATGAACAGCTGATAACAGGATTTGTAAACACACTAAAGATTACCTTCGGCGCGTTGCTTATAGGTATCGCGATCGGTATAATTGTCGCCGCCGTGCGCTCTACATACGATAAAAACCGCGACAAAATGCGTCAGCACAGGAGCATAGGATATTTTATTCTGACGTTTTTAAACGCTGTTTGCAAAATTTATTTAACGGTTATCAGAGGAACGCCTGTTGTAGTTCAGCTTATGATTTCATATTTCCTGATTTTTGTCTCGGTAAGAGACGGCGTGCCGATAGGCATTTTCGCATTCGGTATAAATTCGGGCGCATATGTTGCGGAAATCTTCCGCGGCGGGATTATGGCTGTGGATAACGGGCAGTTTGAAGCCGGGCGCAGTTTGGGTCTAAACTACATTCAGACTATGATACATATTGTTATTCCCCAGATGTTCAAAACCGTCCTCCCTACCCTCTGCAATGAGTTTATCGCACTTTTAAAGGAAACCTCGGTCGCGGGCTATGTCGGCGTTGTGGACCTTACAAAGGCAGGCAATTCGATTGCCGGGCGAACATATTCCTATTTCCTGCCCCTTATCACCGTGGCGGCTATTTATCTGATAATAGTTATGATTTTAACATGGCTTGTAGGAAAGCTTGAAAGGAGGCTGCGTACCAGTGACCACTAACGAGGTGCTTATCAAAACCGAAAACCTGCAAAAATCCTTTGGGAAAATTGAGGTTTTAAAGGGTATTAATACCGAGATTAAAAAGGGCGAGGTTGTAGTTATAATCGGACCGTCGGGCTCGGGAAAATCCACCTTTCTGCGTACCCTAAATCTCCTTGAAGAGCCGACAGGCGGACATATTTACTTTGAGGGAACGGATATTACCGACCCAAAGGTGAACATAAATATACACCGCCAAAAAATGGGAATGGTTTTCCAGCAGTTCAACCTTTTCCCAAATATGACGGTGCTTAAAAATATGACAATCGCTCCTGTAAAGCTTAAGAAAGCCACCAAAGCTGAAGCTGAGGAACGCGCCCTTTCCCTGCTTGAGCGCGTAGGACTTAAGGACAGAGCGAACGCCTACCCCTCACAGCTTTCAGGCGGACAAAAGCAGAGGGTTGCGATAGTCCGCGCGCTTTGTATGCAGCCCGATGTAATGCTTTTTGACGAGCCTACCTCCGCCCTCGACCCCGAAATGGTCGGTGAAGTGCTGGACGTTATGAAGGCGCTTGCCAACGACGGTATGACAATGGCGGTTGTAACCCACGAAATGGGCTTTGCGAGAGAGGTTGCAGACCGCGTGCTGTTTATTGACCAAGGAATAATTATGGAGCAAGGAACTCCTGAAGAGGTATTTAACAATCCGAAAAGTCCGCGGCTAAAGGACTTTTTAAGCAAGGTTATTTAAAAGATTATCAACCCGAAACGCCTTTCAAGGGCGTTTTACATACGAAACCCCTAAAGGGGCGCCGAAAAAGTTTGCCGACTGCATTCCTTTTTCAGGCTACCCCTCAAGGGGTTTTATTTATGCCTTATTGTTCTCGCTGCCCGTAAACGGGTCTGTCTTAAGATTATATATTTTTATTCTTGTAGTTAATAAGCCACACAACTGATGTTATATCACAAATTGCCCTCGTTCACAGCTTTCCGGCGACATTGGATTCGGCTACGTTAAAGGTATTTTCAATAAGATAATCGCAAAGGGGATTTTTACCCTTGAGGCAATATTCAAGATAGTACCTTGACGTTGTAAACCTATCTGCCACCCCATCGCAAGGTAATTGAACCGGCGGTACTCCGCACCCGAAAACGACCCTTGCCGCGGCAATATCCTGCACCATATTATATTCGCTTACAGGTCTGACGATATGCCATGAAATTAGTTATAACAGCTTAAGCTTACACTTTCATATAGCCGACTTTAATATTTCTTCGACCAACGCTTTGCTTTATTAAGCCATTCTTGATAAAGCCCTGTATTTTCAAGAAATTCAAAATAATCTTTTACGTTAATATTTTTCTTGCCGCGTGTGAAGTCCAGATAATGGTTTTTACCCTCGCAATCTCCTTTCCATTCAATAAGAATATATCGGGTTTCCTGAGATTCGGGAATAATCGCGAGTTGTTTATTGGAATTGGCTTCTATTTTTGCTTCGCCGCTCGCCAAAACTGTCTTTGTGAAGCAATCGGTTACCTTGTAACGTATATTCACATCATTAAGCGTATCGTTCGCGGCGATAAGCGGATGATAATTTTTATCAAAGCTATCCCGCATCATAAGGCAAACATTGCTATAGCAGGTCTGTATACCGTAATACGATAGCTTTTTATCGTAATAATGGTCAATCAGCGCCTCAGAAGATTGCGGCCACATATCCATAAGCACCCACAGAAGCATCCCCGTTTTCTCCCACTTTTGCGAACGGTACTGTTCAAAAGCATATTTAGCCGATTCGGTGGATACAATCTGACTTTTAATCACATAGTCGGACAGGCTTATTACTTCGCCCTCAAACAATAGCTCTATCAGCTTCTGAATTGTTTCCGTTCTAAATATACCTTCTTCAAGCTCCGGTATAGGCTGTGTACAGTGCATTACCCATTCATCGTTAAATTTTGTACCTGTAAACAACTTATCAGGACTGATATATTTTTCCATACTTTCGGGCGAGGGCAGGCACATAGACCCACATTCGCTTGCAAAGCGACTATGCCTCTCCTGCTTATAGTAAATATCTCCCCAATAAAAATAGAAATGGTCTTCAAGCAAAGTTTTACCTTCGCCAGCTTTACGATTTACATATTCGGGACTAAGGTAGGGTGAGGATGGCAGATAGGTTCTGGCGCTATCATGCTGCATAACAACCTCCGGCAAAACAGTACGCGTTATATTACCGATATTGGGGTCCATGGAAATTGATTCCCAAACATTCCATCTGAAATCGCCTTCGTTATCTCCCGACCATAAAGCCAAACAAGCAAAGTGGCGCAGGCGCTTTACAACCTGAGTAGCCTCCTCGCGCACACGCGCGCAAAATTCACTATCTATGGGGTGCTTACCGCAAGCAAAAGCGAAATCTTGCCAGACCATTATGCCTTTTTCTTCACACAATTCGTAAAAGAGGTCGTTTTCATAAACATTACCGCCCCAGCAACGAATCATATTTATATTCAACTGCTCTGCAAGCTCTAAAGCGCGCGGTATACGCTTTACATCCTCGCTATGGAAAGGATATGAGCCCACCCAATTTATGCCCTTTATGAAAATCGGTTGGCCGTTGACAACAAAATTGAATTTACCCTCGTTATTTTTCAAATTTAAAATCGGGTCATAATCAAGTTTTATTGAGGCGATACCTTGCTTAAAACTAATACTTTCTATAACCTCTCCATCTTTAAGAAGTGAAATTTTCCAGTCATAGCGGTAAGGTTTACCAAAATTATTAGGCCACCACAATAAAGGGTTATTAAAAACCAACTTTCTTCTGCCGTAAGGGAAAATGATTTTAAATTCTTCTTTGAAGACGCTTTCATTACATTTACCCTCAAGCCTTATGCGCACATCACCCACAATATCGCATTTAGTTTTATAAAAAAATTCAAAGATGGCCTGTTGCCCATCCGCCTTTGCGGTACAAAGATAATACTCTTCTATACCTTCCTCTTGCTCAGTATACTGAAGCGATACGGGTCGCCATAGACCTGCTGATAAATAACGCGGCATACTGTCCCAACCAAACATATGAGCCGGCTTGCGCACATACAGTTGTTCATACGCTGACTTGCCTGCTGTTACCATAAATGGATATTCATATTTTTGAGCCTCTATAATAGTAGGTTTAATATGAACAAATATCTCATTTTCACCTAAGCGAATGGTGTTTGATATATCTACAGTGTGTTCTATAAGCATATTATCAACGTTTGCCGCGAGATTGCCGTTTACATATATATCAGCGTAACAATCAAGTCCTTCAAACACCAGACGCGGCGCATTGCTTATCCTGTCTGCAGTAAAGGTTTTAAAATAATAACAGTGAAGTCTTTCGGTATAACGTCGTATCTTATCAGGATTTCGGCCAAAAAAGAGATCCCTTATCTTGCCTGCTTTTTCTAAATCAAGCTCAACTGTACCGGGTACTGTTGCAGGCATAATCTCCACACCGTCGCGCAAAAGCTCCTTCGCAGAAATATAATCCTTATGCTCTCCGTGTGAAAGTACCGCAAGCTGCCAATTACTGCAAAGATCGATTTTCGATGTTATCATATAAATTCTCACCTTATTTACAATTCTTATTATAAGCGCGAATTTCATATATCCGTGCGTTGCCTTTGCCCCAGCTTTCCAAAACAGTTACTCTCAATTTATCGGTTTCTACTGTCTTTATATCTATCTTATTAAACCTATGATAATTATCATTTTTTTCATATACCTTTTTCCACTCTCCTGCGACATTCGCTTCAACCGTATAGTGCTTTGCGAGCAATCCCGAAACACGTTCCTCACAGTCAAGCGGCATTTTATGAAAGGTTCTTGAAAGTGAATCAAATGTAATGCTTAGATGATTTACCTTCACAGGTTTTTTCCAATTAAGAATAATACTCTGAGGACCTTTTTCAGCGGCAATCCACATATGTACCGGATTGGTAGACCAACGGCGGCTTACTCCGTCAATAATATTCTGAGGTTCGCCGTACAGCGGTTGCGGAGAAATATTAAAGCTGTGACCGTCATAATAAGTTATATAATCGTTTTGACCCTCCTGCCACTCCGCGCGGCGGCAAAAATCATAAGATTTATTGCTGACGCTCCAAAAGACGCCGTCCGCCGCTGAAATCTCAACCATATAACGAACATCGTCATTATAAGGATCTTTTTGGACTAATTCTGTATCAAACCGCACATTATGCCAACCCTTAAATCCGGCAGGCAATGTAAACTCAACCTGCTTAACAATTTCAAAGCATCCTCGGGTATCATCCACACCCCACTCCATGTGATTATGTTTGTTAAAATATTTAAACTTTTTATTCTGATTGTTTTCTTTATATTTTACTTTAGGCGAAAACAAACGCAGGACAGCGGTTAATATCACAGCATTATTGCTTTCATTTTTTAGATAACAGAAAAAGCTGTCAAGCCTTTCCTTCCAATCCCAAAGCATAACACCTCTGACCCTGTCAAGAGGCAAGAAATCCTCTGTTTCGGGAACTCCGAACGGAACAAAGCTATCCGCAGTAATTTCAGCGGTACGCGCAAGGTCATCATCATCCTGATTAGCGATTCCCGGTATTGTTATATCCTCTTTAAGTAAAATTTGCTGAAGCTCAGACATATGCTCATTATAGATATCGCGCGGCTGACAAGCATATTTTTTACAAAGCCCCGCCGCCGTACCTACCGCCATACCGATTGTGGAAAGAGTCCTCTGTAAACGAACGGTTCCGTGAGCCAGGTGGCTGACACTGCAAAGACGAGAAGCGAAAAACAAATTATTAATATCTTTTGAATAAACACAACGGTAAGGAATAGTATATATCGGCGGAATAGCTATGTACTTTATTTCAATATACTTATCATTTTCGGGACGCGGATAATGCAAATCCTCAGCAAAGCCTCCGAATCCAATAGCGTCCGAAAATATTCTTCCTTGCTCCACATCGTTTTGTGTTAGAGTATATCCCCCGATAAAGCGTCGGCTTTCTCTCTTGGCGGTACGAGGGCTTACCCAAACAAGCTCCCAGTTTTCGTTTTCAGGAAATTCTTTCTTTCCGCGATCCCACCAGGCATAAAGCTGGTCTAATAATGTTTTATAAATCTCATGGTCATCCTCTATGGTATCAGATGAGTTTTCCCCGCCCGTTTCGGTAGGATAAACCAAAATCGCTTCGCCGACAGGCGACAGGCGGGTAGCCGAATGCTCATAGCCCGGATGGTAAGGCGGGGTCCCGTCGGGCGGAATAAATTCAACGGGCTTATCGGATCTTCTCACATAGCCCACAATACTTGTTCCCAGAGTGATATTGTCCGCTTTTTCGGGAGCGGAGCGTTCACCGTAGGTGGACTTTGCTTCTCTGCCAACGCAAAACTCCGCGCCCGCTGAAGCGGACACATTTCCGTCTCCCGAGGAATCGATAACAGCAACATTTACAAATATTTCTCTGGTATGATAAGTAGCAATATCCTCAACAATAACCTTTGTGATTTTTCCGTTTTCTACTACGGGTTCCTTAGCATAATGACAGCGCAGTACCTGCACACCCGCTTTTTCCATTGTCTCGCACAAAATACCGTCCCATAACTGAGAAATATTATAATGATGGTCATATGTAAGAGTTTTCGCTCTTTTCCAGGCGGCCTCTTCAATCATTTCTTCTATGACTCCGGTTTCCGCGGCGTAGGGATGAAAACGGTGCGCGCCCGAAGGGTGAACCCCGACATCAGGACCTCCGTTACCGCCGAGCGTGCGAAATCTTTCCAGCGCTATCACCGAACAACCCTGTCTCGCCGCCGTAACTGCTGCACAAACTCCGGCAAGTCCCAGACCGATAACCAAAACATCGGTTTCCATTTTCTCTGATAATCTCTTGTACATTAATAATCTTTCCTTTGAAGTCATTAAAAATCATTCAAATATTTAAAATTTGAGAAGTCACAGTAGTTCCCTTTCCCCGTAACAAAAATACCGACGCCGGCGAAGTTGTATCCGCAACAACCGATCGGATCTGCCGAAGATCCCTCGTCGCTTACATGAGTGGCACGAAAACTTTTTTCGCAAACAATTTCTTCTGATTCCTCATCAAATTTATAAGAAAACCTTATCATACCATGATCAAGCACCACCGATAATATAACCGATTCACGTTCGTATGGTATAGAATAAAGTATAGTTTCCTCTCCGTGTTTGCAAGAACGGATCCTGATTGTATTATCTCCATCCAATGAAATATTCACATAATGTCTGTAATTATAAAAATATGTAATGCCTGCGCTTCCCTTTTTATCTGAAAAATGCGGTTGGAATTTTGAAACAATATTCACATAAAAATCACTTAGATGAATAAAACATCTGCTTTTATTTTCTTTAGTATTAAAATCAATTCCATCTGAGTAAATACGCAAATTATTCTTTGTACATTCAAATAATTCTTTGTTTGGAATACGAACAAAATACCAATCCGAATGCATTTTGCCATTGGAAAAATCATCGGATTTTTCACTTGAAATCAAGCATTCTTCAAGACAAGGCAGTTTATTGTATTCATCATCAAACACAAGCCATCCGTCGTCTGTCCATTTCATTGGCGACAGCATTACCTCCCTGCCCAAAGGAGTTACCGAATATCCGCTTTCCAAAGCAATCGGTCTTGCACCAATATGAACTGCCCACCATCTTCCGTCAGGAGTATAGGTAAATGTAGCTCCCCCGCAGCGTTGAACAGGGGCGGTTAGATCATCTTGAAAAATAATAGGGTTATACGGAGAGGGCTCCCACGGACCTTTGAATGACAATGATCTTGCCATTGTAGTTCTGTGTTGGGGGCCGCCGCAGCCGCCTTCCGAAAGACTTTGATAATAGTATCCATTATGTTTGAATACGAACGAGCCTTCCGGAGTTGATCCGCCTGTTCCAGACCAAATGTTAAAGCCTTCGCCTGTTATTTTGCTGTTTTCTATATCTATGGGGTATGCAACAGTTGAATTATTTTTTAAATCATTGCCTTTAATGATTAAATAACAATCTCCGTTATCATCCTCAAAAAATGAAGGATCAATACCGTTAGCAGTTGTAATCAGATGTTTTGGCTCTGAATAAGGACCGCACGGGGAATCAGAACCCGAAAGAAAAATCGATACGCCGTCAACTGTAATATCACCGCTATATTTCCCGGCCTCTCTCGCATAGTCAACAAAACAATAATATCTGCCCTTATACTGAAAGAAACCGCATGCCCAAAATCCGAACGGGTCATCAACATCGTCATAATTCATTTTACGGCACCATTCTTCATCTTCTATAACATTTCCGACATGTTTCCAATGTATTAAATCCTTTGAATGATAAACACATACAGTAGGAAAATAGATTATAGCCGACACAATACAATAATAACCGTCTTCTGTCTTTATTACCTTCGGATCGGTTCCCTCGCCTTTTATTATCGGTGTAGGATAAAATGAATTTTTCATAGATAGCACTCCATTTCTAATACTTCATTATAGCCACTACTCTGATTTCTTTGTCTGTTTCTAACAACGGAGTTATTTTTACAATAACATCTTGGGGCACTTCACTTTCAAAAGCGATAGAATAATTACAGCAAGTCCCCCAACCGTTCGGAAAGTCTGTATCTATAACCGTTGTTTTCCCGTTCGCGTCAACCGTCATTTTTCCGCCATGCGTACTATTGGTTCTCTCGAATGCAACCGAAATCCCTCTGCAATTTTTTAAATCAAAAACAAGGGGTTCTCCATTAGAATCAGCGTACCAACAAAACGGCATTTTACAAAGGCTTACCGGTTGGCGTTCAAAACATCCTAAACTTTTCGGCTCGCATTCGCCTGCATATAAGATTTGAGCATTTTTATATCTATCGTCGGTTAAATAGGAATTAACGGGGCTAACGGTAATTTCTGTATTACTTTTTTTATTCATAATGACATTCAGATAATCGGTAATTAAGGTTGAAATCAAACTATGTGCCTCATTATTAGGGTGGACATTATCGTTTGAAAAAGTCTCCCACAATAATCTTCCGGATTCTATTTCAGGCCAGACGCAATTTCTGTAACTAATAATCGGCAGATGATAAAAATCGCCGATAAGCTGATGTAAATCTTGAGCAGAAAAACCTGATTTATTTACCATTGAAATTAATAATACCGCAGGCAGCTTTTCGGAATTCAAGGTGCTATGAACTAAATTGTCGTATGCACATTTTACTTCGTCATCAACAGGATCATTTACAGAAAATTCAACAGTTACGAAATCGGGCTTTTTCGATAAAACATCACGGTGTAATCTGTGCACGCCTATTACGGAGCCGGTAGCGCCGATACCGGCGTTTATGTAGTTTATTTTTGCGTTTGAAAAATTATTCTTTAATCATTCATACAGCAGATAAGAATATGAATGTTCCCTTACATCGGCATTACAACCAAGCGTTATCGACCCGCCTATAGCCGCATAGGTAACCTCTTCTCCCAGCCTTAGCTTATCAAAAAGCCTACAAAGTCTCGCGTCATCACCCATTGACAACAATGACCTTTTTTTCATTTCTTCTGTTAAAACAATACCGCTCATAGTAAATTGCCCTCCTGTCAGTTACATTCAAACATTTAATATTCCCATATGTTGAAGTTTTTTCTGTAACTCATATATTGAAATTTCACATAATCTAACTTTATTTTTATTTGAAAGCGCCGCTGCAGCACCCGCAACATCGCCCATCATAGCGCAATAGCCCATAACCCTATTCTGCGCGTTTACAAAGCGGTCGGAGCTGAAGCAACGCCCGACAACCATAAGGTTGTTGTTTTTTGCAGCGCAAAACGATGAAAACGGAATAGTAGCATAATCGTTTTCACGGATATTTTCCGCTGTGTATTTACTAAAATATTTTTCGTAATCATCCTTAGATCCGCTTGAGGCATGAAGGTCATAAGACGGGCCGCCCTCAAAGCGCATAACGGCATCGGGAAATTTTCGGTATTCGCACTTATCGGCATAGGAAATCATATACTTACCCTTAATTCTGCGGGTTTCACGCACTCCCAAAAGACTGCCCGTAGCCACACAGACTGAGTTTTCAAAGCCCGGGATATACTTTTTATAAAATTCGTAATATTCCCTTACCAGTCTTCTGCCTGCAATCATAGCCGCCGTAAAATCTTTAGAGCTTTTAAGCGGCATACCGTACAGATGTCCTACATTCATAGAGGCAATGTCAGCGGTAATGCGGTTTTCTCCGGGGTGATGATAATCCACATCAGACAGCACCCCCTCGTCTACAGCCTTTTCTACAAGACCCTTTACGGTTCCGATAAAATCGTAATTATTCTCCTTTAAAAAATTATAATATTTCGTGTAATCAACATTTACATAATACGACGGGAGAGTAGGCGCCTGAATATTTTCGTTGCCGTCGCCGTATTCATAATCCTCGCCGCAAAGCACGGCAAGCGCACCGTCTCCGGTGGCGTCAATAAATACATCGGCTTCCACCTCAAAAATACCTTCGTAAGCGGAAACAGTTATGCTTTTTACCCCGCCGTTTTCACATTTCGCACCGATTATCTTGCTATAAAGCAATAAGTCGATATTAGCTTCTTCTGAAATCATACTGTCAAGCAGGCGTTTCATTGCCTCATTCTGAAAAGGAACAAAGGAATAATCGTCCTTTCCTTTTCCGTAGCCGAGGGCGTCTTCACCGTACAGGCGGTCAAGTATTTCTCTGCCCGTGCCTCCAAAGAACTTTTTAGGTGAAATTATTACTGTCATCATACCCGAGGTGCCCAGTCCGCCTAAAGTGAGCGTTTGCTCAACAAGACAAACCTTCGCACCGCCGCGGGCGGCGGAAATTGCAGCTGTAACGCCTGAAAGTCCACCGCCTGCTACTACTACATCATAACGCATATTAATCTCCATTCTGCCGCTAAAGCGTCAGCGCAAATAGGTTATGAAATCTCCTTTAGCGGCGAATGGAGATTATACCGGCATGTTTCGCGGTTGCCTTTTATTCAATAAAAGGCGAGCGGAACGCCGTCCCTATATTGTGATTAGCGTGATTTTTCACGCTAATCTCCTTAAAAGCCAAATCCCTCCGTGCAAAGCAAGCCCGCTTTTTTTATAAGAGCAACATACTCGTCAAAATCAAAAGAGGGTTCTCCGCAAAGATAATGATTTTTATAATGCTTACCGTCAACGCTCCATTCAATGAGGTAAACGGTTTTTATACTCTTTGAATAATCAAGACTGTCTATTTCACAACTGCTATCGGGTTCTACCGCAGTATGCCACTTTTTAACAACCTTATCGGTTTTCAGGTCGGTAACCTGATACTCGATTTCCAAATCCCTTGAAGAATTATTAGAGGCAATAAGAGGTAAGCGCCAGCTGCTCGGTGTGCCAAACATAAGCAGCAGAGGCTGCTGAGCAGTTTTTATGTAGCTATAGGCAAGCTTTTTGGTGAAGTAGTAATCTACAACAGCATCTGAAAACTGCGGCCAGCCGTCAATTAGATTCCACCATATAATACCCGTTCTGCGCCATTTCTGACCACGAAAAAGCTCGATAAAATGCTTTTTAGCTTCTGCCTGAGAAATCTGACTTGCAAGGGCAAAATCTTCATAATTATCGGGCACGGTTCCGAAAAGCTCACGAATCTGCTTTGTCATAAGCTCAATTCTGAAAGAATACGGAACATTGGCGCCGCGCTCGCTTGTGGTAGCGTGCGCCAGCCACTCCTGATTATCCTTATAAGGCCAGATTTTATCTGCCGAAATAAACTTCTTTACAGAGTCGGGCGATACCATACCGTGGTAGCCTATTTCGCTTACAAAGTGGCAAAGCGAATTGTTATAGTAATTGCTGCGGAAATAATCGCGCGGTCCCCAAAGATGCTCCTCCGTAATGTATTTTATACCCTTCTCGTATGCTTCATCGCTTACATACGGAGATGACGGCAGATACGGTCTTATATAATCGTGCATTGAAAGCACCTCGGGAATAACCTTGCGGGTAATAATATTTACCTCGTTGGGATTACGCCTTATGCCTTGCCAACCGCCTGCGATTGAAAGATCACACTCGTTATCCCCTGCCCAAAGCGCTATACAGCTATGATTGCGAAGCCGCTTTACAACCGACGTTATCTCACGGCGCATAATATCAATAAATGTACTGTCCATAGGATAGATGGCGCATGCCATAGAGAAATCCTGCCATATCATAATTCCGTGGCTGTCGCAGAAATCGTAAAACATATCGTTTTCATACACATTTCCGCCCCAACAGCGAACCATATTACAGCCAACATCATCAAGAAGCTCAAGCATACGGGGCAGGCGGTTTACATCGTTTGAATGGAAGGCGTCAGCGGGCACCCAATTAGTTCCCAAAACAAATACATCCTTCCAATTAACATTAAACCGAAAATCACCGCTACCCTCACAGTCGGTGATACCCGTATTTATAAGCTTTATCTGGCGGATACCGTAGCGAAGCTGCTTCTGAGCTACTTCTTTGCCCTTGTAGATAAGCGAAACCGTAACATCATACATATTAGGTTCGCCCAATCCCTTTGGCCACCAGGATTTACAGTTTTGCGGATAAAGTCTTATCTCGCCCGAGTTATTGAAAATTCGGGTGGAGCCTTCAAAGGAGCTATCACCGCAAACACCCTTAACGCAAACCTCGTAATCACGGTAAAGGTCATCAGAAAGAGTAAGGTTGAAAGCCACAGTAACGCTTGCATTGCCGTTTGCCATATTAACATTATTTGTGGTGATATACACCTCATCAATACGGTCCGGCTGCAGCTGCTGTATGCCAACGTCCCGCCAGATTCCTGCCGATAATATTCTCGGCATAATATCCCATCCGTACATATGCGGCGCCTTGCGGACGTACATTGAGCCGGCATTGTATTTCATATGATTAGAACCGACAGGATTTTGATATTTACGCTCTACAACAGCTGCCGGCAGAATGTGAACAAATATATCATTCTTACCCCGGAGCAGTATATCAGCAATCTCAAATTTGTGCTCAATAAGCATACTATCGGTTTTGCCGATAAGCTGACCATTAATGTAAATTTCGGCAAAGGTATCAATACCTTCAAAGATAATTACATTTTCTTTTGTTGCGTCACCGCAATATTCAAAGCTTCTCCAATAGAAAACGTGCTGATTTTCGAAATCCTGAATAGAATACACATTATCTGCAAAATAAGGGTCATCAATCTTCCCGGAGTTATATAAATCTAATTCAAAATTGCCCGGAACGGTTGCGTCAATAACCTCAAGACCGGCCGCGGCAACATCTTCGGCACTGTGTATAGCAAGCTTTTTATTTAATTGCTCGTTATGACCGATATAGGCACATTTCCACGTGCCGTTTAAGCATAATGAAAATTCTGTCATTGCTCTAATTCCTTACTACTTTAGTATTTCTGTAATACCGCGTGCCTTAAGATACGCGGTATCGTTGACCTTTTCGGGAAGTATAATAGCGGGATAAATCCCCTGATTAACATATTCGGCGTACTTGCGCCCGTTTTCCCATTGCAAATCAACAAGGGTACGGTAATCGCGGCACTCTTCGTCCTGAAGTTTAAGCACCATCGCGCTGCTGCGCTTTACAGGCGCTACAGGATTTTTATTATAATCGTCAACTATTTTCTTAAACAGATTACCCGCAGGCATCGGCTTGTTATTTACATCAAGAAGACCTAATGAATACTCAATCTTATCGTAAGAGCTGTAATTATTTGCAATATTGTTGGTGCACCACCAGGTAATGCCCCAAAGATTTTCCGTAGTATACATATTATGTATTGATTTTTCAACAAACTCTGCCATTTCATCATCCCAAACATCCGAAGCGGTGCCGAATTCCTGAATCCACAGCGGACGGTTTAAATCGTCGGAATATGCTCTTGCAAGTTCTGACATAAAAGGCGCCAGATGCAGACTTTCGGTGCTCATTCTGCCAAATTTTCCAAGCGCTTCGGTAAAACGGATATATGTATGAAGCGGAGTAATGCTGCCTGTATTTGCAAGATTTTTCCTTGAAAATCCGCGGTGTATAAACCAAGGTTGATGGTCAACGCCGTTGTTGTGAAGCTTATTCGGCGCCAATTCCTCACAAAGGTTAAGCATTTTTTGCGCCCAGGCATCACAGTTTTTGATATCCTCAGGCGTGGTAACCGCGGGTCCGAAGGTACAAGAAAGCTCGTTACCTAAATCGAAGCCGATAAATTGCGGGCTGTCCGCCACAATTGCCGCCACATTACGAAGATAAAACTCCTGCGCTTTTACAATATATTCATCAGTATAAAGCTCCACGCCGCCGCGCGGAGTGGGAATTCTGCGGCTTATAAAGCCAGGCCAGAAGAACAGACCGCTCATAAATCCGTCAAGCAAGGCCAAGCAGTAATCCATTTTTACCTTTTCGCATATTCCCCTGAACTCCTCTAAATGTTCAAGCGCCTTTGTGTTCATAACGCCCGCATCAAGCTGAAAATAAGGCCATAAAAGGTGTGCGCGTATATGGTCAACACCAAGCTCCTTTGCGGCAATAAGGTCTTCCTCAACAGAAACGGGATCCCAATTTATCCAGCAATGAAGCCAGTTTTTAGAAGGAATATAATTTGCGCCAAATCTGATTTTTTCCATTTTTCTCTCCCACTTAATATTTTTTGGGCATTAGCCTTATCCGCGCAAGACGGATAAGGCCTTTCTTACTATGCTATAGATTGTTTTTTACGCTTGCGCTTTTTAAGCACAATGATAAGTATAACTGCCGCAGCAACAACCACTACAGCCACAACGATAAGAATTATCCACCAAAGATTATTCTGAACAATTATCTTCCTTTTTTTAAGGGTTCTTTGATTGGAGATTACCGTCTTTTTACCGTTATCATCACCGTCATCATCTTCTTCTGCCGCGGTGATAACGGTGTTGTCAGTCTTATTATCCGGTGTTGTTTCCGGGGATTCTATAACCCTGCCGCCGGGCGGAATATCGCTTTCCACAAACGGGGTTCCCTTTTCGGATTCGAACAAACGAATCTTAGCAAAATCGGCAACACCGCCGCCGTCACAGATATAAAAGCCTACCTTTGTGTAGTTGCCCGTATCAAACTGAATAGAATACTGATACCAGACACCGTCATATGTAGGCACCCATTTGCCCTGCTGACCGCCGATATTTTTATAGCCTTTGCTGTTGTTATCGCAAATACCGAAGGACATATTTCCCTTTTCCTCACCCTTGCAGTATACTGAAAAGGTATATACAGTATCGGGCTTTACATCAAACCATCTGATATAGTTTGCGTAATGACCCGTACCGACATAGCAAAGGCGCTTAAGCTTAGTATTAACTGTTACAAATTTTCCGTAATTGCGAATATTTTTCCAAGCGGCGTCGCTGTCGCACATACCGTTTTTAACAAGGTTATCTCTATCGGAGCAGATGGTATTTTCAACCTGTGTGCCGTACAAAACAGTTTCCCTTTTTTCATCCTCTGCAGTATAGGTGTATACAAATTTATCGGCTGTGGTAAGCAGCATATCATCAAAATAAACCGTTGAATCGGTCGCAGTGATGTAGATGCCTACCGTCTGAACAGAATCGGTATCATTTTTAAAATACATACCGCGATTATTCCACTGACCGTCCCATGCATTGGGGTTAAGCTGTTCGGTCTGGGTAAAGTTCCTATACGCATACATAATGGTATAGTTGTTCTGCTGTGGGTCGGGGCAATTTATAAACTTTCCCGTTTGAGCAGAAATTATTCCGAACTGCAAATCGCCGATATTCTTGCTGTTTATACCGTAAGCCTTAACCATAGCCTGAAAAACATACATTTTCCGAGGCTCTATATCAACCCAGAAGACACTGCTGGCGCGTGCGCCCTTTGCTTCAAACTTGAGGCTTGTTTTTCCGCTGTAGGCTTCTTCTTCAGTAAGTGTTGCGGCGCTGTTAATAAAGGTGGGAACATTCCACTGCGCGTTGGTATCTGCTTCAAAATCTGCGTTTTTCAACAGATTATTACTGCTTGTGATGCCTCCCTCTACAGAAAAACCGGCGGGGGTTACGCCAACGCTGTACCAATCCTTTCCGGGACGAATATTAACATTTTCGTCGATGATTGTATCAACGCCGTTTTTCTCGAGATAGAAGGCGAAATCATCAAGTATAACCCTTCCTGCGTTACCGTCAGATACAATATACAGCCAAACCTCGTCTGCGGTATTAGTACAAAAGGTGACCGAAAGATGATTCCATCCGCCCGATTTTCCGATAACGCGCATTCCGTTTTCAGGGTTACCCATATCGGTATTCGGGACGGCGGTACCCGTGCTATCAGCGGCAATACCTACTTTTAGGGTGCCGTCACCCGCAGTTATAGTATTATACTTAAAGGTAAGGGTATAATTTGTATTTTTTGAAAGTCCCGAAAGCGCCATTTTGTAAGCGCCGTTCGTAGTATCGCTGCCGTTATACTCTAAATATCCGCCCTTGCCGCCGAAGCCGTATATAGCGTCATTACCGTATGTGATACCCGTATCGGCTGCAAAGGTACCGAAATTAGAAGTAAGATCAGCGTTTGAAAGGTCTCCGTTTGCTATCATATTATCGTCGGGATCGGCTACATAGGCGTTATTATCCAGCGAAATAACCGCCGCGCCCATAGGCTTTGTGTCAGTGGTTTCAAACAGCACAAAGTTGTCAAACCACATTGTACCGCCGTTATCAATTATCTGAAATGAAATATGTTCCTTGCTGCCCGTCTGAATAATATAGCTATAGCGAGTCCATTCGCCCATAGTTTCGGTATTAAGCTTATACTGCGTACTCTTTGGGTTGTTAATATCGGTATAATCCCTTGTGCCTGATTCCCAGTTAAGGTGGATCTGCCATCCAAGCACCTGCTCATCAAGCTTTTCACCCTTTACCCAAAAGGAGAAAGCGTATTCGCTGTATTTTTCAACCGCAAAATCTATGGGAAGATAGTAGTGTTTATTTTTTTCTTCGTTATGATACCTAAGCGAGGAGCTGCCCGTGTGTGCAACGGTGTTATCGGCGCTGATATAATCCATTACTTTTTTGCCTGTTGGGACACCGTTAGACTTTATATCACGGTTAAGCAGATAGCTCCAAAAACTGTTAGTGCTTAAATCCCCCTCAATATCGGGTACAGGAACTAAATTATCTGAGGCATCGCAGTTGATACGATTAACCGTGGGGTTGTTATCCACAATACCCGAAAGCAGCTTAGTTTTTTCGATAATAGCCAAATCATCAAAATACTGCACCTGATTCTTAGTGTTTATAAGAACAAGCGTAATATCGGTAGCGTCACCCGAATTAAAGATATAGCTATATTGCTTCCACTCGGCAGAATCCAAAGGATACTGCGCGTTGCGGCCCTCCGCGTCATAGGTATAATCCTTTATAACAACATTGTTACTTAAAATCTTGAAATCGCTTTCCCCGTCAATATCGCCTTTAGCACGGAAAGTCAATACGTACTCGGTGTTGGGCGTAAGCTTTTTACTGTTATCGTTTGAAATCCAAAAGCCACCGTTGCCGCCGTCGCCGCCCGTATATTTAAGCGAGTGCGTGCCTCTAAACGCCGCCTCCTCTGTTACAGAAAAGTAGTTTTTAAGGCTTGACGTTGAGGAATCACGCAGGTGATAGAGAAAATCCCCCCAATTAGCGCTATCCGGCAGATTTTCAAGGCTGCCATAGGTTATATGGTTATCCTCATCATTATAAAGCACATTGCCTGCGGCGTTGTCTGTGATATAAGGTGCTATGCCGTTCGGCGCTTCGAAAACACAGAAATCATCCCAGTAAACATTGGCTGTTCTGCCAAACAAAACAAGCGTAAGCTCGGTATCCTCGCCTGTGTTTATAAGATAGGTATATTTTTGCCAGCCTGTTTTGCTGAATTTATACGAGGCACCCGTATTGCCGTCAGTATAGTCCTTAACGGTACTGCCGTCGGCACGTATAATTTTAAGCATATCAACATTGGCAGTATCGCTGTTTGCCCAAAAGCTGAAGGCATAGTCGGTGAACTTTTTAAGGCCTGATACCGAATACCAGAAATCCCGTTGATTTTCACCGCTTTGCTGCGCGGTATATTTAAGCGACGCTTCGCCCCCATGAAAATCCTCAGCGGAAACGGACCAGATATCCTTATGCTTATTATAGTTGGCAGAATTAGGATTAAGATTCCACAAAATATTTTTATATGCGGTATTCTCTCCCAAATTCTCAAAATCGTAAGCATAGGTTAAATGATTTTCGTTTTTTGTGTTCTGAACCACAGCGTTATTGTTTGTTACCTTGGCTTTAATCGGGTCTATAGCGCATAGCTCGAAATCGTCATAATATACTACGCCGCGTGTTCCGATAAGCCTGAACTTATTATTATTGGAATTGTTGCCCGTGTTGAAGACAATTTTATACTGCTTCCACTCGGCAGAATCAACATTTCCGTAATATTTGCTTGTGCCGTCGGCGGCATACATATTCCAGCCCCAGGTCTTGCCGTTATATTCGCTGCGGGTAGAGGAATCCTTAGGGTCATAAAGTATTTCCCAATCGTTACTCGAATTTACCGTGCCCTTAGCCCAGAAGGTAAGAATATAGTTAGTGTTAGAATGTAAACGGTCGGTGCGGGAATCGTTTACGGAGAAATAGAAGTCCCATCCTGCCCATGTATCAGAGTCATGATTGCTCTTGAGGCTCTTAGCTCCGTTTGCAGTGTGATTCTCCTCGCTTGATAAATTATAATAATCCGTTATAGGTCTGCCGTTGACCATTCTTAAATCGTTTGTGTTTGTACTACCGTTCCATTTATAAAATCCGTTTTGATTTAAAAGCGGTGTACCAAGATTGCTTATGTCATTAACCTCGAAATTCGATGTCTGAATTAAATTACCGCTCGCATTATAGCTTACAGTATCGGGGTCAATATTCAGCACATACGGCTCCGTTACGGGGTCGGCGGCTTTGGTAATAGGCTTTATCGGTAATATCACAGAGGCAATTACCGCAAGAGCGCACACCAACGCTGCCACGCCGTTAAAAATTTTTCTTTTCATTTATTCTCCCCCATATTAGCTATTGTAGTAACATTGCCTTCCCCCAGGGGGGAAGACTCTGTTATTCAGTAAGTAATATAGCACGGATTTCATTAACGTCCGCAAACTCAATAGTACCGTTGTTATCGGTATCGGCGTTGAAGTCAGTAGTATCCTCTGTTATATTATTTACTACCTTGTAGCAACGAATCATATCGGCTATAGATACGGTACCGTCATAATCGGCGTCGCCCTTTGTGTATGTAGTAAGTTGAAGACCCGAAACTACATTCGTTCCCACGTTAGTCTTAACTGCAAAGGCATACTCGGTTTTGGGATTAAGCCAGTTAAACACATTACCTGTTTGCCAAGAATATTCACCCTCGCCGCTTGCAACACCGTAATAAAGGATATTATCCTGCTTTTCAATTTCCACTCTGCCTGAGGACATTTTAGCCTTAACGGGTGTTGTGGGGTTAGTGTAGGTTACTGTGTCGGCTTTAACAATTGAAAAATCATCAAAATAGAGCGTTGTGTTAGCCCGGCCTAAGAGTATAACAGTAACAGAAATATTTCCGTTATAGTTTCCTGTCTTTATACGGTAGCTGTACTGATGCCAGCCGTCTGTATTTACAAATCGGTACTGTGCCGAAGCAGCAGTTTCACCCGAAAAGTCCTTGGCGGCATTTGATTCTGCGTCGGAAACGACTATCTTCCAATTGTTATCGGTTGTGCCGCGAACGCCTTTAACCCAAAAGCTCAGAATGTATTCTGTTCCCTTTTCCAATGAATCAGAGCCAACATAGAAATCTCTTCCGTTGCCTTCGCCGCTGCCATCCCAAGTAAATTTGAATGACTTTGTGCCGCTGTGCGCCTCTTCAGTGCTTATAGAATAATAATTTCTGCACGGTTTGCCTTGATCCTCTCTTAAATTCCAAAGATAACCGTTGTATTGATTAGAATTTTCGGGAGCGTCGTCAAATGTGCTGTATTTAAAATTGGTTTGCGCCGATGTTGAGGAAACCGTTTCCAGAGTATTATGGTTTTCTGCTACATATGAAATAGCACCTGAAACAGGAATAAGCGTGAAATCATCAAAGTAAACCGCTTGTGTAGAGGCAGAACCCATAATCCAAAACTGAAGTCCCGTAGCGTTGGCGGTATTAACTAAGTATGTATATTGCTTCCATTCGTTTGAATCAATTGCAAATTCTGCGGATGTGGCAGTTGCACCTGAAAAATCCTTTATAGTTTTATAATCCGCATTAGATGAAAATTTAAAAACACTTTTACTTCCGCCGCCTTTAGCCCAGAAGCTTATTAAATAATTGGTATAGGATGTAAGATTGTTTACCCAGAAGCCAAGACCGTTCCAATGGTCTGAAGCTGCAGAATATTTAAGTGACTTTTCACCGCTGTGCTTTTCCTCGGTTGTAATTGAATAATATTTACTGTACGTTTCATATTTAGAGCTTGTTTCACTGAGGTCAGCAAGCCAGCCTGTAGCGCCGGCTTCAATACCCGCATTATCAGTAATTAAATTTGATGCTGCGTTGCTTGCGCTTGAAGAGTAATGGATAAATCCATAATTATTGTCTACAACATGCGGTTTCAACTCATAAAGCGCAAAGTCATCATAATAAATCGTGCCACGCAGACCGTTCAATCTTAATTTAATCAGTGATGCATTATTACCTGTATTAAAAACAATGGAATATTGTTTCCATACATTTAAATCGTCAGAAGTATATTTCCCCGCATACTTATCATTCGTTCCGTCTGTTGTATCGTCCTTAGAAGCATAAACCTTCCAATCCCAAGTGTCTTTTTGGTCGCCTGAATGGGTGGATGTATCGTTTTTTGGATTATAAAGCAACTGATAATGACCGTCAGTAGCCCAATCGGGTGTGGCTTTAGCAGTCTTTGCCCAGAAAGTAAGCATATAATTAGTATTATCATGCAAACGGTCTGTACGGTCATTATTAATACCTACATAAATACTGAAACCAACCCAGTCATCTGTACCGGATGCGTGGTTAGCCTTAAGGCTTCTGTTGCCTGTATGCTTATCCTCGTCAGTTAAACAGTAATAATCAGTTATGGGTTGCGAATTGGCAGTTCTCAATACATTTGCATTTAAACTGCTATTCCATTTGTAAAAACCATCGGCATTTAAGAACTGCGAGCCTAAAGCCGACTGTTCTTCATCATTGACATTACCGTATTCAAGGCCTGCATTCTGAATGAAATTTGCAGAGCCTACATCCCATGTAACTTCACCCGGGTTAGTAGTTACAACATAAGGCTCTTGATATGCGGTTGTAGCCTCCGCGGATACGCCGGTGCTTGCAGGGGATATTGTTAATACTGCCAAAAGTGCAACTGTTAAAATGATTGAAAAAATTTCACGCAATGGTTTTTTCATAATCTATATCCTCCTAAAAAATCTTATTTTGTGGGTGGCAGCGGTGTTTCAAACAGATATAAATCCGTAATATAAAATTCACCGAAATGCTCGCCAAAATATACCGTAGAGCCGCCGTCAACATTATAGTCGCCCGTTTTAAAGGTAATAGAGAAGGTGTACCACTCACCGCTTTTATCTATATCTATCTGCGAACCAAGCAAATTGGTGCTGCCCTTCGCGTCGTAGCACTCAACCTTTACGGTACAGCCGCCGTCAAGGTTGGGTGTATCTATACCCTTGGCAGTAAATGTAAAGGTGTATTTTGTTTTATTCTTAAGTTTTACGCCTTTTTGGATAAGTGCGTCATAGTTGCCGCTGCCCGTGATTTTAGCAACTGTTTTGGGAGTGTTGCCAAAGTATTTGTCGGTTACGGTTTCCACACTGAACTGAGAACCTCCGTTGTTCCAGAAGTCCCATCCGTTAAAGGAATCGGAGAAGTCGTGGTTTTTAATAATATTATCCTCAGGTGCGCAGGTGATTTCGGTTACAAAGAAGCCGTGTGACGAATCGCTGTAAACCGAGGTTTCATCCATATCGGATATGGCTTTTACCTTGTAATAATAGGTCTTGCCAACCTCCCCCGTGGTATCCTCAAAGCTGCAGATATAATAACCGTTATCTATTTCGTAGGCGTCCCATGTGTTAAACAGCTTCCAATTCCTGCCGTCGTCAGAACGGTAAATTTCATATCTGTCTGCAGTACGTGCGCCATAGAAACGTATTTTCCTGAAATCGGTGCCGCCTAAAAATACGGGTTTATCAATCAGAGGGGTTTCTCCCGTTCTTTCATACCTGTTGTCAAGCGTCATAAAATGAATTGCCGACGCGACCGGGCGAAGCTCGCCCTGCGGATTCACAAAGGTAAGCGCTTCAAGATTATCCGCCTTGTAACCGTAATGCCAGGCAAAGGCGCCTACATATCCGCCCGCTTTAGCGTTTTCATAGAACGCGCGCACAACCTTAATCTGGAATTCATCCGACCAGTTATTCTTGGTTCCGGCGCCGCTTTCGCCTAAAATGCAGGGAGCGTTTAGCTTTAATTCCGAAAGATCGGCTACGTTGCCATCGTCATTGTAAACATCATTGCCGATGATATCAAGCTCCATTTTATTAAAGGTACCGTCCCTAAGTTTATCCCAGTCGCCGCCGCCCGACGCTGTCGTGACGGGCATATTTGGCATTACAGAGTGTATTGTATCCTTGCATTCAACAATAAAGTCAATCATATTGTCCCAGGTGGTACCGTATGCCTTGGTGCTTTTGTCCGCTTCATCGTAAACGTCGCCCTCCGGCTCGCAGTACACCTCAACCATGGTAACGGTGTCCTCATACTTTTTTATAACCTCGCAAACAGGCTTTACAATATTATCCATCGTGCCCTTCCGTTTTTCGGGGTCAAAGGCATGCTGGGTTGCAATATCGTAATTATCCTTGCCATAGTTATGTACGGAAAAGTCGATATGCGGAAAAATTGTGACGCATATACCGATATCAAGCTCTTTAGCGATCTGCAGATATGTTTCAAGGTTATCTAAAACCTTTTGCCGAATAACGGTGTTGCCGTATTTGTCAAATTCGAAACCGCCGCCGCCCTTGGTAAGCCAGGTTTTAACACAGTTAAGTCCCATTGCCTTACAGTTGGTTAGGGTTTCACGCATTACCTCGACGTCGAAGGAGCATTTTGTGCCGAGAAAAATATTATCACCGAAATCGCCGCCGTTGCTGCCGCTCTGCCCCGGAGCCCTTCCGCTCCAAGGCTGAACGACGCCGTAGATAAAGCCATCCTCTGCAAGGGTTCTTTCATAACGGTTTTTATAGGTTACTCCGTTATACTCAAATCCGCTTTTTGCGTTGCGGTTCAAAGTGCTTTGTGCCGCCGTTTTCAGCAAATTATTTCCACTATCGACGGTGCTTCCTTCCAAACTGTTATTTACCGCTGTTTTCGAGTTAATGTTAGCGCCTATTGCGGTATTAAACCCGATTGCAGTGACAAGGACAACTGTGGCAAACAGTGATGAAAACCAGCGTTTGCTCTGTGTTTTCATAATTTCATCCTCATTTCAAGTATTTTTATAGTAATCAGCCCTTAAGGCAGGATTTGATTGCGTTATCAAGCCTTGATTTCCAGGAATTTGCAACCGAATCAACATCGCCCGCAGACTTATTCTGTAAATCCCAAATTAAATCATAGGATTCCTGCGCGCCCGTTACACCTCCGATAAAGTCGGCGCTGGATTTCATAGCGTACATTTTCTCAAGACGTTTTTTATCAGCGTCGGTGCGTATAGTGCTTTCGCTGAAGCTTGAACCCTCATACTTATAAGGATCAAGATAGAAGCGGTTAAGCCAGTAGCCGGCTTCAGGCTCCTTTGCGGTTTTAGGCACATTCCACTGGCAGAAGAGCGTAGGCTGATAGTGCTCGCGAACAGCTCCCGACTGATCAACATAAGTGGGGAACGGTACCCAATCCCACTTATCCTTCATTTTATAAAGCTGTGAATTGCTGTCTGCTGTGGTAGCGCGGTTTACTGCAAATGCGCCGTTGATTGCCATTGCCGATTTACCGTTGGTTAAATAATCGGTAAGAACTCCGGCGTCCTTTATAGCGTATCCGTTATCGCCCCAGGCAATATCGCGAATAAACTTCCATGCGTAGATAATATCGGGATCAAGGATATTGTTGACAAGCTGTTTGCCGTCATAATCGATTATATTCTTACCGGTTGAACTTGCAAAAGACGATACATCGTTTACACAACAGCCGTAAACCTTAATATCTCCCTTATTATCCTTTTCAACCATTTTTTTGCAAAGCTCTAAGAAGGTATTCCAGTTCCAATTGCCCTCGTTATAATATTGAAGCGGAGTTTTTACCCCTTTTTCCGCGAACATATCCTCATTAAAAAATACTACCATATGATTTTGATTGGTGCCCTTAAGCTGAATGCCGTAATATTCGCCGTCCCACTTGAACTTATTCATAAATTCAAAATCGAGTAGCTCGTCATTTTTATCAACATACTTTGTTATAGGCATAAGCAAGTCCTTGGTAATCATCAGCGGGAAATGCTCCTGGTGCATATATGCCGAGTCCACCCGTGTGCCTGCGGCTACCATAGCCGAAAGCTTGGTAAAATAATTCTTATATGTGGTAACGGTGGTCTTTACCTTGGCGCCTGTTACTTTGGTGAAGTTATCGTATATTGCCTTATCTGCGGTGGATACCTTTTCCCAAAGCAGACGTACAACCGTTTTGCCTGAAAGGTCGGGATAAACGCCCTGCGCCTTTTTACCCTCGGAGCTTATAGGAGTGGAGGTTGCGGTTGAAGAACCGCCGCTCGCAGCGCTCGATGTTTTATTATCTGAAGAATTGTCATTACTATTATTATCCGTGTTTTCAATTTCCATCTCCACAGGAGTATCGCTATAGTATGACTCAATAAGGGTTTGCTTTGTGCAGCCTGCGGCACACAAGCAGATGGACAATACCATTAGAAGTGCCAGAGCATTTTTGATTTTCATAGATGTTTTCTCCTTTTTTATTTTATTTTGTAAGCCGTTTAACCGACTATTCCAACACGTTCCATACTTTCTACAAAGCGCTTCTGTACGCAAAGGTAGAAAATAAGTATAGGCAGTATATAAAGCAGACATCCCGCCATAAGATAATTGCGAACAAGCTCTATATTGCTTGTTGACGATAACTGGGTTATCTGCGTTTCAAGCTGAACAAGGCGCACAGATAACGGTTGTACATCCTCGAACAGCAGAGAGGACAGCATATAATCGTTCCAATACCATACAAGCGAGAACAGCGACACAACAAGCGTTGCCACACCCGACGAGGGAAGCACTATACGCAAAAAGGTTTTTAAAGGTCCCGCACCGTCTATCCACGCGGCTTCTTCAAGCTCTGCGGGGAAGCTTTGGAAAAACTGCTTGTATATGAATATCATAAGACCGGAATTTATACCAACCGCGAATATTGCGGGCAAGTAGAATGACCATCCCGAATTTATAAGGTTGATTGGCTCTAACCCAAAAAGTCCCAAAAGGCCTAAAGGATCAAAGTTTACAAAATTTGAATAAATCGGGATAAGTATTGCCTGTTGGGGTACGATTATCGTAAAAATAACAAGACCGAAGAGTAAATTCTTTTCCTTGAATTTAAATCTCGCAAGACCGTACGCACAGATAGAAGAGGAAAAGACCTGAACAATTGCGCTTAATACTGCAACGCGCAGCGTAAACCAAAGGGATTTAAAGTATTCAAGCACTTCGGTCGCCTTGAAAATATTTTCAAGCGTGTAGCTTTTTGAAAGCCACACAACAGTGGGGTCTGTAAGCTGTTCAGATGGTCTGAATGCCAGCGCCGCCATATAAAGTAACGGAAAAAGCACTATATATGCTATGCCTATAAGCAATAGGTATCTAAACAAAGAGTATACAAAGCCTGAAAATTTTTCGGCAAGCTTTTTGCGCCCGAGATCGCTTTTATAATACTCTATTTCAGATGCAAGCTTTTCTTTAGAAAGCTTAGGCGTTTTCATCGTGCATCACCCCGCTTTTCAATACGCATCATAAGCATCAGCAGAACAAGCACTATGGCCATAATTATGGGGCAATAGAGCCATACCATTGCCGAACCGACATTGTATTTACCCTGATTTATGACATCGTACATCTGTGTCATAAGAGGATTGCTGATTGATGTTAACAGCGCGATAGAGGTGTATACAAGGTTGAGCGAAATTATGTCTTTCATCATAGGTACTGTTATGTACCACAGCCGTTCCCAAGCGGTTGCGCCCTCTATACGGGAAACCTCGATAAGCGAGGTAGGGATTGATTGAAGCCCCGCCAAAAACAAAATTATCTGCACACCCGATGACCACAGAAGATTGAATATTGCGGATATTGCCTGTTCTACAAAGCTTGTGATTTCATTATCTATACCCATATTGTTGAGCATATTTACAAAATCCACCGATTTATATTCAACAACCGTTGCCGTAGCAGAGGCACCTCCTATCATACTGTTTACCGAGGATACATTTGATATGATGCTCATAACAGCGCCCGACGCTATAATTACGGGCAGAAAATACACCGCGCGGAAAAAGAGTCTGCCGCGAAAATTATCGTTTAAAAATACCGCGATTATAAAGCTTACCACTATTATCAAAGGCAGCGAATAAAGATACATTGAAATGGAATCAACAAAATTATCGACAAAATCAGCTTGCTCAAAAAGCAAAAATTTAAAATGAGTGAGCCCCGCAAACTTTTCCCTTATAAAGGGTATAAGACTATCGTACTTATCCACAGGGTCGGCGTTTGAAAATGCAAACCATACCGATTGCACAAGGGGCAAAAGAAAGAAAAGCACAAAACCAATTTCCCACATAAGCACAAATCTTCTGCCGTAGGTTGCCTTAAGGCTTTCTATCGATTTGAATTTTCTCTTTTTAACCGCTGCGGGATTTTTATTTTTCATTCCATCATCCCCCTTTCGTAACGATGTATCCGCCCGACTTAACTACCTTATCACCGTAAATATAATCTTCGGAATTAAAGTTAGCTATAATTGATTTTCCGTTGCTGAAGGTGGTTTTTGTAATATTATCAGCAAGGAAAACATAATCCTCTATACTTTCATTCTGCGCCGCCTTAAAGGCATCGGTATTATCAGCAACCGCCGACTTTATCTCATTGTTTTGCTGCCAATAAGAACCGCCGGAAAGCTGACTGAAAAACGATAAATTAAAGGCGGTAGTATCATCATCAGTAACCGAATAAAGCGAGCCTATACCTAAAGACGCGTTATACAACAGCTCACGAGCGGGCAGGTTACTTAAATTTACCGCTTCACCCGAAAGCGGAACATAGCCTTTAAACACCAGCTGATAAAACGGTATTCCCCTGCTTTCGCCGTTGTAACGGCTCGTAGAGGTGGGTGAGGATATAATATCATCGCACATAACCGCGGCATAATCGTTCGCCGCCTCGCCCATAACCGAGAGGTTTTTCCCTGCGTCCTTTAAAATACTGTTTACACGGTTTGCAAAGCCGCGAGCTACATAGGTTGAACGCTGACGGTAATCACCGTAGCAGATATTGGAAAGCGTACCAAAGGAAACTCCCTCAAAGCCGTTTTCCTAAACGGCGGCGATTACCCTTTGAGCTGCCGTTATATGAAGCAGAGGATTTATTAGATAATATATATATGAGGATGGGTCCTCCGCACCCTTTGCAATATTATAAAAATACTGTAAAGATTTGCTTGTGCTTGCCGAGTATGCCGCCATTTTATAGCCGCTGACCCCTTTGCGGAAACGCACGATATCAAAATTAGGATAAACTGCCACATTCTTTTCCTTTGCGTATTTAAGCAGAGTATCAAGCTCGTTTTGCTTGGCAACCAATTGCTCTAATTTAAAATTGCCAGCAAACTTACCTATTTCAATACCGCCCTTCTGAATACCGTCAAGACGCACCGCGGTTTTTATGTCACCGATATCCTCTAAAATATTTTGAGTTTGATTACAGGTGGTAAGAGCGGTAACCTTTTCCGCGGGAATACCGAAATAAAACTTTTTGAGTGTTGCCGCCATTGTAAGATTGAGATAAAGCTGTTTATCCGAATCGGTTTTTTCTAAACCATACTTTGAGATAAGGTAATTGCGGTAGCAATCTGCCATCTGCATATATGCTGATTTTTCGCCGCTCAATGGGTAATACCTCACCGAAAGCGTCTGATTTACAGTCATTTTGTCGCTGTAGGTTGGAACCACAACCGCTCTGCCCCAGATACCTGATATTGAAACTTCGGTATACCCGCGCAGAACAAAGGTGGCATAAGCGTTTGAATAGCCTGAACCCGCCGAAGTAGTGGCGTTAATCCGGGCGCATTCACTACCGCCCGTTATAATAGCGCATATTGCCTTATCGTTGTTCTTAACACCGAAAACAGGTAATCTCGCCGCGGCGGTATTGCGGTACTTAACAAGATCAAGTGAAGAGGGATCGCCGCCGTACATCGGTATCCAGTAGCTTTGCTCCGATAGCGTATCAGAACAGGAATATAACGCCCCTGAGCCGTCGGGCAAAAAGATGTAGTTCTCAGCGCTGTTTTTACAGCTTACCAAACTTGTCATAAGCGAAATGCTGTAAAGCTTGGTTTTGTTTTCCTTGATGCTTTTGGTTGAAACCGATGCCTCTATGTAGCCGTTATGCAGTTCATAATCCACGGGAATTATAATGTTCACTTTATCAAAACAATAGCTTATACGAAATCCCTTTTCGGTTTTTTCGCCTAAAATTCTGCCATTTTCCAGACATTCGGAATATGAATCCATTTTTTCAAGATTCTTTGTGTCGTTATCGATATATTCTATAATTACGTGAGAGGTTAGGTTTTTCAGTATTCTGTCCGAAAGCTGAGGATTCATATATTCATCTTCCGGGATACTGCCAATAATCGGCTTGCCGTTTTCAAGCAACATAACAGCGGCGCGCTCGGCGTCCCAATACAATGAGAATTCACCGTTTTCCGCCATAACCTCCGATTCCAATTCCTCGCCCTGCACCTTGAAACGGAATGATGATTCATCAAAGACTGCAGATGTGGTTTTTCCGCAGCCTGCAAAGCAAAATGCAAAGCTCAGCACCAACGCCAAAAGGGAAAACGGTTTAAATATTCTATTCAAGCTTTTCACCACCCATGGTAAAAATTATTAGTCAGACAAAACCTATTTAAGGCTTTGATGCAGTAAAAACTCTTTTATCAAGTCTCTGAAAAAGTTGTATAGATTCTGAAACAGTGTTAGTACCAGAAGTCCCAGAAATACCGCTATAACCATACCGATTAAGGTTATTGCAACGCTTTTTACAAGACTGCCGAATTCGTAATCGTGTATTATCGTAAGTCCTATTATTATAAGGAAAATCGTCCACACCCAAGCTATTGTTTCAAAAACAAAGAATATTGAGGCTTCATCATAAACCAGAACCTGAGAGAGAACAAGATAAAGGAAATTATAAAGTACCAGCGGTGTTATAGAATAGCCTACCGCTATGTAAACATCCTTAAAGCGGCCTCTTCCCTGCATAAGGGTGGATACAAGGTAATTAAGCGTTATAAACAGAATCGCCACACCCGTGGTGCCGAGAAAGGTTAAAAAGGAGTTATAGTTACTGCGGTCATATGTCCGATGCATGAAGCCGCAGGAGGTAATTGCCAGAACCTGTGATACGTAAAGCATAAGCAGCATAACACTTGCAACCAGCAGTGAACCCGCCCCGTTGCGTATATTGCCAAACGCATTTACGGGGTGGATTATAATATGCGTAAAGTTGCGCAGCTTAACATTTTTAATAAGCGCCTTATCGCTGTTCCTCTTGGTGTAAAAGGCTAACCAAATAAGGGCAATAAGCGCCGCTACCGCAATTATAAAAATCCATAAAAAGTGATTATTTATAAACCGCTGTCTTACCTGATAAAAGGCAAGCTGATAGGAATAGCCATCGTCACCCTTGCGGGCAATTTCCATAGCTGTATTATAATCCTCGGTTTCAATAAGCGCGCGGGCAATGCCGGTATATGCCTTTTGATTATAAGGGTCTTCAAGATTTACCTTTTCCCAATACTGCTTTGCGTCCTGATAATCACCCGCAAGCAAAGCGCTGTTCGCCCTAAACAAATTCTTGCCGTAATCGGTAACTGTAAAGACGGTAAAGGTTTTTTGGGTTTTATCAAGAACTATGCAATCCTCTCCGAAAAAGGTTATATCACAGGAATCGCTGAAAGTCCCCACCTGATTGCCTGAGCCCATACCGCCGCCGAAAACGGTAAGCAGATCGCACTGTTGATTGTATACATATACCTTTTCATATCCGCTGTCAAGCGCATACACATTTCCATAAGAATCAAGCGCTACCGAAATAAGATTGCTGTCGATATAGCTATTGTTTGCAAGCTTTGTGCCTCCTCCCTTTACGCCAAAGCGTATGCTGTCCGATTTGCCCGCGCCGCCGTAAATGTTGGTGCCGTCAAAGGTAAGCTTACGAAGCTGACCTTTTCCGTTTTGTGTGATATCTGAAACGGTATACAAAAAGCCGTTGTCGTAGCATAAATCGGAAAATGTAAAGGGCAATGCCTGCAGCGACGCCTGCCGCTTGGCGTCAGTCGTGAAAACGTCGGTTATAAGCTCCTTAATAAAATCAAACACCGTGGCAGAAACTATGTTGGAGCCAAAGAAATTTGTGAAGTTATACTCATTGTCAAACACCATAGCGCCGTAGTAACAGCCTTCGGAAAGCACCAACAGATTGCCGCGTGAATCCACAGTAACACTTATAGGGTTAAATTTTAGGGTTTCAGGTATTATATCGGAAACAGGTCTGCCGATAAGCCGTGTAACCTCGCCTGTACTGTTTAATATAATTATTCTTTCATGCTGTGTATCGCATATATAAAGATTACTGTTGCTATCTACATATATACCGCGGGCGCCGTCAAACTTTAACGGCTCGCCCATGTAGCTGATATCCGCAATCACACGGGAAAGCTTATATTCCCTATCCAAAACCACAACTTTTGAAGCGCCGCTGTCAAGAATATACAGTTCCTTATCCCCCGCTATTGCCGTAGGCTCAATAAAGGGCTCGGATATAAGCTCATTGCCGCTTAGGGAAAACTCCGGAACATAGCAATCGGGCTGGGGCATAACAGCATATCCGCCGTTTTGATATGTCCAATACTGATAGCTGTCATACGGAATATTATCCTTACTGAGCGCCGCAGCATTAGTAGAAAGCAGAGAGGCACTAAGAACGCTTAAAAATAAAATAATTATACAACGTTTTGTTCTGCGCATTTTTTCCACCTTAATCCTTCATACCCGCATTGCTCATAGTTTCGATTATGTTGTTTTGCGAAAAAAGATAAATAATCATTGGCGGCAGCATCATAAGCACGCTTGATGCCATTGAAGCTCCCATACGGGCAAGACCGCCGGATGCAATCTGCGACATAATATTAGGCAACAGCTTTATCTGCTCGCTGAAAACCATATTTGAAGATGACATTGACCAAGTGGAACTGAAGGTAAGCAAAACAAGCGTCATCCAAGCGGGTTTTACCATAGGCATAATTATTACGCCGAAAATTCTGATAGTACCCGCACCGTCGATTTTTGCCGCCTCTATAACAGAGTGGGGAATGCTTCCCTCCATAAACTGCTTCATAAGGAATACACCCAACGCTGATGGAATAGCTGGCAGTATATATACAAAATACGTGTTAAGCATATTTAGCTTAGCAAATATAAAATACTGCGGAACAGCCAGCGTATAAGCGTTAAAAAGCAAAGAAAACTGAACTATAATAAAAGTAAGCGTAATGATTTTAAAGCGCTTATACACCGTAAAAACATAAGCCGCGCCCGAAGCCGCTATAACGTGAAGAAATGTTGCGCAAACCGCCACAAACACGCTGTTAAAAAGATAGCGTGAAAACGGCACCATAAGATTTGAAAGCAGCGAAGGCAGCGAAAGATAATTTATAAGCGTGGGTCTTTTTACAAAAAATTTAGGTGGATATACAAGAATTTCCTCTAAAGGCTTAAAGGACGAAATAATGGTATAAATCATAGGAAGCAGCATAAAAATGCCTGCAAGAACCAAACAAAAGAAAATTACAAAATTGCCGAATTTTGAACGTGTATAACGCCTGACCTGGCTTTTGTCACGCAATGAAATTTGCATTAAATCCGACCTCCTAAGATTTTCCGAGTGATCCTATAAGACGCCCGACAACAATTCTGAAAATTGCCATAAGAAGAAACAGGAACACCGACATAGCCGACGCGTAACCCATCTCATACCGAAGCGTACCGTAATCGGTAAGATGCGTTACAATAGTTTCGGTAATATAATTTGGGCTTGGCGAGCCTGTAAGCGCTACTGCTACGCCGCTTACAGAAAACGCCGACTGTATCTGCATAATCGCGCTGAAAAAAAGTATATCCTTCATTGACGGAAGCGTAATATACCACGCTTCCTGCCAACGGTTGCGTATGCCGTCAATAGCGCCCGCCTCATAAAGATCCTTATTAACGCCCTGAAGACCCGCTATATTGGCGAGAAACGAAACTCCCAAACTTGCCCAAAGCTGAACGATGATTACAATTGGTACCGCATAGGTTGCGCTTTTAAGCCATTGTATCGGCTGGGTGATAAAACCGTTTTGCAGAAGAAAGGAATTAAGCAGACCGTAGGAATCGCCGCTGAAAATATAAAGCCATACAAAATAGATATTACCTACCAAAGCGGGTGAATAGAAAATAAAGGAAACTATGCTTCGCATTATGGGACTAAGCTCATTGATAAACCACGCTAAAACAAAGCAAAGAATATAGCTTACAGGACCTGTTATAAAGGCAAAAAGCATAGTGTTTCTTACCGCAATGGAAAAAACCTGATCGTATAAAAACATACGTATATAGTTTGTAAGGCCCATAAATTTCGGAACATTTACCATATCATAGGAAGTAAAGCTTAAAACCACCGACGATAATATGGGAAGTATTGTAAAGATAAAGAATAAAATCGTAAATGGAAGCAAAAGTACCATTACCGGAGCCATATTTTCCTTAACTGCGTTTTTATTTTTAAGCTTTGCAGCTTTTTCTGTTTTCATAGCCCTGCTCCTTTCGTTTATTCTTCATATTCGGAATACTTGTGTGTAATTTCCTGATTTGCCATATATGTCCATTTAGAAAGGACATCATTTGGAACCTCGTTTTCGTTATATGCCAGCCAAAAAGCGTTATCTATAGCTCTTTGTGTAAAATAGCCTCCCGGCACCTCCGCCACGGGAACCACATATTTCCATTGTTCGGATATAGTGGCGGCAACATCCTTTTTCCACGAAAGCGACATAAGCGCGTTGACATTTGCTGTGGCATATCTGCCGGCAACGCCCAAAACCGATTCTATTCTTGAAGCGTAGGACGACTGCACTTTATCAGAGGTCCACCATTTAAGAAATTCCCATGCTTCTTTCGGACTTTCGGTACTGCCCATTATTATGCATGCTGTACCCGAATCGGCAATTGTACGGTTTATTGTGCCGTCGCCGTTTTGTGTGCCCGGAACCGGATGCATACTCCAAAGCCCCTGTATTTCAGGCGCCGCTGCAGAAAGCTGTGAAACCAAGGTATAACTACCTATAGCAAGCGGCATTTCACCCGTTCTAAAGCGATTGAAGAAATCATAGCTTATAGGAAAACGGTAATCCCTGTAAAAGCTAACAAACAGATTAAACGCATTCTGAGCTTCTGCCGTAGAAAGATTGGTTGCGGTAAGGTCATCGTTATAAAGCGTAACTCCCCTTTGTGCTAAAAGCGTGGGGTAAAGATTTAACGAGCCTATTCCCATATTAATCATACCGGAATCGGTAACCTGAGTATAAGGCAGACCTATCATCATATTGTTACGCATTACAGCCGACGCTACATCAAGCAGTTCATCCCATGTATCAGGCGGTTGCACGCCGAGTTCTGATAAAACATCATCGCGGCAGAACATAACCTGAAATGTTTGCGTATCCGGAAGACCGTACGTGCCGCCCTTGTACTGATACGGCAGGGTAGCGTTCGTCATAAAACGGGTTATTACCTTATCGAAATCATCAAATGACTGTAAATTATACAGCGCGCCGCGCAGTGCAAGACTTACAGGAGTGGACCTCGCCTGGGTAAGCGCCACATCGGGCGCTATGCCGGCAAGCTCACCCTGTACCACGCTTGTGGTGGATATCCTTAAATTTACGCTTATTCCGCTTTTGGAAGTGAAATCACTGCGTATAAGCTCATTTATCACCTGTGCCTGATCTCGTCCGCAGTTGACCCATACGGTTATCTGTTTTCCGTCCTCCCCTGATTCGTAAATCGAGGTATAATCCTTAAAGAAAGATACTAAAAATCTTTGTGCCGAAAAAATCGCCTTTTGGAAGAATCCGGCAGAAAAATCCTTTAAACTATCCTGCGGGTTATAAAGGATTATACTGCCGAGCCCCAAGGGCATCTTTCGCATATCGTAGACATAGGCGCCCACAGAGCAGTAATTACTGAAATAATTGTTTATGTAATCCTGAATTGTAAATGGAGATTCAAGCATAAGGCGCAAATCCTCTGCCATATTTTCAAGGATAACAGCGTTTGAGCCGCCGTCTTTACCCGCAACAGCGTATATTTCATCCCTGCATTCAAGCAAACGTTTCCGATAGTCCTCTATTCTTTCCATAAGATTAGGTATCTGATCGGCCAGACGGTAATCACGGTTTTTGTCGGGATATGTACCGGTTATCATAATAATTTCACGGTAAAGACTGCCAAGATCTGCCGCAACCTCTTCAAGCTTGCGCGTTATTTTAGCATAATCGCCGAGCCTCGCCGTCATAGAAAGTGTGTGTCTGCCTTTTTTAAGATATACCAAATAAGGTGTATCACCTTCGGCAAATGTCATGGTCTGCCATGTAAGACCGTAATCGAACGCAATCGCGGATAATTCCTTATAAGGCGTTTTACCGTCAATTTCAAGCGAACGAATAGAGCTTGTATTAGGCAGATACGATTGATTGTATTTAAAGCCTAATGCATAATAACCGTCAGCGGGCGCTTCAAATTTCCATATAAGTTTAGAGCCTGCCATCTGCCAGCTTGAGCCGCCTATATAATTTATCTGCTGATTAAACGCACTTGACGGGTAAAGGCTCGGGTCTGTACTGTCGGAAACGGGAAGCAATTCCTTACCTGTTTTATAAAGCGCGTCTTTTCCATAGATTATTACGGGTTTGCCCCCGTAAATCTCGCCTTGATTCGCTTTCCTGTATTCGGCGTAGTCGGGCGCGTCATCTACCGCTCCTACGCGAATTTCAGAAATCGCAAGGGTGCCCGAATTAAGAGCTACAGTGACTGTATTAACTCCCTCATCAAGCAAAAAGGTAAGCGGCTCGTTATAAACGCCGTTTAAATCGTAAAGCCATGTAAAATACCAAGTATCCGCCTGTACCTGAACGGGACTTATCTGGTCGCCCGTAGTAAGAGTTTTTACTTCGGTTTCATTTTTCCAGATTCGCTCAACGGATAATTCCTCTGCCTCGGCAAAGGGTATTTTGCCGTTTATGAAAAGTGAAAAATCAATATCGTTTTCGCTGCTGTCAAGCGCATTGTATTCAAAACCTATTTGATATAAGCCTGCTTGCGGCGCCTCAATTTCAAATACCGCGCTTCCCTGCTGAGAATCCCATACCGCAACGCTTTGTTTCCCAGAATAATCCTTTATAATCACGCCGCTATCTGCACTGAAACTGCCGGTCGCGGCGGCAACGGTAATATTGCCGCCCCGATATTTTTGCATCTGCTTCGCATTTAAAAAAGACTGATAGCTGTCATCAGATGTTACTTTTATGTCAGGCTCTGATACCTGTGTATCATTTGTTGCGGAAGCGACGGAATTTCCGGCGGCTGTTGATATTAAAAATACAAATGAAAATAACAGTACAAGCAATTTACTGTTTTTCATCTTCATTACAAATCAACTCCTTGAATAGTGTTAACGTGTAGTAAGTATCAAGCTGCCGCCGCAAAGCCCCTTTGCCTGTGCCCGTACTGTAAAGCAGCCTGTTTTACCGCTTGCGCGCACAACTGCCAGACATTTGCCCGCAAGCGCGGGTATTGTATCACTTTTAAGCGAACCGACATATTCAGGGTCGCCGTTGTCCACACCGCACAGTGTAATACCGTTTTCAGCCGAAAAAGTAATGCTGTTATCAGCGTTTGGTACAATATTTCCGTTTTTATCTACAATATCGGCTGTGATAAAGGCAAGGCTTCGACCGTCGCCCGAAAGCTCGTACCTGTCTGCGCCAAGCCGCACCGCGTACGGTCTATCGGCAGTTTTAATTATTGTTTCAGCAACAGCTTCCCCGTTTTTATAGCCTACAACACTTAATGTTCCCGCTTCATATGGCACTTCCCAATGAAGGTGATCGGCATAATTCAAATCATATTTGCATACACCAAACGATTTTCCGTTTAAAAAAATCTCGGCACTTTCGCAATTTGAAAAAGCAATTATATTTATTTTCTTGCCTTCGTACCCTTCCCAATTCCAATGGGTTACGCAATGCAACACCGCTTTTTCTGACCACTTGGACTGATAATAATAGAATGCGTCCTTAGGGAATCCGCAGGTATCTGTAACACCGAAATATGAGCTTCTTGACGGCCATGTATAAGGCGTCGGCTCACCGATATAATCCATACCCGTCCAAATAAACATACCCGCCACATGCGGATTATTAAGATGACGCTGCATGGAATGCTCGCCTATAAGCAGACGGCGGGTAACATTATCCTCGATATCTGCATTTTCTATAATCTCGCCTCCGTTATCTCGGATATTACGGCGATATTCATCGTTTATGTATCCAAAAAGCTCGGGATCGTACCATCCGCGCTTGCGGAACCAGGTAAGGCTTGTGGTTTCGCTGCCTATAACCTTGGTATCGGGATAGAGCTTTTTATGCTCCTCATACTTATTATCCTCATAATTATATCCAGCAACATCTAAAACATCTAAAAAGCCTGAGTCGCGTGTACCTGCGTTTCCGAGACAGCAAGCCGCGGTAACAGGACGGGTTGAATCATACCGCTTCACGATAGCTTTAAGCATTTTGGCGGTTTCAATGCCCTCTGCAACATTGTGGCGCTGTTCGGCGATTTCGTTGCCAATGCTCCACATAAATATACTTGGGTGGTTTCTTTCACGGATTATAAATTCCGATAAATCTGTTTCGTGCCACCTGTCAAAGTCCGTATAGTAGTTATGTACTATTAGCTTTAAGTTCATATCAGTATGCTTTAACGCGGGAATACATTTAGGCATACGCCATTCATCAAACGCCTCCGCCATAACAAGCATTCCCATTTCATCGCACAAATCAAGAAAGCTTTTAGCAAACGGATTGTGCGAAAGTCTTATTGCGTTAGCGCCCATTTCTTTCATAATTGAAATTCTGCGGCGGTCGGCGTCCTTAAAAGCCGCGGCGCCTAAGCAGCCGTTATCGTGATGCAGACACACTCCTTGCACCTGAACGCGTTTTCCGTTGAGAAAAAAGCCTTTATCGGCATAAAACTCTATTGAGCGGATTCCTATTCGGGTATACACCTCGTCACAAGCGGTATCACCGCTGAAAAGGGTTGTTTTAAGGGTATATAAATAAGGATTTTCAATCGACCAAAGTATAGGAGAGCTTAAACCAAGCGAAAAGTTGCTTTTAAAAGCTTGATCCGCAACATCACTGCCGGTAGCTACTGCCTCTCCGTCTGCATTAAAAAGCGTAAATTCAAGCCGGCACTCGGCATTTTTCTCTCCGCCGATTTCGGTTTGGATAGCAATATCGGCAAAGCCGCCGCGCGGCGTTGCCACAATATACGGCTCGCCGTTTTCTATATAGGTTTTGCCCCTTGTTATAACCGAAACATCACGGTAAATTCCCGCACCCGTATAATAACGCGAAGCTGGCTGATCTGAATTATCCGCGCGAACGGCGATTACATTTTCTCTGCCGTCATAATAAAGACAGTCGGTTATATCGTATCTCTGTGCAACCCAACCGTTTGGACGGTAACCGATTTTTATTCCGTTCAGCCAAATAATCGCGTGACGGTATATGCCTTCAAACTCAATTTCGACCTTCTTACCGTGCCAATGCGGTTCGGTTTTAAAATGCTTTCTGTACCAACCGATACCCGATGTCAGATATCCGCCGCGTGCAGTGGTTGGGTTGCGCCAAGAAAATTCGCCGCAAATACTATAATCATGGGGTAAGGTAATCGGCTGCCAGTCAGAATCATCAAAGTCTGCGCTTTGCGCGTTTTCAAAATCGCCTAAACAAAACAACCAATTCTTACAAAAAAGCTCTGTTCTACGGATATCGTTATTCATAAAAATTCTCCTGCAACTAAATATTTAAGGTTGCTCCCGCCTCAATGCAGTAGCTTTTTCCATCAACATTAAACCAAACTGCGGTAACGGTGGGATTATAAACCACCGTGCCCGACGCGCTGAATACAAGCGAATCATACGCCTTTACATACTCGCGTATCTCGCCGTTTGTAGCGTACCAGATTTCGCTGTGTCCTGAAATCTTTTCGCAAATGCGTTCTAACCGTTCCCAATTATTATTAGTATCAAACTCATAGCTGTGACCCCAGATATAGAAAAGACGCGGATACCTTCTTGCACAGTATTCGTTATCGACATCGATCGTCAGAAATTCATCAAACCAATCAAAGAGCTTGGGATTATTGTGATGCGCAGTCGGCATCCAGGCATACCAATCGTCAGGTAAATCAAAATTATTGTTATCTCCGCCTAATGTGCGCGAATATGCGATATCAAGTTCGCAAAGGTAGTTCCTAACACTCTCATAGGTAGCGCCGTTCATCATCTGACGGATTCCGCTGTCGGGATATGCCATACCTCGGATTATTCCGCCGAAATCACGCTCAAGCGCTAATCGGCAATCAAGCACATCGCGAATACCCTCTATGGTGCGCTGCTTACCGTTTGCACGGTGAATAAATCCGTGTACTGCTATCTCATGGCCTTTATCTACTATGGCTTTTTGTATTTCATCGCGGGTCAAATGCCAATCCCTTTCATTCACTCCGTAATAACCGGCATTGATATTAAAGGTGCATTTAAGACCGTAGGGGGTTATAGTTTCGGAAAATCTTTTATCCTGCCGACAGCCGTCATCGTAACTCATGGTCAACGCCTTGGTCTTGCCCTCAGGAAAGCGCAAAAACATATATTTCATAAAATTCCCCTTTATACTGTTACCTTAACGGCCTCGCCGTTCCAGAATTTAACCTCAATTTCCGCCCTCTTCTGCGTCTTAAGACCGTCGCAGGTAAGAATTGTTTTCTTGGTTTCATAAGGCTTTATCATAAAGAAATTATCATCCGCGAAATGGCGGCATTCCGTGTTTTTAACCTCTGCCGTTACAGGGTAGGCAGGATATTCCGAGCAGTTAGTAATATCAAGCTCAAAGCGGCGATAGCCCTCATAGAGTTCAATTTCACGCGCCTTTACCACAAGCTCTGCCTTGCCTGCTGATCTGATACTGTCGGTAAGCCAAGGTCCGTTTTCAAAGGTGAGATTTTCGTGCGGGGCTCTGCGGTAATTTGAAAGAAATTCGCCGTCAGCAAGCTTATCAGTACACTTCAGGAAGTATGTAGCTCTGTGAATCAGCGCGTCTCTATCTCTTAAATCAACCGATATAAGGAAGCATCTGTCGGTAAAGCTGTTGTCAAGCTTAAATTCTCCGAAAATATATTCGCCGTTTTCATTATCCACATCACATTCGTATTCTGCGGCAGCCTTTAAATCAGGTGTATAAACGGTCAACAAAATGCTCATCCCGATTGCTGATTGTTCGGTATCGTTGAACACACGAACCCTTAGCGGTACTGTCTCCTCGGGAGCCAAAATGCTCCATTGCTCAAGGAAGCAAACCGTAATTCCCCTATAAGTATTCTGCATCGCATAATACGGATACGTCGGAAGTCCGAAACCATCCATCATCTGTACGGCAACAGTGGGCCACGGGCGTTTAAGCACCCACGGAATTATGCCGCCGCAATACGGATAGTTTTCACGCATGGCGCCGATAAGTATCTGATAATACTCATACGCCTGTACTTGCGACGCTTCACACATTTGCTCAAGCGTAAAGGTTTTTATATTGCCTATTTGCGAAGTACGTGAAAGCATACGGGGAATACGGTCGGGTTGATATTCCGAAAAATGGTTTATTAATTGCTTATAATTTTCATAAAACGCAGGAGTCGAAAGATCGGGAAGTATGCCCTCGCACTCGGATTTATCAATCACCCTTGTAAGTGTTTTGTAATTAGGGAAACTATGTATTCCCGATTCGGCAAGAAACGGTAAATGACGGTATATATGCCTGAACCAGTTAGGCTCCATATCGCGATAAATATGTGCCGAGCCTTTATCACGCGTAGTGTAGTGATATATCCGAGAGGGGTCCAAATCCTTTATAATACGGCTTATAACAAACATACTTGCGGCATTGTTATAAGAATACGGATTAAATTCATTGCCTCCGCAATGAAGCACAAGGGACGCATGGTTGCGTATTCTGTAAAGATTATATGCCTCTTGCGATTCCAAGACTTCCTGCGGAAAATTTTGAGTATTTGCAGTGTTAGCAAGCATATGATCCTGCCATACCATAATACCCAATTCATCGCACAACTCATAAAACGTGTCGGTTTCGGGCATGCCGCCGCCGCTCCATACACGGATAAACTGCACGCCCGCGTTCCTTACCGCAGTAAGCACCCATTTGTATTCTTGGGGTTTAATAGCATAAAGGTAATCAAGCGGTTGCCAATTTATACCTTTTATAAAAATTTGTCTTCCGTTTATCGAAAACAAAAATTTTTCCCAACGAGTACGGTATTTATCACCTGCGGTATAATCGGATGTAAATGTACGGATACCAAGCTTTAGTTTGTGCGTATCCATAAGTTTACCGTCTTTATGTAGCGTAATTTCCGCATCATAAAGATACGGAGCACCAATGCCATATGGATACCACAGCTTCGGATTTTTAATTGTTATCTTTTTTCTGAAAAACTGCAGCTCAAAATAACGCTCATGAACAAGCATTCCCTCATAATCAAGAAGCCCTTCGGTATCAAGACTGTGATAAACGGTTTTACCTGTATCAGGCTCGGTGATTTTTATACCTATATCAACCGTTTCGTCAAGCTTTTTACCCGTAAGACCGTTATCGTAAGCACAGGTGTAGCTGTAACAGCTTGCCGCGTGCTCCATAAAAGGCTTAAGCTCATTTATTCTGCCGTTAGCGATTTCGACCTCAAAATGCAGTGTTGCGCTATCGGATTCTATGGCCTCGGTAAATATATACGGTCTGCTCAAATGTATAGGCTCTAAAAGCTCCAAACGAACACGGTTCCATATGCCCATTACAATAAAATCGCCCGTGCTTGAAGAAGAATCGCGAGTTATATTCCACGGTGAAATCTCGCGGTTTTCACCGTTTATATTCCAGCCGTCATAATTCTCCTTTCGGCCCCAATTACAAGCCTTCACCTCAACCACAATCTCGTTTTCGGCGTCTGTGCGAAGCATATCGGTAACATTGCAAACAGGGCCGCCGAACATACCTTCGTGGCCGCCGATCAGTTGTCCGTTAAACCAAATCCGAGAATAATATGCCACGCCGTCAAAGCTTAAAAACGCGGTTTTACCCTGAGATGAACTATCAACGGAAAAAGTCTTTTTAAAGTACCATACCTTTTCGTCTACCCAATTGTATTGCTTACTGTTTTCTCCATAGTACGGGTGAGGTAAAACGCCTGCTTGAGTAAGGCAGTAATAAACCGAATTAGGCAGAATAGCGCTGTACTTGTAACAAAGTTCGGGTATTTCTTCAACAGCGGTATCACACCAACAAAAATCCCATCTGCCGCCTAAATCAAGATGTGAATTGTCTTCACGCGGCTCAATATAATAAGGTTGATTAAGTTTCATTTTATTCTACCTCTGTTTTAGCATGTTTTTATTTAATGCTTATTTTATAAAGCAAAATAATACCGTAAATATCATAGACTCTGTAAGCTTTTGCACAGAGGGTAAATTCCTGATTTCTTCCAAGTAATTCGTTACGATACCATCCAACCTAAAATCTTGAAGTCATCAAGAGCACCGTTCACCACAGTTACCTTAACAGTTCGCTCGGCATAGGAATCATATGTATACAGGCGTTTGGCCCAGATATTATCATAGCTTTCGTTCCAATTGCCGTCAATTTCGTCTGAACCGTCAAATATTATTTTTTTGCCATCAACCTCAACAGTTATTTTTCCGTTTACGCCGTCATTGGTTTTATGCATTATAAGACCAAGCGTTTTAAAGCTCATCTTAAATGTTATACTGCCTCCCGATGTTGTGGCCCAGCCATTCCGGAACGGATCCGCTTTAGCAACAGCTGTAAAAGATCCCTCATCAACGGCGGTAAGGTTATTTCTGTCAAGAATTTTTGCATTTTTGTAAAGCTCATCGGTTACTGCTGCGGCTGAAAAAGCTGTAGGCTCGCCTACTGTTGCCGCCTGCGGAACCACAGAGCTTACATAACTTACCATAAGCTCAGTAAGCAATGCATGACCTTTATCATTAGGGTGAACTATGTCAGGAGAAACATCTCGCCATTTAAGCTCACCGTTTAAAATCGGATTTTTGATTGCGTCACGCCAAGATATTACAGGCACCCCGTAAGGCTTTGCAACCTTCATATGAGTTTTTTGTGCGTTAGATAACGTACCGTTCAAATTATATGACATCTCAAGCAGGATAACCGCGGGTTTGTTATCAAGAGAAAGACACTTTCTTACAAGACTGTCCATAGCGTAAAGGGAATCCTTATCTTCATCCTTATCATTTACATATTCAATAAAAATGATATCAGGCTTATGTTTTAAAATAGCCTCATCTGCCCAGTGAAGACCAAAATATGAAATTGTACCGCCAACGCCCTTATTAATCAGAGTTACAGCCGAGCTTATGTTGTTATTCCACCAATCCCTGAACAGCGACGAATAGTGCTTGCTCATACTTGAGGCGGCAGAGCCTGCTGTAATGGAATCTCCAAAGCAGGCAATAGTTGTATTATGCTTCTTATCGTTTAGCGCCGCCTTAATTTTTGAAGCAAGGCGTGTAGTATCACCCTTATTTAAGATAGACGCTTTACGCATAGCTTCAGTTGAATGAACATAATAGCTTTCCTGTTCCCCGACGGAAACAGTGTTATCGGTATTACTGTCTTTTCCGTTATCCTTAATGCCTGAGGAACTATTGCTCTGCGGAGAAGCATTCTCTGCCGGTTTTTCATTGGTAGCGGAATCTATAATACTTTCAGGCATGTTCTCTGAGATAACCTCATTCCATTCAGAAGTCACATAGGTCTTAGTGCAGCCTGATAGAGATAAAACCAGAATACAAAGGCACAAAAGCACAGAAGGCATACGCATAATTTGCTTGTTTAATTTTTTTGTAATTTTTGTTTCATGGAGTCTCACCTCAGTATATATTTTTGTACATATTAAACATCTTGCTCAACCATAGTATACAACAAATAATCTTGCATTTCTTTGTAAATTTTAAATCATATATTGCAAAATCTACAAAATGTGATATAATAAGAATTAAATAATATGCTTTTTTTAAAATCTGGTAATTAATTTACCAAAAAATACATAATAAAGCAGAACAATTTTTTTCATTTGCATAAAAATAATAAAAAATTGTCGCGGCAAAATCACAATTATGAAAAGAAAGGAAGTTTTTTATTATAAAAAGTCCCATTATAAAAAAAGTAACAGCCGACCGTCAGCTCAGCAGCCCGAATTTTGCATTATTCCGCAGAAAAATGCTTAAGGATTATTTTGTCCATTTCCATGACTTTTACGAGATAGAATATATAATTTCAGGTCGGTGTATACAGCACATAAACGGCGAATCGATTGAATGCGGACACAACAGCATAGTTTTTATGACGCCTATGGATTTACACGCGGTTACCCTTATTGAGCCTACCGAAATTATTAATTTAAATTTTGAAGCCAGCTTCATTGACTCGGAACTTAGTCCATTTTGCGATAAAAGTATGTACTCTCACAATATGAGCGACACTCTTTTAAATTTGCTTTTAAATGAGTATAATTCAGGTTTGGAATATAACCTTATACTTGAAAGGATGCTGCTAAATTGCATAATTGCCGAAATTTTTCGCCATGCAAATTCCGTAATTCTGCAAAAAACAAACCATGTTGTGCTTGATATTGCACGATATATCAAATTGAATTACAACACAAATATCACATTGCAATCACTGTCTAATAGGTTCGGTTATACGCCTAATTATCTTAGCAGCCAATTCCATAAAAACATGGGGAAAACTATCAAGCAATTCCTATCTGAAGTGCGGTTAGAACACGCTGCAAAATCTTTGCTTACCAGCACCGCTTCGGTAACCGATGTATGTTTTGCTTCGGGCTTTACATCACTTGCTCACTTTTTGCGTGTTTTCAAATTGAAATACAACCAATCTCCGGGCTCATACAGAAAAAATATTAACCATTAAATTATATAGTAATTTTTCAGTAACTATATTTTTTTGTTTTTTAAACTCTTTTGACGCTTACATTTAAAAAAACAATCTACCAAAACACCTGCCCTATTTTTTAGGCAGTGTTTTAGTAGATTATTTTTTATCCGATTACCCGTCCGAACAAGCAATCCCGACTTTGAGCCGTATGCTATGTCGCGCCCTGAAAACCAAAATAATATTAATAGGTTTTAAAACAAGGTTTTATTAAATTAAAAAACAATCAAGTTGCTGCGCGACATAAGATAAGGAAAACAGTACGATATATTATACAGAGTATTGATAAATGAAGGTTAATTATTGTCTATTCCATTGTTTTCAGTTTCGAACAGATGCAATCTGTCATATACACTTTTACGCTGATTTGCCATAGGCGCAAGCTTTATAAACGAACTTCTCTTGCCCATTAACATTCTCATAAGATAAAGCATCGCACGATAGCAGTAAAATACGGGGTACAAAAGCGGACATTTTTTTATTATCGGATATTTAGATAATACAGAGCAATGAAGAATCCAAAGCAGATTTGAAACCTTTCCTCTCTTTATACCGGTATTTTCGAGCTTGGAAATCATTAAACTGCTTGTTGACCTAAGCTTGTCTTTTCTTCCGAAATTTCCGCCAATCAACACATCATTCATAACATCATTGCAAAGTTCCTCGTCGGCATTTTCTGCCCATTTGGGACAATTAATATGGAAATACATTGAACAAATCTTTGTAACAACTTTTGCATAAGTTAAAATACCGATTTTTTTAAACAAGTCAAGCAATTCTGCCCAGAAAGGCATGCTTTCAGTTTTTTGAACATAACAAGCCCAGTCACATATATGGCGAAGCCCAAGACCCTCATTCAGCATATGATGCTGCATATGAAGAAGTATAATGAGGCCATGATAAATATCCTTTGGTGCCGGAAAAATCCAATCGTCAAACTGAGAAATTACAGGACGCTTGAAAGCATTCATCAGAAACTCCTTTACCGTTTTCCCCGATTCACCGTACGGTATTCCCGGGATTTCAAAATGCATTTCAAAGTGTGTATCCGATTTATTAAATGACACATGATGCTCATTTCTAATATTTTGATTTTCGTACCCTTTATTACTTAACAATTCTTCAAGCTCCTGCTTTTCGGCAGGGTCAATTAAGAAATCTATATCCCCAATACTACGCTCGTGAGGCTTTGGATAATATGCAGCCGCTGCCATACCCTTTAAAATAACGAACGGATGACCCTTCATTATTTCATTCAACTTCTGTTCATTATATGCAGTCCTAACATTAATTGCATGAGCGGTTGCGGCTAAATTTCCCCACTCATCATAATTTGGGATATAGTTCTTGTACTTAATTAAAGCCTCCGCTGCCATAAGAGGTACTGCCTGCGCTTTAGCCTCTTTAAGAACCTTAGCCCAGTTAGCGGCTTTAAGCTCAGCTTCGCAAAGTCTCTCTTCCCCGCTTATTTCACCCGCTAAAAGTTCTATCAAAACTCTTTGTTCAAGGGAATGTACGCAAGTAATTCGTTTATTAAAATTAAAATCTATTCCGACGTAGTTGAGTTCTTTTTTGTATTTTGCAATGTTTTCTTCTGACATATAGTTGAGTTCTTTTCTGTGTTCTGCTATTTTATATTTTTTTGTAAAAAGAATGTTAATTATCCTGCCTGTCCACACAAACGGTAAAAGCAGTGGTATTTTTTTAAGAACAGGATATTTTCTGCTCATATTCTTATACGGCGGAAAAATCAGGTTAAATACCTTCTTGAATTTTGCATTTTTTCCGAAATTTGAAGATTTTACCGCACCCGATAGTATATGTGAAACATATGTACCGTAAGAACCGCTTTCAAATATTCTATCGGTTATAAAGTCTGATATATCATTTGCCTGTTTGTTATTAAACCAAACATCGATAGTATTTATTGTATTCTTATAGAATTTAAGCAATCCAAGCTTATTAAGTTCTGTTTCGATATATTCTTTATCCAATTTCGGATTCGATATTAAATAAACATACAAATCCGTTATATGGCGAATACCAATTCCTCCGTCGCGATAATGCTTTGCATAACGAGTGAAAATATACACAAAGGTATCCTCGTCGGACATTTTGTAGCAACTGCCTGTGTCAGGCTTTGCAAATTTCCAACTGTCACCGTAATATGAATAATAATCCTTATTGTAAGAGGGTATCAACCGCTTATGAAGTTCGATATGTATATTCGGTTTATTCCATATAAACTCGTGGTCACTTTCAAGAATTTCTGTGAAACCCAAAGCTTTCATAGCTTCACAAATAACCTTGTACTGTTCGGTTTTAATAAGTATATCACCATCTCCCATCACCCGCATTTCAGGCTTAGGATATAGCTTTTTAAGAACAGCACCCTTAAGCGGCATATATTTTATGCCACTTTCATTAAACACCTTGTATATATTTTCAAGTTCAAAAATCTGATTATGGTTTAAGGCAATGCATTGGCAGGTTGTGTTTTCTGCTATGGATAATACATTCTCTGGAACTTTAGTATCCGAATTCATTATTCCGTAATATATTAGCGGGGCTATTTGATGCTTTTTCGCTACTTTTATTGCATTTTGCCAATCAAAGTCTTTTGATATGACTGCCTTTTCGCCAGTAATGGCGCTTTTAATAAGGCTTATTATACCAATTTGAGTCTCGTTCATCTTTTTAACCTCAATCAGATAATAACTTTTAAAAACACTTTATTATGACGCATTATTTACTGCAAATTTGATTAAACAACTCAATGTAATGATTCTTCTGAAAACATTAGGGTCATTTGAAGTATCTGTACTTTCAGTTGCGTAAGCAACATAGCTTTCAATACCTTTTGATTGAAAATACTTATGCATTTCTTTTACTATGCAACCGGTACTCCTTGTATTATAAACTGCGTTTATTCGCAATACCCGCATAAAATATTACATCCCCCTATATTCAGTAATAAATATAAAGACATTTTTCAAACTTTTAATAAAGAGCAAGTACTAGTTGATTAGCGTAAAAAACACGCTAAAGATATAAAGACGCATGATTTTGGCTTTTATCATTTAAAGCCAGTTTTAAGAACTTCAACCCATTTTTTCGGTTAAGATTTTGAAAAAACATTTCTCAGAGTGGAGAAAATGATTATTTACTTGGATTCTTTTGTTTATTCAATTCTTCGCGTATATATTGCAAAGACAAAAGCTTTTCCTTGACCTGTTCAACATTCAATAACTCGGTATTCTTGGAATCAAATTCTGTAAGCGAATTGCGGCTTTCGTCACCCTTATTAAAATACTTATCATAGTTTAGTCCGCGCTTGTCCGCGGGTACACGATAGAAATTGCCCATATCCACAGCATTTGCACATTCCTCGTTAGTAAGGAGAGTCTCATACATCTTTTCGCCATGGCGAATACCTATCGTTTTTATTGAACTTTTATCTCCACCAAATAACTCGCAAACTGCCTCCGCCTGTGTCCTAATAGTGCAAGCAAGCGCTTTCTGAACAAGTATATCTCCGCTCTCACCGTGTTCAAATGCAAACAGAACAAGGTCAACCGCCTCGTCAAGCGACATAATAAAGCGGGTCATTGTGCCGTCGGTAATAGTAAGCGGCTGACCGTTTTTTATCTGTTCGATCCAAAGTGGAATAACAGAACCGCGAGAGCACATAACATTACCGTAACGTGTGCAGCAAATTTTAGTTTTTGTCGTAGTACGGGATTTTGCAACAGCAACCCTTTCTTCTAATGCTTTAGTAATACCCATTGCATTGACAGGATAAGCCGCCTTATCGGTAGATAAGCATATTACTGCCTTTACCCCTTCGTCAATTGCGGCGGTAAGTACATTATCTGTGCCTATTACATTGGTTTTTACCGCTTCAATAGGAAAGAACTCACAGGACGGAACCTGCTTTAAAGCCGCAGCGTGAAATATGTAATCTACACCGTGCATAGCATTTCTTACGCTTGCAATATCTCTGACATCGCCTATATAAAATTCTATTTTTTCCGCAAACTCAGGCATTTTTGCCTGAAACTCATGACGCATATCGTCCTGCTTTTTTTCGTCACGCGAAAAAATGCGTATTTCACCGATGTCTGTTTTCAGAAAGCGGTTTAATACCGCGTTTCCGAAACTACCGGTGCCGCCGGTAATTAGTAGGGTTTTGTTTTCAAATAATGACATATTCCTATTCCTCACTTCAAAATAAATTTTTAACGTTTAATTATTCTTTTTACATATTTTAAAATATCATATAGAGATTCGATTTTAAATGCTACCGACAATGCAATGTAAACAAGTGCGCCAACAGATACCTGAACTGCAATTTGAATCACCGGACTCATTGGTATATATTTAAACCACCAAATACAAAAGCTCATTATTGCGGATAATAATACATAAGGCGCTACATCAAGTATTTGTTCTCTAATACCATATCCTAATAATTTTTTATTTGGATACATATTTACTATAAGGCAAAATAATCCGGTGATCATTCCGGCATACGCCATCGCTATAACGCTTATTTGTGAAGACAGCAATATTACTACCAAACCAAAGGTCTTTTTAATAACATTTAGTTTAATATTTATATCGCTTCTTCCTAATGCTAAAATAGATTGAACATTAGCAGATTGAAGCGGCATCAATGCGTTGTTAAAGCATAGTATTTGAAGAAAAGGAACGCATGGCAGCCATTTTTCCGTCAAAAGTAACACTACAAGCGGTTTTGCAACCATAGCCAACCCGAACATCAGCGGCATAACAATATAAGATGTTGTCTGCATTGTTTTTTTAGTTAACAATTTCACATCTTCCCTACTATCTTGTTTACTTGATAATGCAGGGAATATTGCCGAGCCAATAGATGTGCTGATATTATTCATAAGTAATTCAGGAAACTGTTTACCCCTGTTATAATATCCCAAATCGGCCGATGAATATCGGGCTCCTATAATCAGACTTCTTATATTATTATAAACAGTATCAATCAAAGAAGAAACTAAAACCTTCCACCCGAAAGAAATGAGCGTTTTCAGTCTATTTATTGAAACCTTAAAACTTGGAACCCATTTTGAAACAAAAGCCAATATCAAAGTATCAATGGTATTGTTGATAAGATACTGACAAACAAGTGCCCAAACACCATATCCGTTGTATGCCATTATTAGGCTTACAACGGCAGAAATAGCTGTGCCTATAAATGTTGCCCAAAAGAATTTTTTGAACATCATTTTTTTTGTCAACCTGGCAGAAAAAACCGACTTTATTCCGCCGATAATAATCTGCAATCCCATTACACGGACAACACTTACCAGTAAATCGTAATTATAAAATCTATCCAGTACAGGTGCTGCAAAATACAACAATATGTACGCAACGACTGAAAATACTATCAAAAACCAAAACACCGAACTATAATCAATATCATCGGTATCTTTTTTTTGTATCAGTGATGTTGAAAAGCCACCGGTAACAATTACATTTAATATATTAATTAACACCGTAACAATGGCGATTAATCCATAATCATCGGGCATTAACAGTCTTGCAAGAACTATTGAAACTGCGAAACTTACAAGCTGTGCACAAATTCGTTCCATAAATACCCAAAAAACTCCGCTTGCTGTTTTTTGGCTCAAATTAACCTCATCTGACATACTATTCACCAATAATAAACATCATTTTTGCAAAAACCCATATTCACGGTATTTATCGCCCAAAAAAGAATTTCTCATTCCTTCGTGTATTTGAAAAACATTTAATGAACTTTTCAAATTTGTTTCAATCAATGCAAAGCCGTCATCCTGAACAACTATATCCCATGCTATATAATCAAAAAACGGTATCCTTTTAGTAACTTCGGAAATAACATCTTGGAGTTTATTCCAATTAGGTATATAGGCTCCATTTATAACAGCACCAGTATCAGGATGTGTATCGTAAAAAATTCTATTACCTGAATCATCAACAGAAAATGCGGATGTCATCTTTCCGATTCTTCCTGTTTTTATATCTATTAAAGCGCTTCCCCCACCCTGGTTAAAATTATCAACCGGTGCACTTTTTTTATTTCCAATCCTTTGAAGTGCAGCAATAATTTCATGCTCATCTAAGCCCTTTTTACGCATAGAAATTACTCTAACCGTGTTTATGCTTTCTGAGAAAATATTGTTTTCAAATTCTCCCTGTTCTAATAATTCCTGAATAACACCCTCTTTGAAGCCGGTAATTATTTTCTCCAAATCCAATTTACTGATTTCATTATTCTTATATGTTATTTTACCGTTTTTAGCATGTAAAACAAAAACTTCAAAACCGTCCGAGCCGAAGGTATCCTTAATTACCATACCTCCACTTTGTAAAATAAAATCATAAATATTTTCCTTACATATACTATTGTCTTCAGTAGGAACAAGATTTCCATCCCTTATTATAGCAAATACCTTCGCTGTTTTTATATGTTTCCCAAATACTATCGAAAACAAATACTTGTTATCTGAAAGCATCGAATATGGATTATTCTTAATTCTTGGTTGATATGATTCCCAAGTTGTTATATAGTCCTTATAATTATTTTTAGGAAAATTATAAATTGCACTTTCGCTTAAAGAAAATCCTTTGTTTCTATAATCAGCAACATTTTTATCATAATTAAACTTATCATGATGTGAATTTATGACAACATTTCTCAATGCATTTAGTTTTCTTTTATTAAGTATATTCCTTATACATTTTCTTAAAAACATTCAATCACCGCCCAAACATGTTTTTCGACATTTCTATGCCTGCGTATATTGGTATATACAAGTAGTCGCTTAAAACATATGCACAATTACAATTACCTAAAATTTTATGCATGATATATGCATCTTCGTTTGCCCTAAATTGAGGGAATCTAATATCCGCAATTAATGATTTGCTAATCAATTTGCAAACAGGACCTGTTAATATTTTTTTTGAAGTTAAATACTCAAAAATTATTTCTTCGGGAGTGTATAATTTACTTTCGCTATACCAGGCTGTATTAACTGTTCTTAAATCCGTATTAACGGTCAGTCCACATAAAATCAAATCAATTTTTCCCGAGTCCGTCGAGTTCAGCATTTTTTCAACCATCATCGGCACTATTCTATCATCGCTGTCAACAAAAAGCACATATTCTCCCGTCATTATATCAAGCGCCGCATTTCTCGCCGTTCCCTGTCCGCCGTTTTCCTTATGTATCACAATAATTCTATGGTCTCTTTCAGCCCATTCATCACATATTTGGGGGCAATTATCAGGCGAGCCGTCATCAACCAATATAATTTCAATATCTTTATATGTTTGATTTACTATTGATTCAACACAAGCGTCCAGATACTGTTCCACGCAATAAACAGGAACTATTATAGATACCTTCATTACTATCTCCAATTATCCTTTAAAACCGCCGCTCCTGAACACGGTCCGTCTTCAAACAAATTATTTTTATTACCCGACTGTATATTTTCGGCTAATTTTATAAACCTTTCTGCGGCTATTTCTGCATTCCATAAGTCGGTAAGCGTTATATAGGCGCTTTTGCCAAGCTCAGCGGTTTTTTCCTTATTATCAATTAGATACTTAACTTTTTTCATATAGGTTTTTGATATCGCCGTCACGGTATATTAGGCCGTTTTCGCCGTCCTTAATCAAGAACGGAACCGAGCCTATTGCATGACTTGCGACTACGGCGCAACCGCCGTTCATAGCTTCGTTTAAAACAGCGCCCCAACCCTCCTTACGGTCGCTTGTAAAAAGTAATATGGATGATTCCTCCATATAGTTACGCACTTCTTCGGTAGTTTTTGAGCCTAATAAGTGAACGCAATCACCTAAATTTTTGCTTTTTATCATCGCCTCTAAGTTGTTTTTTAGTTCACCATCACCGATAAGGTTGATTTCGAAAGTGATATCGTTTTTCCTTAGTTTTTCGGCTAACCTAATTGCGTCGTCGGGATGTTTCCACGACAGCAATCGTCCGACCCAAAGGATTTTGGTCGTTATGTTAACCTTTTTATCTAGAAGCGTTTCAATATCATATTTTTTTGTATCCGGGAAATAACCCCATTTAAAGCATTTTTTGTCCGGAAAACCGAACAAAGAAAGGTCATATGGCAAAAAAGCGCTGGCACAAAGAACATACATATTATTGTCCTTATAAGCTACTATTCGCCTATATATCGCCCTACGGGTTTTGGGAATAAATCTGCGCCATGTACCCCTTTTAAAGAAGCGTTCAGCATAGAGAAATGAAAGCTTGTTATCTTTCATTCTAATACTAATAAGTTGTTCCGGGCAATTTCCGAAAATAGCCACATCCGCTTCTCTTACAATAGATATAACCTCTTCCCGCTGATTATCATCATCAAAATGCATTACATAATCGGCTTCATGCGGTATTTGATAGCCCCGACTTCCTATACTGTCAGTTGCAACAAACTTAAATGAACTGCATTTTTTCTGTAACGCCTCACAAAGAGGTATTTGATGGTGGCTTAAAAAATTAGAAACAAAAACTACTTTCATAATACCCCTCTTTTTTACTACTTCCAAAAAAGCGAATACGGAACAAGTTCGCTCCCTGACAATCGGTAGATCATCAAAGCAATCGAAAGTAATACAACAATCATTTTTGTAACAGCTTTTTCCTTGTCATTACTCATTGAACATATTGCATTTGGTAAAACTATCAACTGGGAAAACATAAAATAGAAGCTGATTCTTTCAGAAGCCTGCGCCCCGAAATATCTGACTATATAGCACACTAATCCCAATAACATCATATAAAAAGCTAGGGAAAACTTTTGATCCATCCTATCTCTGGGCACAAAAGCATACACAAAAATTATTGTGAGTATATAAATACTTGTAGCAACCAAACCTCCGCCGTCAACTGTATTTTTGTAATCCATCTCAAAGAAATTATTTGCAATACTTATAATTTTATTGCAAAAGACAAGTATTGATCCGCCTAATATTGAAAAATAAAATAAATGCTTTTGATTTATTGTAAATTTTCTAAACAACCAAAGAACCGAAAAAACTATTGCCGTCTTATGAAAAAAGCAAGCAAGTATTACCCAGAAAGCAAACGGAACGAACTTGTTCTTTTTTAAAGATTCATAAGATAATAAGCAAATGCTCATTGCTATAGATTGCCGCATACCCTGCATTTCAAAAAACATAATACCTAATGTTATATACATAACAACGCTTAATACAACATCATCTGAGTTATGATATATATATATATCATTAGACTTACTGTGTAAATTAAAGCAGTTACTACAATTATGACCTGACCGTTTGAAGTAACCCTGGATAAAAGCCAAACAAAAATCTGAAAACCGATTTCTGTTTCCTTAAATCCACTCATATACGTACCTTTATATGAACGAAAAGCACTCCATGTTGATTTGCTTTTTGCATATTCGAAAAAGCTGTAATAATTATATGTATCCGCACTGCCTATATATTTGTCACGCAAACCTAAAAACACTACTAAAGCAATTCCGCTTATTATTAGAAAATACTTTTTTTGTTTTTTATCTATATTTAAATCCTTAAAAAAGCAACTTACCAATAAAGGTAAAAAACTTAATAATATATATGCAGCCATTTTAACCTACCTTATTCAATATAGTTAACTATAATATCAGTTATTCCGAGGACTTCAAAATATCATTATATATATCTGTTAAAGAAGTAACTTTATTATTGTTATTTAACATAGACTCCCGCGCCTTATTACCGATATTAATGGCCGTTTCAGGGTTTTCTAATAACATAGAAATCAGGAATGCCAAAATTTCAGGTTCCTCATAGCGATAAAGAAAACCGTTTTCCTTATTTATAAGATATTCAACAACGCTTCCGCAAACGGATGAAATACAAGGAGCTCCCACAGTCATAGCTTCCCTTAACGATAAACAATGAACTTCCATAATTGAAGGATTGACAAACAAATTACATTTTTGAATATTTTTCGCCATTTCTTCCTGTGAAAGTTTACCAAGAAAGATCACATTATCCCGCAGATTGTTTTGGGTTATGTAATCAAACAACCAATTCTCAAAGGGTGTACATTGCTTATTTTTATTAACTATTTTTCCATAATTATCTGTATCAAAACTAAAATATCCCGGAATTTTCAGCACTACATTTGGATGTTTACTCTTCACAATATTTAAACCAATTAACAGCTGATGTAATCCTTTATCTGGTCTTGGTCCGTAAATAGTGAATAATGATTCCTTTTCGCACTCGTCATATTTCCATACGGTATTTTGAAACACGGTATTAGCTTTAAGCTTCTTATAGTGACATTGAATTGATTTATCAATACTCTCACAATAAGCCTGCGAAAACATATTGTCTATAATCACATGCTTCGATTCTTTAATAATTCTTTTTTCAATTTCACCTTGTCTAATAAACAGACGACCTTGGATTTTTTCAGTATACTTGTGTTTGATTCCGTTGATTGACGCAAAATATCTTTTAGAAAGTTTTAAATATCCGCTCCAATAGCGGGAATGAATACCGATAATACCTTGAATAAATACTACTTTTGCAATATTAGGAGAAGCAATTGCAACAGCCGTTTGCAGACAGGTTTCGGTCCCCCAAATATGAATAATATCGGGCTTTTCTCTATCAATAATAGTCCTTATTGCATTTAAAAATTTTTCTCCGGGTAATACTCCGGTTGCAGGGGTTGGCAGCTCTACACCATAGGCTTCACCGTGTTCGTTTTTTGCATACTCATAAAGCCCGTCAATTTTTTTTCGTGTACCGCACAAGAATACTATATCCGACTTATTAGGATATTCATCGTATTCGTTTGTAATCCATGTTCCGCTTGAACGATTGTAATCAGAATTAAGTATTTGTGCTATAGGACCCACTATTGCTGTAGAAACCCACATTACTTTCACTGTCTATACACCTCTAAAAATTATGCAATTTACAAATTATTGCAAATTAGTAAATTATCAGTTATTTAATACCGCTGAAATCTCACTGTCAAACAATTCTTGTATTTTTTTCGGATTATGATTCTTAAGACCGCACTCTTTTGCTGATATTGCATACTGTTTTATTAACTCCGGATTATCTGTTAAATTAACTAACATCTCTTTAATTTGATTCCTATCAGTAGCCACAATAGCAGATTTGTTTTCTAAAAAGTATTCAATCGGTGCGGTATCCATATTACCAATTGCAAAGATTGCTTTTCCTGCAGAAAGGTAATCGGTTATTTTTGTTGAAAAAGATAACCTTGCTGTCTTCGCATTAGGACCGTCAAGAGCTTCCAAAAACAGCAAAACATCTGATTCCCTTTGAAGCTTTAAAACCTCTTTTTGTGAAATCGCTTTATGAACAACACATCCGTTATCCTTTAAAAACTCTATTTCAGAATCCGACAGAAGTGTTTGTGTGTATACATCTAAAGTTACGGTCTCCGGCAATAATTGACCGATAGCTTCGGAAAAACTAAATAAACTTTTCTTTCGTCCGTACAAAAGGTTTCCCGTATAGATAAACTTTATCGGAACTGTAACAGTATCATCACTTATTGTCGGAATAGAATAAAGTGGTTTTGTCAGTATTTTAGAGTCTATATTGAAAAAATCATCCGCTTCGACTTTTGTTTTTTGTGATATGCTAAAAAAGCCCTGGGTTTTCTTCGCAAGTTTTTTAAGTGACTTTCTCTGGAAAAAGCGGTAAATTTTATAACCTATTTTAGATGATTGCATATATGTAAAGTTATCATCCCAAATATACCCGATAGCCTTTGCTTTTGTTCTTTTTATTGAATACTCAATAATTCTATTAAGATGTATATATCCATCCATTGAATGTAAGATAATATTCGGCTTAAAAGAGTCCAAAAATTCATCTAACTCTTTTGTTTTCCATTTGCCGAACTTCCATATTAGTTCGCGTACCAAAAGGAAAAAGTAATTTCGCTTACGAGTCATTTTTTGGTATCTTACATTATGTTCGGATAAATCTTTAGCATTCTGATTATTAACTGACTTTTTATCTATCTCATAGCCTGTTTTAACTTTTCTGTTAAATACGGATTTTATTATTCGATTTTCGGAAATAACAAAATATCTTGAACAAACATTGCTATCAGGGTATTCCTCACGGATACAGATATTTGCAATATATTTGTTATTGTACTTTTCAAGCAAAGAAGCCCAACTATTTGCCCCTGTTTTAGAATTCCACGAAGGGACGGTAAAAACAAGTATACGCGGATTAGTCATGTGTCTTTAAAATACTCCTATATATATCAATAATACGTTCTGAACATAAATCAAGATCAAGAAGTTTTCTCACCAATTGTTGACCTAATTTTGCTTTTATATTAGCATCTCTGGGATTTTCTGCCATATATAAAATAGCACTTGCGAGTTCCGAAGGATTTTCCTTATGAACAAGTATACCTGTTTCATTTGGAATTACTATATCCGGAAATCCCCCAACATCAGTACTTATTGTCGGTCTTCCCGCTGCTAAACTTTCGGCAGCACCGCCAAGATTTTCACTGTGCGACGGATGCACAACTATATCTAATTCACAGTAAATATTCTTTATATCATTTCTGTATCCTGTAAAAATAATGGGGGCCAAACAGTTATTAGCTGCATAATTTTTTATTTTTTCAAAATACTTTTCGGATTTTCCCCACGGTCCTCCTATTATTATACCGATTAGGTTCTTATTAGAGGCATATGCGATATTTAAAGCATCAATAAAGTCCTCATGACCTTTTATCCCTCGTTTTTGTTTTGCATACCATTTAGGCTTATAAATATAACTTACCATTCCAACCGTAATCGCCGATGACGGTATATTGTATTTTATATGTAAAATATCATTTTCCTTTAGATACTGATCGCAAACATCACCTCCATAACCACCGTAATAACCTAAAAACAAACGATTTTTATCAACACCGGCTTGCTCATACAAAGAAACTGTATATTCACATGCACCAATCCAAAAATCATTTTTCCTTGATGTCATTATGTCAATTTTTTTAATAATCTGAGATTCCATATGGAGAGGTCCTGGCACCTGAAATACTGTAGGTATACGGTTGTGTCTTAAAGCTATTCTCACCATTAAGATATTTGTTACGAAATGGCAATGAATTATATCCGGATTTTCTTGTTTAATGATTTTTTTTAATTTTAAAATTCTTGAAAAGAGCATCCAAGGTTTTGTAATCGGAAGCGATAGATTTTCAAATAAAACTTTCAAATTGTTTTCTATATATTTTTTTGCTACTCTTCCGTTTTTATCAGGAATAACAGTCACAATTTCCACACCGTGTTCCGAAAGGGCCCTTGCCTGATCAAAAGCCCATAAGGCTCCATCAGCAGTTTTTACTATTTGCAATACTTTCACTATTATATCTCCAAAAACAATAATTTGGTAAATACCGGGTTAATATTTTAGATTTTTTTAATACTAAATTTATACAATCCAAGAAATCTCAATTATCATATTATACTACATTATCCTTGTGCCTATAGGCTGGAACTCCTATATAAGTACCTGGTTGCAAAATAAACTTAACTACAACAGCACCTGCTCCGATAATAGCATCCTCACATATGGAAATATTATTTATGATTGTAGCACCGATACCAATCCATGATTTTATGCCAATGTTTACAGTGCCGCCAAGTTTTGCACCAACTGAAACATGTACAAAATTCCCTATTATATTATCGTGTTCGATAATCGCCCCACTGTTAACAATGCAATGCTTTCCTATTTTGGAGTTTGCATTTATAACGGCATTAGGCATAACTACCGTTCCCTCTTCTATTTCAACAGAAGGCGATATAACCGCCGATGGATGAATAGCCGTATACCACTTCACAGGGAACGAGGAAATGTATTCACGAACATTCGTATTTCCTATACCTATAACAAACTCTGAATCAATATATTTATTATATTCTGAAATTGTTCCTATCGTTTCTTTTTCGGAATCATCATCAAGAAAACCAATAATAGTGTCGTTATTTGCCCTTACAATATCCGCAATAACTCTGGCGTGTCCACCTGCACCAAAAATAATCACTTTACGATTCAAACCGCAGCCTCCTGCTTATCGTTATCTTCTTTATTTGTCCCGACAAACTCTTCCATAGTTTCTGATGTTCCCGAACTTATTCCGTCTCTTATTAAAACTTTTTTCACCGTATCAAGTATTATCTTAACATCGTTTGAAAATTTTATGCTTCCAACATAACATAAATCCAGTTGAAAGCGTTCTTCCCACGAAAGTGAGTTCCGTCCGCTCACCTGCGCCAAGCCTGTTAGTCCTGGCCGAACATCATGTCTATGTTTCTCTATTTCCGTATAATATGGTAAATACTCCGGCAAAAGGGGCCTAGGTCCCACAATAGACATATCACCTTTTAATATGTTTATAAGTTCAGGCAGTTCATCAAGTGAAGTCGAGCGCAGAAATCTACCGTACTTTGTGAGGCGCTTATTATCCGGCAACAGTTTTCCCGCATTATCCTTTTCGCATGTCATTGTACGAAATTTTATAAGCTTGAAAATATTTTCGTTTTTACCCGGCCGTTCCTGAAGAAAAAACGGATTGCCCTTCATAACTATTGCTCCGACTGTTATAAGAATTAGTAAAATCGGAGAGAGAACTATTATCGCGCAAAAGGACAGAAAAAAATCCATCAGGCGTTTTATGTATCTTGCGTAAATTCCGTTAGAAACGGTTGTAACGCATTCTTCTTTTTTGTTTTCCTTGGTAATAGTTGCCGTAGTGTAACACTCCCTTAAAAGCAGGATTTTATGATTTCGATTATTTTGTCTTGTTCTTCATCTGTCATTTTTATATCGCTCGGCAGACAAAGCCCTCGATTGAATATATCCGCACCTACATCTATTCCTTCGCCTGCGATATAGGCGTTAGTTGTACCTCTGCCGTTGCCTTCACTTGTAACAAAGGGATTCATACGGTATATAGGCTGCATATGCATAGGCTTCCAGATAGGTCTGCCCTCTGCGTTGTACTTTGCAAGCGTTTCGAGAATTTCTGTCGGACACGACTTACCGGGCTCGCTTACATAACAAGCATCATTATCGCTTCTCACCTGTTTGCACATGGCATCCTTATCTATAAGCAGACAGGAAAGCCAAAAGTTTGGCTCCGATTTTACCTCGTCATAAGGATTCATATTTACAGGTAAATCCTTTAAGCCTTTCTTGTATCTGTTATAAATTTCCTTCTTGCGGGCAATGTGCTCCTCAAGGTGCGGATACTGACCCCTTACAACTCCGGCTATAACATTACTCATACGATAGTTATAGCCTATCTCCTCATGATTGTACCAAGGAGCAGCCTCCCTACTTTGAGTTGACCACTTACGCGCCTTGTCTGCCGCAGCTTTATCATCAGTAAGCAACATACCGCCCGAAGAACCGGTAATTATTTTATTGCCGTTATAGGAAATTGCATTATACTTACCGAAAGTACCTGTTTGTCTACCATTATATGTAGCGCCTAACGATTCGGCAGCGTCTTCTATTATTACCGCGCCGTGCCTTTCACATATTGCCGTTATCTCATCAAACTTTGCCGGTGTGCCGTAAAGATTTGCAATTACTACCAACTTTGTATCGGGATATAGCTGAAAAGCTTTCTCAAGCGCCGCCGGGTCCATATTCCAGGTATCGTACTCTGTATCTATAAAAATAGGGTTTGCCTTTTCATAAAGCAAAGGATTTACGGTAGCGGCAAATGTCATATCGGTACAAAAAACATTGTCCTCAAGTTTTACCCCGGCAAGCTTTACCGCAAGGTGCAAAGCAGCGGTTCCGCTGGAAAGTGCAACCGCATATTTGCAGCCAACCTTTTCACAGGCAAGCCTTTCAGCCTCATTTATATTTTCTCCTAACGTTGACATCCAATTGGTATCATATGCTTGCTTTATGTACTGCCATTCTTCACCGTGCATTGTAGGCGACGAAAGCCAAATCTTATTGTCAAACCTTTTCATATCATTTTGACCTCTCATTACTGTATTAAAGTTCAAATGTTAAAATTAAAGATAATCTTTCTATTTTGTATATTATATATTTATAAAATTTTATCACAAAAACTACATAATGTCAACCGAAGCACTAGAAAAATACTCATAAAAAACTCCCGTACACTTAATAATGTACGGGATAATTTTATTGTTAATTAACTTTATTTATGCAAATTCTTCAAATGTTACCGTTGTGCCGTTTCCGAAAATTAAGGCAGAAGGATTATCTCCACTTGTCCCCAATACAAAATAACTTATATTCTCTCCTTTTAAATTATTTACTCCTTTTGTCGTATCACTGAAGGCTTTTTGGGAAATTAATACTCTTGACGAAGTTAAACCTTCCATACTTGCGATTAAGCCGTTATTTGTTCTGTCAACTTGAATTCTATATCCAATTTTAAACATAGCTGAAGCTCCAGAGTTTACTACCTGTAGTAAAAATCCAGAATATCCGTTATAAGTGCCAACAAGTGAATATGTAACAGCATTACTCCCTAGACGCACTTCCAAATCGTTTACTAAATATATATATCTAGTAACTGTAGTAGATTTAGATATAGCAGACTGAAACACGGAGAAAACATATCTCTGTGATTTCAGATTTTTAGGTTTTATTTTAATAGCATTGACTCCAGCATTTCTCATTTCAAATGAAGTTCTGTCTGAGGAAATAGATTTAAAGTCAACCGGTTTATTTTCCGCTATAGACGAACTGTTCAAAGTAAAAATTTGGTCTATTGCAGAGGCGTATCCGTTAAGCGAGGTACTGAGTTTAAACTGTCCGCTTTCAAGCGCTGTTCCGTCGGTGTTTTTAAGCGTCATATAATATGCTTGTCTTTTCCAAGTTACAAACTCTTCATTTAAAGTACCGTTTATTGTCGGCTGTGTTTCCCATACAGGGGTATCAATAGTAATAGTCTGTCTCATAGGAGTTACAGCCTCTGCTACAGCTTTACCGCTCTGTGCGTTTTCAGAGGTAGAGGAATAGGTTTGGTCGACAGAGGGAATGTTAAGCCCCGCTATATCCTCTTCCGTGAAATAATCCACTCCCTTTTGCGGAGTGTAGCCGTCGGCGCCTTTTTCACCCTGGATACCTTGCGCGCCGGCGGCTCCCGTATCTCCTTTTTCACCTTGAAGACCTCGGTCACCTTTGTCCCCTTTTTCACCCTTAAGGGCGGCTAATTGCTCGGCTGTAAAGTCATCATATGTAAAAGGCTCACCCTTATCTCCTTTCACTCCTTGATCTCCCTTTTCGCCTTTAAAGATACCATTATTAGCGTCGTTACGCACAGACTGTGCTATAGCTTTTGTTTCGGCAGTAATGGATATAAGTTGCTCATATTCGCTTGGTGTCGGGTCAGACGGAGCATCTCCAAGTTGATATCCGCTTTTTGTTACAATCACTCTCGCTTGACTTGTGGTGGCTCGCCTATCTCCCAAAGCTCCGAAAACCGACACCGTAAATTCAGGTGATTTCAGCACTTCGTACGGAATGTAACATTCATCCTCGCCAATGCATAAATTACTTTCTCCATTCAATATGATACTGACTTTTTCGTCTAGATTTACAAAGGTAGCAGTCTTTGTAAATCCGTCCCAAGTTTTTGGAAATTTAAATTTAATCTTTTCAAACTCCACACCGTCGGAAACGGTGGATTCATATGCTTTTATTTTTCCGTTTTCTGAAACTTCTGCATAAATCATTTTTTAACCTCCTTTATTTTATATCAGAATATACTACCGCCCTCCAACGCATTAAATTTTCTGATATAAATATAAAGAAGGTTATTTTGTTTTTGTAAACTTTGCTTTTATAATTTCATAGATTTATTATAATGTTTTGAATATATCAAGTATATGGCGTGGGTTGGCAATTGGATAAATTCTGCAGTTTATTTGAGAAGTTCATTTATTAAAGTATATAAAATGATAGCTCTCTAAAATCCTGAAATATTCAACAAGCCTTTCATATAGTGGCTTAGCTTTATCTCCAAAGCGTTCTTCAACAGATTTTCCTATCTCCGAAACGGTCTTATTTCCATCTAAAAGAGGCCAGACAAAGCTTCCTATTTCATCCAAATGGACAAAGCTGATTCGTGGCTTTTTTAAAATTTTTTGAAAAAGCGTATTCCATACGCCTTTATTTTCAATTTCCAGCGTAACCTGTTCCTTGTCTACCGACCACGAATATTTTTCGTTTCTCAAGGGTTTCAGTTCTAAATAATTATTCGTCTGTCCGTTTCGCATACTTATTTTCTTTTCTTCCACAGGGAGAACCTTAACAGCGTTAAGATTATGATGCAGAACAACACCAGCCCACCGATATTGGAAACCGCAGCAGGTATAGCCAATTTTGCGGAAAGGTCAATTGCGGAGCTAATATCGAATACCGCTAAAAGCGCCAATATGATTCCGACCAAGCCTTCGCCGGCTATCATACCCGAGCAGAAAAGAATACCGTCATTTACAATCGCGTCTTTTTCTTTCTTATCGCGTTTAAGCTTATCGAAAGCCAGACGAACAAGACCGCCCGCCATAATGCAGGCGTTTAACTGTACGGGAAGATAAACGCCAATCGCAAACGGCAGAACAGGTATACCGATAATTTCAACCAATACGGCAATGAAAGCACCGATAAACACAAGCGCCCACGGAAGATTTCCCTGCATAACGCCTTCGGTAATAAGCTTCATCAAGGTCGCCTGAGGCGCCGTTAACTCCTTTGAGCCAAATCCCCAAGCACTGTCCAAGAGATAAAGTGTTCCGCCGATTGCCAAGGCCGCCGCAATGACACCTACTACTTCGCCGATTTGTTGTTTTTTGGGGGTGGCGCCTAAAAGAAATCCGGTTTTCAAATCCTGTGACGTATCGCCCGCAATGGCGGAAACGATACAAATTATAGAACCGATTGCAATTGCACTGCACATACCCGAAATACCGCTTGCTCCGGTAACCTTTAAAATAAGAGTAGCAATCAAAAGTGTGGCGATCGCCATACCTGAAACAGGGTTATTACTACTACCGACCAATCCCACCATGCGGGAGGATACGGTGGCAAAAAAGAAACCGAATACAACAATAATAACTGCGCCGAGAAGACTGACCGGAATTGCGGGAATAAGCCATACGAGCAACGTCAGAACCGCAATAGCCGCAAAGACAAATTTCATTGAAAGATCCTTTGAGGTGCGTTCTTCCGTATTAACTTTGGAACCTGCCATACCTTTTACGGCACCGCCAAAGGTTTTTATTATTAGCGGCAATGATTTAATAAGACTGATGATTCCGCCCGCGGCCAGCGCACCTGCACCGATATACCTTATATATGTACCCCAGATTGCGCCTGCTCCGCCCTCTGCGAAAATTTCACCTATCGGCTGTGTCCCGGGGTAAAGGGTCATATCCGCACCGAAAAGTACAATCAACGGTATGATAACGAGCCAGCTTAGTATACCGCCGGCAAACATATATGATGAAATTCTTGCGCCGCAAATATAGCCCACGCTCATTACCGCCGGATAAATCTGTGTGCCGATCTGTCCCGCAAAGCCTTTAACGCTTACCGAGACTTCCCCTGCAACCAGCTTTAATCCGTCAATAATAAACTTAAATAACGCGGCAAAGCCCATTCCGGCGAATACAGTCGAAGCTTTCGCGCCACCCTCTTCTCCGGCAAGAAGCACCTCGGAACACGCGGTTCCTTCCGGATACGGAAGCACGCCGTGTTCTTTTACAATGAGCGCATTGCGCAGCGGCACCATAAAAAATATGCCGAGCAAACCGCCGATCAGAGCAATCGCAGTAATTTCCCATATTCCCGGCTTTTCCATTTTGTCCTCTGCCGCCCACAAGAAAAGAGCAGGCAATGTAAAGATGGCACCGGCAGCCAAGGATTCACCTGCCGAGCCGATGGTTTGCACCATATTGCTTTCCAAAATAGAATTTTTGCGCATAAGGACGCGGATAACTCCCATGGCAATAACCGCCGCAGGGATAGATGCCGAAACGGTCATGCCCACCCTAAGTCCCAAATAGGCGTTTGCCGCACCGAATACAATGGCTAACAGCACACCCATAACAATAGAGGTTACTGTGATTTCGGGAGTGATTTTTTCTGCCGGAATATACGGCTTAAACTCTTTGTTTTCCATAGTTGTTTGTTCCCCTCCAAGTTTTTTATAATAAATAACCATTAAAAACGGTTTATTTACAGCGCTCAAGTATGTCACAGAGCAGTTCAAAGGTTTCCGTGGCGGAAGAAATGCTCAGCCTTTCATTTACAGTATGAACATCAAACATATCTGGGCCTATTGAAAAACAATCCAAATCCTCGATTTTTTGAGTAAAAACTGCACATTCAAGTCCTGCGTGAATCGCTTGGGTTCGAGGCTTATATCCGTATTTTTCAAAAAAAGCGTCTGCATATAATTTCTGCATCGGGGAATCTTTTTTAAACTCCCATGGCTCATATCTACATGATATTTCAGAATTGCAAGCGCTATATGAGGCAAAGGCTGTAAGCCTGTCCTCTAAAAAGTCGAGTGCCGACGCCTTGTTGCTTCTAAGAGCGTATTGCATAACAATTTCGTCTGCCTGCGTCATCAAAATACCGAGATTTAACGAGGTTTCAACCAAACCGTCTATTTGAGCACTCATATCAACAATACCGTTTGGCGTTGTCAGCAGTATGTGGAGCAGCTTGTCCTGCGCAGCAACATTGAGAACTTCAAAATCTCCAGTTTCTTGCGCCTTCAAACGAATCGAGCAATTTTCCTCTCGGTCGCTGATTTCATTCTTAACAGCAGATATATAATTTTCCATTATATTTATAAGGTTTTCCGCATCTTCAGCTACAAGCTCTGCCTTACAGGAAAATGGAATGGCGTTTCCTTTTGAGCCGCCGTTAATTTTAATAATATTAAAGCCCGCCGTTTTCTTAGCAAAATTTAAAATTCTACCCGCTAATATATTTGCGTTTATGCGGTGTTTATCTATGTCAACACCGGAATGTCCTCCCTTTAAATCATTAATCTCTAAGGATATTTTCGTGCCGTGTACAACTGTTTTTTCGATTGGCAAAAAAAGTTTAAAATCACTTCCGCCTGCACAGGATACGGTTAAAACGCCGGCTTCTTCCGAATCAATGTTAATCATTTTTTTGGACTTCAAAACGGTACAGTCAAGTGCCTTAGCTCCAATCATTCCGATTTCCTCATCGGTTGTAAAAACTGCCTCAATAGGAGGGTGAGACAAATCACGACTTGCCAAAATTGCCATAATCATAGATATAGCAATTCCGTCATCTGCACCTAAAGTAGTGCCTCTTGCCTTAATAAAATCGCCGTCTGTATAAGTCTCTATTCCGTCCGTTGCAAAGTCGATGGCCAGATCTTCTTTTTTCTGGCACACCATGTCAAGATGTCCCTGCAGTATAATCGGCTCAGCATTTTCATATCCGTTTGTGCCCGGCTTATAAATCACAACATTTTTTGCTTTGTCACAAATCACCCGCAAATTATTTTCCTTAGCAAACTTAACGCAATAATCACTAAGCGGTTTCATATCGCCTGAGCCATGCGGGATTGCACATATTTTTTCAAAGTACTGAAATACTGCCTCAGATTTATTTTGTAATGTTTTTTCCATCATTTATTCCTTGAACTTATTTGTTGTTATATATCATAGAATTAGATATTTTGCTTTTAAAATAGTATACCATGTTGAGCTTAAAAAATCAATTCCCCTTTGAATAGAAAAATCCACCTATATGTCGCTTTTATGGGTGGAATAAAAGCTATGAAAAAGAAGTGCCTCAACTACTCTCTGCGTGTCGAGGCTCTCGGTTGGTGCCGCCGGTCGGACTTAAACCTGCACGGTATCGATACCGAGAGATTTTAAGTCGCTTGTGTCTGACTATTCAACCGAAGCGGCATATTAGATTTTGTATAATATTAGGTTTCATTTATTATTAAGCAAAACACTTAACAAAGTTATTGTATGATGAAAACAGCACGGCGTAATGCCGTGCTGTAAAGTTCTTGTTTATGCGTATTCGCGTAATTTATGACACCATCCACGCAAACCGTTCTGAATTGTTACTGCCGTATGTACAGTGCTTTTGCTGATTTTAAAGACCTTTGCGGTTGCCCTAACGGTAGCTCCGGTGTCCAAGATATACTCACCAAGTATTTCCGCTCGGTCCTGTGTAACCTCTTTCATACAATCAACTCCCCAAACGTGCGCTGTTATAGCACATTATGACTAATTAATTGTATGATTGATATGCATAAAATATGACGGATAAGCTTTGATATTACCGTACAAAAATACTGTATTCACATTTTCAGTTTAAGCAAAGCCGACAGACTTTTATCAAACTCGTGCAAACTCCTTGTTAGCAGGGCTGTCAGCCGTTCTGCTTTTATTTTCAACTGTACAATTTACCTCCTGCGGGGTTTTAGAGGTAGGAACTACAGCCCTAAGCGCCTGCTTAACATTTTCTTCGTTTTCAGAATTGCAAGCATCTGCCAAGGCTTTCATTCTGCGGTCAATCTCCTCTTTTGAAAGCGAAGAATCCTTCTCGATGAAAATTAAATCGTCGTCGGTTTTATTGAGATTTTCGCTTTTAACCAAAATCTCCTCGTAAAGCTTTTCACCGGGGCGCAGACCGGTCTCTACAATTTCAATTCCCTGAACGCCGGAAAGGCGAATCATATTTTCCGCCAAATCAAGAATTTTAATCGGTTTGCCCATATCCAAAACAAAAAGCTCGCCGTTTTTCGCCATTGCACCGGACCTAAGAACCAATTGAGAGGCTTCGGGAATAGTCATAAAATAGCGGATTATTCGCTTATCAGTAATAGTAACGGGACCGCCGTTTGCAATCTGATTTTTAAAAAGCGGAATTACAGAACCCGCGCTGCCCAATACATTTCCGAACCGCGTCGAGCTGTACTTGACATTTCCATAAGAGGCGGCGCTTTGAACCAACATTTCGCCCATGCGTTTAGTCGCGCCCATAATGTTTGTCGGGTTTACCGCCTTATCGGTAGAGACCATCATAAAACGCTCCGCACCGTACTTTTCACAAAGCTCAATAACATTTTGTGTTCCGAAAACATTATTCTGTACCGCTTCGATGCAGTTGTGCTCCATAAGCGGAACATGCTTATGCGCGGCAGCATGTATTAAAATCTGCGGTCGATATGTATCAAAAACCCTTTCAAGTGCCTTTTTGTTAGTTATTGAAAGTATTTCAACACGCAAATCAAGTTTTCCGCCGTAAGCATTTTTCAGCTCTTGCTGAACATTATAGGCACCGTTTTCGTATATATCAACAATAATTATCTGACGCGGATTCATTTTAGCAAGCTGTCTGCAAAGCTCTGAACCTATCGATCCGCCGCCTCCCGTGATTAGTACACTTTTGCCGCAGTAATATTCCTTAGTAGTCTTATCCATAACAACCTGCGGTTTTCGGAACAGCAGCTCTTCAATGTCAAATTCGCGAAGCCTGCGCTTTCCGCCCGCCGACTGCATAATAGGATAATCGTATACCTTAACCTTGCAGCCGCTTTTTCTATAATAATCGTACAGTTCTTTTTTTCGCTCGCTGTCTAAGCGCGGTACTGCAAAAACAATCTCCTGTACGCTGAACTCCTCCAGCTTGCTAAAGGTTGCCTCGCTTTCGGAAATAACCGGGATTCCGTGAATTTTCTTTCCTGCCTTTTCACGGCTTATATCAACAAAGCACTTCGGAAGATACGAAGCAGTAGGGTTGCTTATCAGCTCCTCCGCAAGGCTTACGCCAACTCTGCCCGCGCCGATTATTGCTATTCTGATTTTATTGTTTTTTTCTTTTTCTGTGTCACCGATACTTTCGAACTGCATTTTATTTCCCGCAAAAACAAGCAGAAGCAACCGCAGTAATTTGCCCTTTGCGCCGCCGCAGCCCCCGCATTTATAAGCATAGCGGTACATCATACGCATTGCAAGCGCGCCGAGAAGATTCATTGAACTGATTGCCAAAAGCCGAACTGACATAATTTTCTGCATTGGAAGCAATAATTCTAAAATCAAATTCAACTCAAAAGCAACAGAATCCGCCACAAGCAGTCTTATGTAGCACTGAATTCCGCCGTAACGCCATATCTGCGAATAAATTCCGCCCAAAAAACGGCATAAAAACACACATAAAAAAGAAAGAACCGCCTGTGATATTTTTCCTGCTACCGTTAAAGCCTCATTGCTTCGGTATACGGCAAGCAACAAAAATTCTACTGCCGATAATATAAGAATATCATAGACGACCAGCCGCCATCTAATATTTATATGTTCTCTCATTTTCTCTCTACTCTCTTAAATCTTTTAAACTAAATACCTGATACCGCCTTGCTGCAATATTCCTACGATAATAACCGGTATTAAGCCCAATTCATACTCATTATCTGATATTATTATTTTAGCATATACGAATATTCTTGTCAATGACTTAAAATAGATCATATACATAAATATTGGTAAATTTAACCTTATACCAACTCAAAAAATGTGTCAGGCTTATTTAGGTCAAAGCTCTCATTTGCCCACATAACTGTAACTAGATTTTCAGTATCTGATAAATTAATAATGTTGTGCGTATAGCCCGGCAGCATATGCACCGCCTCAATTTTATCGCCGCTGACCTCAAATCTGAATACTTCGTTGCTGCCGATTTTCCGCTCCTCTATCAGTCCGTGACCTGCGACAACGATAAAGAATTCCCACTTTGAATTATGCCAGTGCTGTCCCTTTGTGACGCCGGGTTTTGAGATGTTTACCGAAATTTGCCCGCAATTGTTTGTTTTCAAAAGCTCGGTAAAAGAGCCCCTCTCATCTGCATTCATTTTAAGCGGAAAGCTCACCTTTTCTTTTGGCAAATATGAAAGATAGGTCGAATAAAGCTTTTTAGCAAATGAGTTTTTCGGAATTTCGGGTATTACGAGGGTTTCAGGCTGATTTTTAAAGCTATCGAGCAAATCCGCAATTTCGCCGAGGGTTACAAGGTGTGTTATTGGAGCGGCGCAGTATTTTCCGTCTGCACAAAGCACGGTTTTTACGCCGTCAAACTCGCAATGATGCTCTTTCCGCTCTAATGCGTCAAGCATTTCCGAGACTAAATCGTCTATATAAAGAAGCTCCAGAACGGTTGAACGGTCGTTTACCGTAATGGGCAAGCCGTTTGCGGTATTATAACAAAAGGTAGTGACGGCGCTGTTATAATTCGGTCTGCACCACTTGCCGAAAAGGTTGGGGAAACGGTAGACAAGCACATTTGCGCCCGTCTCCTCTGAATAATTGAAGAAAAGCTCCTCCCCTGCCTTTTTACTCCGACCGTATTCGCCGTCATACCTGCCTATCAAGGTTGCCTGAACCGAGCTTGATAGCATTACGGAGCATTTATTGTTATATTTTTTAAGCGTATTAAGCAAATCGGAGGCAAACCCGAAATTCCCTTTGATGAATTCGGAATTATCTTTCGGCCGGTTTACCCCTGCTAAATTAAAAACAAAATCCGCTTTTTTGCAGGCTGTTTCAAGATCGTCCTTTGATGAATCAATATCATAAAGAAAAATTTCGTCAATTTTTAAGTCGGGTCTTGTTCTGTCCTTGCCGTCTCTTATATTTTTAAGCGACTCCGCAAGATTTTTCCCGACAAAACCGCTTGCACCCGTTATAAGTATGTTCATAATAAACCCCGCATTAAAATTTTCTCCAAACCATTTTGTTGACTACACCTGTATAAGACTGAATGATTTTTACTACCTTTGTGCTTACATTTTCCTCGGTGTAATCGGGAACCGGCAGACCTAAGTCGCCGTTTTTGTTCATTTCTACCGCTGTTTCAACCGACTGAAGAAGCCCGTTTTCGTCAATGCCCGAAAGTATAAAGCACGCCTTGTCGAGCGCTTCGGGGCGTTCGGTTGAGGTCCTGATGCAAACCGCAGGGAAAGGCCTTCCTATGCTTGTAAAGAAGGAGCTTTCCTCCGGCAGCGTTCCGCTGTCAGACACAACGCAAAAGGCATTCATCTGAAGAGCGTTGTAATCGTGAAATCCGAGCGGCTCGTGCTGAATAACCCGCTTATCAAGCTTAAAACCGCTTTGTTCCAGCCTTTTCTTTGAGCGCGGGTGGCAGGAATAAAGTATAGGCATATCGTATTTTTCAGCCATTTTATTTATCGCGTTAAAGAGGGATAAAAAGTTTTTCTCGGTATCTATATTCTCCTCTCTGTGAGCAGAAAGGAGAATGTATTTGCCTTTTTCAAGTCCTAATTCAGAATGAATATCGCTTGCCTCAATTTCGGATAAATTTTGGTGCAGTACCTCCGCCATAGGGGAGCCTGTAACATATGTACGCTCCTTAGGCAGTCCGCATTCGGCAAGATAGCGCCTCGCGTGCTCGGAGTACGCCATATTAACATCGGAAATAATATCCACTATTCTTCGGTTGGTTTCCTCAGGCAAACACTCGTCCTTACAACGGTTACCGGCTTCCATATGAAAAATCGGAATGTGAAGCCTTTTAGCTCCGATGACCGACAGACAGCTGTTTGTATCCCCTAAAACCAACACTGCGTCCGGCTTAATTTCCGCCATAAGCTGATAGGACTTCGCGATTATATTTCCCATTGTTTCCCCTAAGTCCTTGCCCACCGCATTAAGATAGACATCGGGGTCTTCGAGCTTTAAATCCTTGAAAAACACGCCGTTCAGGTTGTAGTCGTAATTTTGACCCGTGTGTGCAAGGATTACGTCAAAATACTCACGCGTTTTGTTGATAACCGCGGCAAGACGTATTATTTCAGGTCTTGTTCCCACAACTATCAGTAATTTAAGTTTGCCGTTATTTTTAAAAGTCGGAAAGGACAGTTCGCTCATTTTTGCTTCTCCTTATTTTTTAACATTACAATTATCTCTCGCTTAGAATAGATCAGCCTATCCAAACAGTGTATTAAAAGTTTCATTAAGATATGCCGAAGCCGTCACTCCGTCTTTTGACGGAACATAAAATATGCAGTAGCACAGCACCGCTAATACAATCAGTAAAAGCACTGATATAATCAAAATAGGCAAATTTCCCGAGAAGCCTGATTTAAGCTTTCCGGTCGGTTCTTCCGAGGTATGATAGGGTGAATCCTCGCCTTCCTCCGAAACATAGCTGTTATTGCGGAAGCCGATTATTCTCTTTTTAAGAGATTCGGGTTCAATGAAAAGTTCTGAATCTTCCTCACTGCTTAAAGGCTCGGCGCGGTAATCGTCCGTTTCAAAAATCATACCCCCCGAAAGAGAAACATCATCGGATTTTGAGGAAAAAGACGAAAGCGGTTTAGCGGACGGCTCGTCAGTATGCTCATTTTTCTCTTCTTCCTTTATTTCTTCCTTAAAGCTTTCCTCTTCTTGATCCTCCGTTTTTTCCTGCTCGGCAGTATCCTCATTGCCTGGTTCGGCTTCCGCCTGTGGCTCGGCTGCTGTCTCAGCTTCCTCGGCGGCAGTCTCGGTCTGCGATTCTGATTCTTGCAGGCAGGTTTCTGAGATTGAGGAAATATCGTTCGCGTCGGGGGTATTTACAGCGTGCGGCTCTGTAACGGGAGCGGCAACCGCAGCGGCGCTTTTTGCTTTTTCCTTTAAATCAAGCGCACAAAGCTCCTCAATATAAGGGTGTATGAGGGTATTCATAACCGTTTTGCGAACCGCCTTGTCATCGGAAATAAGTACCATTGACTGAGGTCCGCTCTCGATAATACAGCCGCCGAATTCGCCGTCGGGCGTTACAAGCGGAGTCGCGCCGTTAATAACGCTTATTATATTCTCGGACTTTATGCCGTAAAGGCTTTTATCGATTTCTGTTACGGTCTTTGCGATAGCCCGAGCCGTTATTTCGATAATTCCCTCCTCGCCTGACAGCTTTCCCGCGATAATTATAACGCGGCTGCGGGATACCGCCCTCGCAAGATCGTGCACAAGGGTCTTTTTATCCGACGCCTTATCGGTAAGCAGTCTCATACGGCAACAGCCGCAGAGATTGAACTCCATCTCAAAATCGGTATTGGTTTTATAATAGACTATATCTACCTTAATATTTTGAAACATATTTGCTCCCCCTTTATTTTCAGTCAAAAGGATAATCTATACCGCGTTCTTCATACCAGCGCTTAGGGTATCTAGGCGACGGGTTTGCAGCGGCTTTAGAGGTATCTGCCAAAACGCTCTCGTCCTCGCGGGTTTCCCTTGCCATAACCACAAACCTTGCATTGTCAAAATCGTACGCACATGTGACTAAGGTAATAATATTATCGCCGTTTTCAACATCAACACCCGTACTTATAAGACTGCGCTCACGAGCCTCGTCTACCCATGAATTAAAATCCTCGTCGCTAATAAAGTTTTTTCTTGAAATATTATATATATATCCGTTATCGTCCGCCTTTGAGGCGTTAAGCACAAAGGCCGCATACACCTTATATGTACCTTTTTTGTAAAGTGTGGAAAACTCTATCGTGGGATTCTCCTTATAGAAGCTTAACGACTTATATTTTGTAAGATTGGCGAACATAGAGCCGTTTTTCATATGGTGCCCGTATATTACAAGGTTTTTGTCGGTCTCACCATCGGTTATCAAATTTTTACAGTCGAAGAACAAAGCTCCGTATGCGCTTTTTTGCTTTTTTTGGTTGTGGGTCAAATAGAACTCATTATTATCGGTTTGATAAATCGGATTATCGATTTTAGTATTAGGTACGGTTATCCAACCTTTAAAATCGCTGTTTTCCCGTAGCAAAAGCTCGGTTGCCGAAGGCTCGGGCGCGTCCTCTGTCTCTGTTTCGTGCCATACCGAGCGTGTGTCCTCGATAATACCGTCCTGATGCTTTGATGACAGAAAATAGTTTGTAAGATATGCGGCTGAGACGATGAGGGTTATAAGCGATATAAGGAAAAACACCTTAATTAATATCTGCTTTAAATTGTCCCGTCCGTTAGGAATATAGGATAAATACAGCCTGTAAAAAAAATCGGCCTTTTCTTTTGCATGCTTCATTTTTTAACTTCCCCGATAATCTTAATTATAAGCTTAAAAATTTCCGAAACCGCCGTTTCCCTGACGCAATTACGCGATAGCGGGTCAATGTTAAGCTCCTTAACGCGAACGCCGCCGTCATATGCCGCCGCAATATAGACAAGTCCGGGGGCGTGTCCCTCCGAGCCGTCGGGTCCCGCGACGCCCGTTACCGAAACGCCTATACTTGAATTTGCCTTTTCGCGAATGTTTTGCGCCATTTGATACGCTGTTTCACGGCTTACCGCCCCTAAGTTTTGCAGGGTTTCTCCGTCCACTCCCAAAATATCGCGCTTTACTCGGCAGGAATAGGAGGTTATTCCCAACTCAAACGCCGAGGACGAGCCCGGAACGGCGGTAATATACGCCGAGACCAGTCCGCCCGTACAGGATTCCGCCGCCGAAACAGTCATTTTATTTTCCTTTAATAATCTTACGGCTTGACAGCTAAGCTCGTATATCTTGTTGTTCATATAATTACCGCTTTATAAAATATTTTATTCAATATAGGAATACAAGGTCCCGCTTACCGCTTTTTCGATAAGTCGCTCTATGTCAAGCCTCTGCTCCGCCTCAAGGCAGGATTCAAGCGTAGGTCTTGTTTTCGGGTGCTTTGGGGTAAATACCGTACAGCAGTCCTCATAAGGCAAAATCGAGGTTTCAAAGGTATCGATATTCCTTGAAATCTTGATTATTTCCTCCTTATCCATACCGATAAGGGGACGGAGGACAGGCATATTAACAACGCTGTCGGTCGTGACGAGGGCGGGCAGGGTCTGGCTTGCAACCTGACCGAGGCTCTCGCCCGTGATAAGCGCAAGGCTTCCCGCTTCCCTTGCCAAGCGCTCGGATATACGCATCATCATACGGCGCATAATAAGAGTAAAATAATCCTCGGGGCAGTTTCTGCCTATCTCGTCCTGTATTTCGGTAAAGGGTACTATAGCAAGATTAATCGTTCCGCTGTACGCCGCCACCTTTTTAAGGAGTGTTCGCACCTTTAGCTCGGCGCGCGGGCTTGTATAAGGCGGGCTTGCAAAGTGAATAGCATTAAGGCGAAGTCCACGCTTTGCCATAGTCCAGGCGGCTACGGGGCTGTCGATTCCGCCCGAAATCAATATCGAAGCCTTGCCCGCGGTTCCCACGGGTAAGCCCCCTGCCCCCTTTAGTTGTTCCGCCCTTACATATGCGGCAAAGTCGCGTATTTCAACATATATTACTCGGTCGGGATTGTGAACATCAACCTTAAGATGGGGATATTTTTCGAGCAGTACCGCTCCCACCTCGCGGCATATTTCGGGAGAGGTAAAGGGAAAGCACTTATCCGCCCGCTTTGCTTCAACTTTAAAGGTTTTTATGTTTTCCATTACACTTTTAAGATATTCGGGAGAACGGGAAAGTATGTCCTCTGCCGTTTTTTCGCAAACGCAGGCTCGGCTGAAGCCCGCTATGCCGAAGATTCTGCCCACACGGGAGAGCGCTTCTTCAAAATCATAGTCCTCGCTCTTGGGCTCGATATAAATTGTTGACTGCGACTTGCGGATTTCCGTCTCGCCCAAATCCTTAAGGCGTCGCTTTATATTTTTAATCAGTGTGTCCTCAAAATTACAGCGGTTAAGGCCTTTTAAAGCCAGCTCGCCGTTTTTAATCAAAATTATCTCTTTCATCAGTTTGCCTTTCTAAGCTGTTTTTTTGCCTCTTCAAGAGCCGTGACAAGCATATCTGAGTCCTCTTTTGTATTATATCTTGAAAAGCTTATTCTAAGCGCGCTGTCGGTACGTTTTCTGTCAAAACCCATTTCATTAAGCACATAGCTGCCGTGACCCTTTGCACAGGCACTTCCGCTTGAAACAAAAACATTTCGGCTTTCAAGAAAATGAAGCAGAGTTTCCGAGCGGTAGCCGACAAGCGAAACATTTAATATATAAGGAAGACACCCCTCGGGCGAGTTTATAACCGCGCCGATTTTAACAAGCCTGTCCTTTGTGTAATCGAACAGCTCCTGCTGTTTTTTAAGCTGAGTTTCGGGCTTCACAAGCTCCTCCGCCGCCCCCATAAGTCCCATTATTAGGGGAGTTGATTCCGTCCCCGAGCGCATACCGCGCTCCTGACCGCCGCCTGTTATAAGCGGATTTATATGCACGCCCTTTTTGCAGTACAGAAAGCCTATTCCCTTTGGACCGTGAATTTTATGCCCGCTGGCAGATAAAAGGTCGACACCTAATTGCTTTACATTTACGGGCAGCTTGCCGTAGCCCTGCACCGCGTCGCAGTGGAAAAGCGCCAAGGGTGCTATCCGTTTTGTAAGCGCTGCCGCCTCGCGTATGTGCTGAATCGCTCCGGTTTCGTTGTTTACAAGCATCATACTCACAAGCAGAGTATTATCCGTTAGGGCATTTTCAAGCGCGGACAGCGGAACAATTCCGTTATTATCGGGCTTTAAACACACAACCTCAAAGCCGTAATCACCGAGTCTTTTTGCGGTCTCTAACACCGAGGGGTGTTCGATAGCCGTGGTGACAATTCTTACGCCCCTGCTTTTAGCCTTCAGCACAGATAAAAGGGCGGTATTGTTAGCCTCGGTACCGCTCCCGGTAAAAAAGATTTCATCCGCTCGTGCGTTTACGGTATGCGCGATACATTCCCTCGCATCATTAAGGGCAATTTCCGCCTCCATTCCTATTCGGTGCAGAGATGAGGGATTGCCCCAGTTGCTCTCAAGCGCACGGGTTATATATTGAACCGCTCTTTTTGAGGGCTTTGTGGTAGAACTGTTGTCAAGATAAGCGATATGCTCCAAAATGCCATGCTCCCTATACTTATATATAGTCTATTATACAATATTTTTGCGGAATAAACAATAGTAATATACCTAATATTTTGAATTTTTTAATAAGTCAGCGGATTGTGCTTGAAAACGATTATATATAATGCTATAATGCATTTAAAAAAGACAGGTTTATTGAAGAATCAAGAAAATGGTGTGTATATGATGAACATTGAAGAATTTATTGCAAACGAAAACGAAAAACCGCTTGACAGAATTGTAACCGACGGAGGCTTTACCTCAATATTCCGAACAATCTGCTGTATAGGCGACAGTCTTTCCTCGGGGGAGTTTGAATCGCTAAAGGCGGACGGCAGCCGCGGCTATCACGATATGTTTGAATACTCGTGGGGACAGTATCTTGCACGTATGTGCGGAAGTAAGGTCTACAACCTATCCCGCGGCGGCATGACCGCTAAGGAATACTGCGAAAGCTTTGCAGACGCAAACGGCTTTTGGGACGCTAAATACGCTTCTCAAGCCTACATAATCGCCCTCGGTGTAAACGACATTATCTGCCGTAATCAGGAATTAGGCTCGGTAAACGATGTCGATTTTTCGGATTATAAAAACAATAAGAAGAATTTTGCGGGATATTACGCCGAAATAATACAGCGTTTAAAGCAAATACAACCCCGCGCAAAATTTTTCCTTATGACTATGGCTGACGGCGGCAAAAACGATCCGCGCATTCAAGACAAGCAGGCGCACGCGGCGCTTCTTTACGATTTTGCCGAAAAATTCGATAACACCTATGTTATCGACCTGTTTAAATACGCGCCGAAGTATGACGAAAAATTCCATGAAAATTTCTTTCTTCTCGGGCATATGAATCCTATGGGCTATATTTTAACGGCTAAAATGACGGCGTCCTACATTGATTACATAATCCGTCACAACCCGAGCGATTTTAAAGAGGTCGGCTTTATAGGAACCGACCTTCACGGATAAATCATAATTATTTTTTTATTATAAAACCGTAAAGGATGTGGCTTTTTTGAAAATCGCAGTAGTTACAGGCGCTTCGTCGGGAATAGGCAAAGAATACGCAGCGGAGATTTCAAGAACCCGAAAGGAAATAGACGAAATATGGCTTATCGCAAGGCGGGAGAACAAGCTTCATAATGTGGCGGAAGAGCTTAGCGCGAAAACCCGTGTGCTGGCGCTTGATATTACCGACAGCGACTGCCTTAATAAATACACTTCCCTGCTTTCAGAGCTTAAGCCCACAGTTTCCCTGCTTATAAACAACGCGGGATTCGGTAGGCTCGGCAACTTTGATACCGTCTCGGCGAAGGATAACGGCGGTATGGTGCGCCTTAACTGCGAGGTGCTTACGGTTATGACCTCGCTTACCCTTCCCTATATGCAAAAGGATTCGGAAATAATAAATGTATGCTCCATCGCCGCCTTTGCGCCGAATACGGGAATGTCGGTCTATTCCTCGACAAAGGCTTATGTGATGAGCCTTTCAAGGGCGCTCAGAATCGAGCTTAAGAGCCGCGGCATAAATGTGCTGGCAGTCTGCCCCGGTCCTATGGACACCGAGTTTTTGCCCGTCGCGGGAATAGCTAAGGGGTCAAGCCGAACCTTTGACACCCTGCCGCGGGTAAACCCCGCGGTTATGGCGAGAAAATCTCTTGCGGCGTCGGCAAAAAAGCGGGGAGTTTATACAAATCGGCTCTTCTTTAAGTTTTACCGAGTTATAGCCAAAATTCTGCCGCATAGTATAGTAATGAAAATGTGCGGAACTTAAAGGTTGCTTTTTGGAGGAATTAAAATGATTTCAGCGGTCGGCTGGCCTATGTGGGCGCTGATAATTCTGTTTATCTGCGGTCTGATACTTATAATAAAGGGCGGGGATTTTTTTGTTGATGCCGCCGTATGGATGGCGGAGGTTTCGGGAATACCTCATTTTGTAATCGGAGCAACGGTTGTAAGCCTTGCGACTACCCTGCCCGAGCTTATAGTCTCCTGTCTCGGAGCGTCCCGCGGCTCTAACGCTATAGCAATAGGTAACGCGGTAGGCTCGGTCACAGCGAACACGGGGCTTATTATGGCGATTTCGATAATCTGTATCCCCGCCGCGGTTAAACGCTCCCAGTACGCCGCAAAATCCCTGCTCTTACTTTCAGCGGCGGTAATTCTCTATATCTCCTCCTTAGGCGATAGCTTTTCGCTTATCGGGAGCGTGCTGTTGCTTATAATATTTGCCGTCTCGGTTTACGAAAGCATTAAAAGCGGAAAAGCCGAATCGGCACAGAACGAAAAGCGGGTATTTGAAAAGAAAGAAATTCCGCTCAACATAGTAAAATTTATAATAGGAGCGGCGGGAATAGTCGTCGGTGCAGACTTTCTTGTCGATTCCGCTACCGAAATTGCCGCGGCGAGCGGGGTTTCCGAGGCGGTTATTTCGGCGACCGTTGTCGCCGTCGGTACCTCGCTACCCGAGCTTATCACCACGGTAAGCGCCGTTATCAAAAAGCAGTCCTCGCTGTCTGTCGGAAATATCATAGGCGCGAATTTAATCGATTTAGCTATAATTCTGCCGATTTGCTCACTTGTTTCGGGCGGAGGGCTAACCGCCTGCCCGCAAAACCTTTTCCTTGATATTCCCGTTTGTTTGGGGCTGTTGGCGCTCGCGGTCATTCCTATGCTCCTGCGCGGCAAATTCACCCGCGCGCAGGGAATACTACTGCTTGTACTGTATATCGCTTACACGGTGACAATATCCTTTTTCAATCCTTTCCCGACAGTATAAAGCTTATTTCCTCGGCTTCCCTTTACGGGAAGCTTTTTTATTTTTTCTGTCCCCCCTTAATTTTCAAAAATCAATGTTGATAATCTTAATAATTTATGCTAAAATTATTAATTAGGCAATTAAGTTTTAAAGGAGAATTTTCCCGTGACCGAATTAGAACGTGAAATAGGAAGACGGCGCACCTTCGCGATAATCTCGCACCCGGACGCAGGCAAAACCACGCTTACAGAAAAATTTCTTTTATACGGAGGCGCGATACAGACCGCGGGCTCTGTTAAAGGAAAGGCGACCGCAAAGCACGCGGTTTCCGACTGGATGGAGCTTGAAAAGCAGCGCGGAATTTCCATAACCTCCTCGGTAATGCAGTTTGAATACGAGGGCTACTGCATAAATATTCTCGACACTCCGGGGCATCAGGACTTCTCTGAGGACACATACCGCACCCTTATGGCGGCGGACAGCGCGGTTATGGTAATAGACGCGGCAAAGGGTATCGAGGCGCAGACAAGAAAGCTGTTTAAGGTATGCGCTATGCGCCATATCCCGATTTTCACCTTTATTAACAAGCTTGACCGCGAGGCGAGAGATCCGTTCGAGCTGCTTGACGAGCTTGAAAAGGAGTTCGGAATAGGCACATATCCCGTAAACTGGCCTATCGGTTGCGGGGTTAGCTTCAAGGGCGTTTTTGACCGCGACAAGCGGGAGATTTTAACCTTTAACGAGTTTCACAAGGGTCAGGAAAGGCTGAGCGCGATAAAGTGCGACATTACAGACACCGAAAAATTGGATGAGCTGATAGGCGAATATCAGCGCGCCGAGCTTGTCGACCAGATAGAGCTGCTTGACGGCGCGAGCTTTGAATTTGACCTTGAAAAGGTGCAAAAGGGCGAGCTTACTCCCGTATTTTTCGGTTCCGCGCTTACCAACTTCGGCATAGAGCCGTTTCTCGAAAACTTCCTTAAAATGACGACCGCTCCCCTGCCGCGCATTTCGAACGGCAAGGAAATAAGCCCCTTTGATGAGAATTTTTCAGCGTTTGCCTTTAAGATTCAGGCGAATATGAACAAGAACCACCGCGATAGAATAACCTTTTTCCGTATTTGCTCGGGTAAATTTGAGCGCGGCTCCGACTATTACCACGTTCAGGCGGGCAAGCCCGTCCGTCTTTCCCAGCCCCAGCAGATGATGGCGGAGGAACGTCAGGTTATAAACGAGGCCTACGCGGGGGATATTATCGGAGTTTTCGACCCCGGTATTTATTCTATAGGCGACACGGTCTGCTCACAGAAAATGCAGGTGAAATACGAGGGTATTCCTACCTTTGCGCCCGAGCATTTCGCTCTTATCGAGCAAAAGGACAGCCTTAAGCGAAAGCAGTTTGTAAAGGGAGTCGAGCAGATAGCCCAGGAGGGCGCGATTCAGATTTTCCGCGAGCCTAATACAGGTATGGAGCGTGTTATTGTCGGCGTTGTCGGCATCTTGCAGTTAGAGGTGCTTGAATATCGCCTTAAAAACGAATACAATGTCGATGTTATACGCAACGACCTGCCTTATCAGTATATCCGCTGGGTCAAGAATAGGGATATTGATATGAAATCGCTTAACCTTACCTCCGACACCAAATGGGTGCAGGACTTTAAAAACAACAACCTCTTAATTTTCACAAGCGAGTGGAATATTAACTGGGCGGAGGAGCGAAACGAGGGGCTTATTCTTGAGGATTTCAGCAAGGATTAGGCTGACGAGAGTCAGCCTAACGCAAAATTTAAAGCACAAGACGGTTTTGCGCCGTTTTGTGCTTTTTATATTTTAAGCAATTTCTTAACCTTTGGATGAATTCTGTAAATATATGTTCCTGAAAGCCTTGAAACAGTAATATCGTAAAGAACGAAAACCGCGTTTCCGAAGCCTAAAAATATATACGCGCCATATTTTCCGAGGGTGCTGAAATCCTCAATCGAAACACCAAACATTCCCGCAAATACCGCGTAAATCATAATTGCGGCGGCATTAAAGACCGCAAGCTTTAAAACCCACTCTATTACAGGCTTGTTTATTCTTTCTATCAACGACTTTACTATCGGATAGTAGCCGAACAGACAAATATACATAAGCTTGCTTTCGGGCTCGGCAAAAATAAAGACAAGTACCGAGGCGGCTATATACGCTACAAACGCCCATTTAACGTTTATCTCGATAACCAGCATCATTGTAAGAAGTCCCGTTATCGCGGGAACGGCGTAGGTAAAGTAGGGAAAATAGGACATCAGCATAAAAACCGCCGAAAGCGCCACAGTTATTCCGCATAATGTAATCTTAACATTTTGTTTCAAGTTATCGCCAGCCTAACAGCAAGGTATTAAATCTCCGCCCATACATTCACAGCAACAGTCCGCACAGATAAGGCTTGAACAAATATCACAGCCGTCACAACCGCCTGTGCCTCCGCCGTAGGTGCGGTAGGGATTGTGTTGTCTTCCCTGCTGGCGCTGTGCGTTGTTCACCGCATTGCGGTACTCCATATTTGACGGATCCATTCTTGAAGCGGTGGCAAAGCTGGTAAAGGCCTGATCGAACCAACCGCGGCGATAAAGCACGGTGCCGTTAAGGAAATACCACTCAGCATTGCGGGACTGGGGCGGGACGCCGTCCAATATCTCCTGCGCCTGTTCAAGTCTGCCCTGATTTATAAGATTCCTTACCTCGGGAAAGGAGGAAGACGCGTTAGAATCAAACCCGCCCGAGTAGCTGTTGCTATGCTTGCCCGAACGGCGGGAGTTCATAATTTGGTCGTATGCCTCGTTAATCTCCTTCATCTTTTCGCCCGCAAGGTCGGAAAGCGGGTTATCGGTGTAATTATCGGGGTGATACTTACGCGCAAGCTCCCTGTAAGCGTTTTTGATTTCTTCGTCGCTCGCGTTCTTTGAAACGCCTAATACCGCGTACGGATCTTTCATACATTTAACTCCTTTTTGAATGTATCCTCAAGTCCCAAATAAATAATGTTGCCGAGAATCGTCCTGTATTTTTTTATGTCCAGCAGTTCAAACGCCTTTCCCGCCTCGTTGGCACAGAAATAAAGCTGTGGGGTTGCCCTGTCTCTCGCGTATTTTTGAGGGTCTCCCTCAAGTGAAGCCTTTAAGCAGTTATATGAGCCGCTCTTAATATCCTCAGGCAGGTCGCACGCCGCGTCAAGAATATAGATATATCTTCCGAGGCAGTAGCCCAAACGGTCAAGCACTCTTTTTTGCGTCAAGTCCTCACTGCAAAGCTGTAAAAGCGTTGAAAGGGCTTTTGCGGTCGGGTCGGCGGCTCGGTCAAGCTCGGTGCAGTTGCCGTCTTCAATAGCTGACTGCTCCGAAATATAACGGCTTATAATCTCCTCAACCTGTGGATAAAGCCTCGCCGCCTTTTTGTGGGCGTGGAAAAAAAGAGGTTTTAAGGCAACAAAGCCTAATTTTTTTATGCCCTTTTCGTCCTTAATATTGTCAAGCAGCTTGTAATAAACCATTATTATAGCCGCCGCCGCGGGCATTTTTATCTTTTCATCACTTTTACAATAATTGCATTTTTTCAGCGGATTGCAAGTGCATATCTTACGCTCAACCGCATCGCACCCGTCCGACAAAGACATATTAAGAAGTGCTAAAAAGGTGAAATCATAGCTTAGGGTAAAGCGGGTCCAAATTCCGTACTCCTTACCTAAAGTTCGGCAAAGGGTGCAGTAGACCGCCTTGTAGGTCTCGTACTCCTTAATTTTAAGCTCGGGCTTTGCAATTCTGATATATCCGAACACCTTTTAGCCTCACCTCGTTTACATTTTACATATATTTTATGACAAATGGTGAATAATGTGTAAATTATATTAAGCACAGCGAATTTACCTATTATTAAGTGTAAAATATCGTATAAAACATTGACAAAAGCAACTTAAAAAAATATAATATACAGGTCGTAAAAATCCACGGAGGAATTAAATTGAAAAAATTTTTAGAATTTTTCTTATTACATAAAGCAATATTGATATCGGCATTAGTCTCTGCTATTGTCATTGTTTCTATTACAGCAGTTGTTTTTACAAAAAACAATCACAAGCAAGAAAAAACTATGTCGCCTATACCGAGTGAAACCGAAACGGTATCATCTGATATCAACTCCGATTCTGGCGCCGTGTCGGAAATTGAGGAGATTTCATCAGTTGTAAGTGAGGATATTAACAGTATACCCAAAGAAAAAACAGAAATTAAACCTTCAACGGGAAGTGTTCTTACCGCACCCGAATTTAGTTATAAGCCCGAAGAGGATACCTCAAACGAGGAGGTTAACCCTGATAAATTTGCCCCACAAAAGCCTTCCGTTTCCAATACCGTCAATCCGGATGTAAAAAAAGTAGAAGCCACCGATAACAATGTTAATGTGAGAGTCGATGCAGGAACGAGCTTCAATTCGATAGGCAAGGTTAAAAAAGGCGAGGTATTTGATTATTTAGGAGAAAAAATCGGTACTGACAATATAATTTGGTATAATATAAGCGGCAATATAGGCGGAAAGCATCAAAGCGGTTATATCCGTTCGGATTATGCAAAGTATGTAGAAGAAGCTACCGAAGCTCCATCACCTGCCGATAATTATAGATTTGAACAAAGGGACGGTAAAACCTATTGCTACAAAAATGACCAACTCTTGAAAGGCTATGCCGATGTTAACGGACTCAGATATTATTTTAATACACAAACAGGTGCTAAAGAGTCTTACACTTGCATAGATGTTTCAAGATATCAAAAAAACATTAATTGGAGCAATGTTAAAGCGGCAGGCATTGAGTACGCTATCATAAGAGTAGGCTTCAGAGGATATGAAACCGGCAGATTAAATATTGATCCTTATTTTGAACAAAATATTATAGGGGCAAAAGCAGCGGGAATAAAATGCGGAGTTTATTTTTATTCGGTTGCCAAAGACATAGCGGAAGCGATTGAGGAAGCAAACTTTGTGTTAAATGCCATTAAAGATTACGAGCTTGATTTACCCATCGCCATTGATATTGAACACTACAGTGATAGAGTAATAAATCTTACTGCCGGTCAAAGAACGGATAATGCCATAGCCTTTATGGAAACAATAAAGCAAGCCGGCTGCAAAACAATGCTTTATACCTACTATAATTTTTATAATAATCATCTTGAAAAATCAAGACTTTTGAATTATACCCTTTGGATGGCATATTACACCGATAACAATAGTTTATTAGGCGATATAGTTTATGACGGTTGGCAATATGCAAGCGATGGCAATGTTCACGGCGTTGACGGTAGATGCGATATGAATGTCATATTTAAATCTATGATAAGCGGAAACAAACAGGATAATCCTCTTTTAAAGAAAGAAGAAAAGCCTCCCGAAACAAGCAATGCTGACACTTCATCGACAGACAGCGAAGCTACTTCATCAACAGACAGCGATAATGCATCCTCGTCAAGCAGTGAATTCTCATCTTCGGAAAACAGTGAAACCGCAAGCGAAAACAGCAATGTAACATCATCTGAAAACACCGTTACAACTCCACAAAACAATTAAAACCGCCTAAGGCGGTTTTAATTTTACAGCAATTTCTTAAGAAATTTTCCCGTGTAGGACTTTTCACAGGCGGCGATTTTTTCGGGAGCACCCGTGCAGACCACCGTTCCACCCTTATCGCCGCCCTCGGGCCCTAAATCGATAATATAATCGGCGGTTTTAATAACGTCAAGGTTATGCTCGATTACAAGCACGGTGTTGCCCGCGTCCACAAACCGCTGTAATACCTCTATTAGCTTGTGAACATCGGCGGTGTGAAGCCCGGTTGTAGGCTCGTCTAAAATATAAATCGTCTTGCCCGTGCCCCGCTTTGAAAGCTCGGCTGCAAGCTTGACACGCTGTGCCTCACCCCCCGAAAGGGTTGTGGCGGGCTGACCGATTTTAATATAACCGAGTCCCACATCAAATAGGGTTTTAAGCTTGCGGTGGATTTTCGGTATGCTTTCAAAAAAGGTCATACCCTCCTCAACCGTCATTTCCAGCACATCGTAAATGCTCTTGCCCTTATACTTTACATTAAGGGTTTCGCGGTTGTAGCGTTTGCCGCCGCAGACCTCGCAGGGAACATAAATATCGGGCAAAAAGTGCATTTCAATCTTCAAAATACCGTCGCCCTGACAGGCTTCACACCGTCCGCCCTTAACATTAAAGGAGAAACGGCCCGCGGTGTAGCCCTGCATTTTCGCGTCCTTAGTGGAGGCGAAAAGCTCCCGTATATCCCCGAAAACCCCCGTATAGGTGGCAGGGTTTGAGCGAGGGGTTCTGCCTATCGGCGCTTGGTCTATATTAATTACCTTATCAAGGTTTTCTATTCCCTCAAATGATTTATATGCACCCGGTACGGTTTTCGCCTTGTTAAGCTTGTTTGCCAGCACCTTATAAACAATATCGTTTACAAAGGAGGATTTTCCGCTCCCCGATACCCCCGTCACACAAACGAAGGTGCCGAGCGGTATTTTCACATTGATTTTTTTAAGATTATTTTCCGCCGCTCCCTTAATTTCAAGAAACGCGCCGTTTCCTTTACGGCGGGTCTTAGGTACGGGAATCTTTTTTCTGCCCGTAAGGTAATCCGAGGTTATCGACTCGGTGCAGTTTTTAAGCTCGGGGACACTCCCCGAAAATACAATATTTCCGCCGTGTATGCCCGCCCCGGGACCGACATCTACAATATAATCGGCGGCGCGCATTGTGTCCTCATCGTGCTCTACAACAATTACGGTATTTCCGAGGTCGCGCAAGCGTTTTAAGGTGGCAATAAGGCGGTCGTTATCCCGCTGATGAAGACCTATGCTCGGCTCGTCAAGAATGTAAAGCACCCCCATTAGCGAAGAGCCTATCTGGGTTGCAAGGCGTATACGCTGGCTTTCACCGCCCGACAGCGTACCCGACGAACGGGAAAGATTAAGGTATTCAAGTCCCACGCTCTTAAGGAAGGTAAGTCTTTCCCTAATTTCCTTTAAAATCGGTTTTGAAATCATAGTATCGCGTTCGCCGAAGCTAAGACTGTTTATAAATTCAAGCTCGTCAGTGACCGACATATCGCAAAATTCCATAATATTCTTGCCGCCCACCGTAACCGCCAAATATTCGGGCTTAAGCCTTCTGCCGTGGCAGTCGGGACAGGGGCGCTCGGTCATATAGCTTTCAATCTCGGCGCGGGCGTAATCGCTTGAGGTCTCCTTATAACGGCGCTCAAGGTTATTAATAACCCCCTCAAAGGGCGCTTCGTAAGTGCCTCCGCCCAAGGTGTTGCCCCTTTTAAGCTTAAGCTTGGTACTTCCTGTTCCGTAAAGCACCGCATGCTTAACCTCATCCGATAAATCCTTATAGGGGGTATTAATATCAAAACCGTAATGCTCGGCAAGTCCGTTATAATACATTGTTGCTATTGTTCCCGCGTCGGGGGCGAACCAGGAGTTAACCCCCCAGCCCGAGGCTCTTATCGCCCCGTCAACAAGGGACTTGCTTTCATCGTTAATCACAAGCCTTGGGTCAACCTTCATAAAAATACCGAGTCCCGTACAGGTGGGGCAAGCGCCGAATGGGCTGTTAAATGAAAACATTGTCGGCGTAAGCTCAGGTATGCTTATGCCGTGCTCGTCACAGGCAAAGCTTTGGGAGAACTGGAGCTCCTCCCCGCCTATCACATCAACCGCGATAAGACCGCCCGAAATGCCCGCGGCGGTCTCTATACTTCCCGCAAGTCGGGAGCGAATGTCGTCCTTAACCACAAGGCGGTCAACGACAATTTCTATCATATGCTTTTTATTCTTTTCAAGCTTTATTTCTTCTGACAGGTCGTACATATTGCCGTCTATCCGAACGCGTACATAGCCCTGCTTTCTCGCCTGCTCAAGCTCTTTTGTGTGCTCCCCCTTTCTGCCCTTAACAACAGGGGACAAAACCTGAATTTTACTTCCCGCGGGAAGCGCCATAACCCTATCCACAATCTGGTCGGTGGTCTGCTGGCTTATCTCCTTACCGCAGACAGGACAATGAGGAATCCCCACCCTCGCGTAAAGCAAGCGCAGATAATCATATATTTCGGTAACAGTACCAACGGTAGACCTCGGGTTTTTAGAGGTGGTTTTCTGGTCAATGGATATTGCGGGAGAAAGCCCCTCGATAGTATCTACATTCGGCTTTTCCATCTGTCCTAAAAACTGCCTTGCGTAGGAGGAAAGGGACTCGACATACCGCCTTTGCCCCTCGGCGTATATGGTATCAAAAGCAAGGGAGGATTTTCCGCTCCCCGAGAGACCCGTGAAAACTATAAGCTTGTCCCTGGGTATTTCAACATCAACATTTTTTAAATTATGCTCGCACGCGCCCTTGATTATAATTTTATCGTTTGCCATTATTTACCCTCTCTGAGTTTATTGATTTTATCGCGCAGGTAAGCCGCGTGTTCAAATTCAAGTATCTTCGCCGCCTGCTTCATTTCATTTGTAAGGCGTTTTATCTCCGCCTCGCGCTCAAGTTTCGACATCTTTGAAACAGGCTTTTCGTTTTTAACCTTTGTGCCGATCTCGATAACGTCTCGCACATCTTTAATTACCGTTTTCGGCGTAATTCCGTGCTCCTCGTTATAACGGCTCTGTATCCTTCTGCGGCGTTCGGTCTCGGTAATTGCCCGCTCCATTGAGGGGGTTATACTGTCGGCGTACATTATAACCTCGCCGTCGGCATTTCGGGCGGCTCTGCCCACCGTCTGCACAAGGGAGGTTTCACTTCTAAGGAAGCCCTCCTTGTCGGCGTCCAGTATAGCAACCAGCGATACCTCGGGAATATCAAGGCCCTCGCGCAAAAGGTTAATGCCGACAAGCACATCAAACTCGCCTAAGCGCAAATCGCGGATAATCTCCATTCGCTCCATCGTATCAATATCATAGTGCATATACCGCACCTTAATCGATAAATCATTCAGATAATCGGTCAAATCCTCCGCCATTTTCTTAGTAAGGGTGGTAATAAGCACGCGTTCCTTGCGCGCGGTGCGTAGATTGATTTCGGACACCAAATCGTCAATCTGCCCCTCACTCGGTCGGACGGTAATTTTCGGGTCTAAAAGCCCTGTCGGACGGATGACCTGCTCGACAATCTGTGACGCGTGCTGTTTTTCAAAATCACCGGGCGTTGCCGAAACGAAAACCGCCTGATTTACATGGCTGTAAAACTCCTCAAAATTAAGGGGGCGGTTATCAAAAGCCGAGGGCAAACGAAAACCGTACTGCACAAGATTTTCCTTTCTTGCACGGTCGCCGCCGTACATACCCCTCACCTGCGGGAGCGTTACATGAGACTCGTCTACAAAAAGCAGATAATCATCGGGAAAATAGTCAAGAAGAGTTGAGGGAACGCTCCCCGGTTTTCTGCGGGAGAGCACGCGGGAATAGTTTTCAACCCCCTTGCAGGTGCCTATTTCCTTTAGCATTTCCATATCATACTCGGTGCGCTGTCTTATCCTCTGCGCCTCGATAAGCTGACCGTTTTCGGTAAAGAATTTTACCCGTTCTTCAAGCTCGTCCTTAATTTCTTTCAGCGCGTCTTCAAGCTTTTCGTTTGAGACAATGTAATGCGAGGCGGGGTAAATCGCCGCGTGGGACAAATGTGCCTTGACCTCGCCCGTCACGGTGTTGATTTCGCTTATTCTATCAATCTCGTCCCCGAAAAATTCCACCCTTATAGCGTTTTCGTAGGAGTTGGCAGGGTAAATCTCAACCGTATCTCCCCTTACCCTGAATTTATTTCTCACAAAATTAATATCGTTGCGCTCGTACTGCAAATCAACAAGCTTGTGCAAAAGCTCATCGCGGTTTTTCTCCATACCTACCCGCAAAGAAATCACCATATTTTTATAATCAATAGGGCTACCCAGAGAATAAATACAGGAAACCGACGCTACAATAATAACGTCCCGCCGCTCCGAAAGCGCACAGGTCGCGGAATGGCGGAGCTTGTCTATCTCGTCATTAATAGCGGAATCCTTTTCGATATAGGTATCGCTCCCGGGGATATAAGCCTCGGGTTGGTAATAGTCATAATAGGAAACAAAATATTCAACCGCGTTTTGGGGGAAGAATTCTCTGAACTCACTGCACAGTTGTGCGGCGAGTGTTTTGTTGTGGGCTAAGACGAGGGTCGGGCGGTTGACATTAGCGATAATATTAGCCATAGTAAAGGTTTTGCCCGAACCCGTAACACCCAGCAAAACCTGCTCTGTTAAGCCATTTTCGACCCCTTCGGTAAGCTTTGCTATAGCCTCGGGCTGATCGCCTGTGGGCTTGTAATTTGAATGTAAAATAAACTTATCAGGCACATTCTCACTCCCCTTACTATAATTACTATTAGCCAATAAATTCGTGTAATTCAAAAGTTTTTTAGATTAAAAACAGGTCGAAAATGAGCAAAAAATACCTTTACACGAATTCAGGTCACAAAAATCAATAATTTAAGCGCCGTAAACTTAAATAAAACAAGATAACACGAAGTCAAAATTTACATAATATCGATTATATATTATAGCACATATTTTTTAACAAGTAAACAAAAAGAACAGATACTTTCGATACCTGTTCTTTTTACCGCTAAATTTATTTTTCCCCTCAAGGTGACAGTAACCATCACTGCTTTCTGAATATTTCCTTTAAAGCCAAAGGGGTGTAGTCGCTGATTATCTCAAAGCCGAGACCCAAAACCTCCTCGTACATTCTCATAGGCGGCTGAACCGATTTGTCCGCCACCTCTCCTGTAACAAAGTAATTTTTTCCCCACAGTCATGCAGATACTTCATAAACTCCATAGAGCCTTTCACAAAAAACTTTTCATAATTTACCCCCTTTTAATGCTCTTTCTGTATTCTTTAGGCAAAACACCGTATTTGTTTTTGAATGCCTTTAAAAAATTTGAATAAGATTTAAAACCGCTCATAACGCAAATCTCATTTATTGCAAATTTGTCATAAGAGAGCAAATTCTTTGAGTATTCAAGCCTCAAATCATTTAAAAATTGCACAAAAGTAGAGCCGATGTTTTTTCGGAAAAGTGTGCTGAAATATCCCGAGCTGAATCCTAAAAGAGAAGCTACTCCCTGCAAGGTTATATCATCGCGAAAATGCATTTTAAGATACGAAATTGCAATTTGCATAACGGTAGAATAACTATCCGCTGAAATATAATTATCAGAGGATTTTCTGATCAGAGTCAACAAGAGGCACTCAAGCAGATTTTTAATTATTTGGTCTTTGTAATCCTGTTCACAGTTGTTCTCATGCTTTAAAAGCTCAAGTATATAGTATACCTGTTCAAATTCCTCATCGTTAAGTTGAAAAAACAATTCACTGAATCCGGAAAGCTTATGTATTATTGATTCATCAAAAATAATACTTTCACGCAGAGTCACATTATAGAGTTCAACAACATTCCGAGGAGTAAAAGCATGAATATTTGCAGGCATTATCAGATAAAGGCTTCCCTTTTTAAAGGTATGCTTTTCACCGTTTATAACAACTGTACCGTCACCGCTTAAAATAAGCTTTATTTCAAAATAATCATGCCAATGGGCATTAAACATTTTGTCAATTGTTTTCTTGTTTACGGTAAGTTCATGCTTTTCAAAATCGGATTTCACAGGGTTTTTAAATTTATTTTCAACACCGATTTCAGACACCTCCTTAGGCTGACAGGAATATTTCCCTCTTTTTTAAAAACCACGGAATAAAAATACTATTAACATCAACGGTATCCCTGCCGAACGGCAGGGATAGTTACTTATAATATTAAAATCTTCCGTATGTATTGTAAACCTCAAACGGGTCCATACCTTCAGCCATAGCTTTACGGCTTGCTTTTTCGTTTTCAAACCACGTTTCGGCGATTTCCAGGACCTCGATGGTTTTATCCTTAGGAACAATAACAACTCCGTCGTTATCCCCGAATATGAAGTCGCCCGGCTCAACCCTGATCATACCGTCGATACCGTTTACATATATCGGGATCTGGTAATCGACTATCATAGAACGCCCCAAGCCCTCAACGGGGTTGCGGAAACGGCAGAATGTCGGAAATCCCATATTTATCAGGTAGTTGGAATCGCGGGTGGAACCGTCTATAACAGCGCCCGTGCAGCCCGCGGCACGCATCGCCGTAGCGGTGATCTCACCGAACTGACCGCAGTTAAGGTTACCCTGCGTATCGCTGATGAACACACAGCCGGGGGTCATACTCTTCATTTGACCCAAACGTATGTTGTGGGTGTAGGGATCGGTATTGGGAGTAGTCTGACGGCGTGAGGTAAACGCCGGACCGGCAACCTTCATATCTATTGTAAGCGGATAAACGCCGCTTGACATACTCCTACCGGGCAGACCGATTGATTCCATTGCGTCGTAAATAAGAGCGGTATACAGTCTTAAATACCGCTGACGGATATCCTCTACATCATAATCCGGCTCGTAAATACGTCTTTCATACACGTCTTGAATCTTGTCTTCGCTCATAATAAAACTCTCCTTAGAAATTAATTAATATCAAAGCCAATGGCTTTAATTACCTTTTGTTACAGCCTTGCTCAGACTGAGATTACATAAACTTGCCACCGTCGATATGCAGATTTTCGCCGGTTATATACCTGCCCTCGTCGCTCGAAAGCAGGAGTACGCCCGCAACGCAATCCTCAGGCTCGCCGATATACTTCATCGGAATATCGTTTTTAACCTGCCTATGATATTCCTCATTCTTCAAAACCTCAGTGTTACGGTCGGTATAAATTGTGCCCACCGGTACGTTATTAACTGTTATGTTCTTATCAGCAAGCTGAACAGCAAGGTTCCTTACAATATTTAACGTTGCGCTTTTAATAGCCGAATATATAAGCATATCAGGATGCGGCATATCCTGCTGGACGCTTCCTATAGTGATAATCCTTCCCCATCCGTTTTCCAGCATATGAGGCGCCGCCGACTGCATCAGTTTCACGGTTGAAAACAAATTGGTTCGGGTCTGAGCCAGCATATCTTCATCGGTCATCTCAAGCCATGGCCTTCTTATCTGTATGGAAGCATTGCAAATAAGAATATCTATGCCGCCGAGCTTTTCAACGGTTTCTTTAACCAGCCTTTTGGGAATATTAGGGTCTCCCAGATCGCCTAATACACACGTTGCCCGTACGCCGTACTGCGTAACCAAGCCTAAAGCCTCATCCAAGGCGCTTCCGCGGCTTACACCATGCAGCGCGACGTCGGCGCAGTTTTGCGCAAATCCGACAGCAAGCGCCCTCCCTATTCCCCGGCTTGAACCTGTTATAAGCACGCGCTTACCCTTTAAGGAATCAAATTTTGCACCCATTTTTTTATTCCTTTCCTGCCATTTCCATAAGTCCCTTAAGGTATCCTATGGCATAAAGTCTGCCTAAAGAGCAGTAACCGGGATTATCATTGTCCTCCCCCGCCATTGTCGGTACATGATCCACACGAACATATGCGTTCGGACAAAGCTTTTCGTAAAGCCTCACGCACTCCGCCATATCTGTAGGCCCGTTATCGTGGAAGGTCTCGTGAAATTTGAATCTGTTTCCCGCTGTGTCACGGAAATGAACCAGATGTATCCTGCCCTGATTTGCAAATCGCCTGATATCATCGTAAACATTGCCGCCCATCTCGGAAAATGTTCCCTGACACATACAAATACCCATATTAGGACTTTTCACAAGGTTGCACGCCCTCTCCATTGCGTCCGGGGTATTTAAAATCCGTGCAACGTTCTGAATGTGCTCAACCGGCGGGTCATCGGGATGAATAGCCAGCTTTACCCCTGCTTTTTCAGCCACCGGTACTATCGCCCTCTGAAGATATTCAAGATTTTTCCAAAGCTCTTCAGCCGTAATTATCCCCGCCTCGGTCACCTGCGTATGGTCTATCGCCGAATGGTCGTATGCGGTAACCAGCGCCCCTCCACGCTCCGGATAATCGGATCTTGTTCTGCTCCAGTTAAAATGGGCGGCAAAATTATAGCAAAGAACTTCTATACCGAGTTTTCCCATATTTGTAATAAGGGAACACATCCGCTCTATTTCTTTGTCCCGCCCGGGCAGATTCTGCTTTATCTTCTGATTAAGCGGGGCGGGCTCAATAACCTTTAGTTCAAAGCCGCCGTCGGTATAACGCTGCTTCATTTCTTTGAGCAGTTCATAGCTTGCCGCCGTTTCCTCCATATGACCGTCTGGCATTCTCCCGACAGCGTATTTAACCCCCATCTGTCTCGCATAGTCCCATTGAATACCGGGAGTGGATTTCAAATAATCTGCAACTCTCATCTTAGCCGTCCTTTCATACGTCGAGCCTGTAAGGCTTATTTCCCTTTACTCCTACGCTGACCGCAAAAACACTTCCGGCATACGGTTCGTTTTTTAGCTGTATGCCATGTGCCGCGGACGTTATTACAAGCGTATCCATATCCTCTCCGGCAAAGGCGCAGCAGCTGGGCTGGCTTACAGGTAAATCGACCTTGTCTATGATTTTTCCGACTGTCGGATCAACACAAACAACGGTGCCGCTTCCCCAGACGGCTGTCCAAAGATTGCCGTTTGAATCTATTGTCATACCGTCGGGATTTCCGCCGATATATCTGAATACCTCGCTCCGTTTTTTTAATTCACCGCTTGAAAAATCAAAACAATCGGTTCTGCCTGTAGGGGTATCGTTGTAATACATAACCCCTTTTTCTGTATCCCAATCAAGACCGTTGGAGTTTCCCACCTTATCAAAAAGCTCGGTTAAGCTACCGTCGGTCTCCATTCTGTAAAAAGCCGCTGTGAAATCTCGGCTGAAGGTACCGAGATACGCCCTGCCGTCGGGTCCTGCCTTACCGTCGTTAAAGCGCTGACCTTTAAGCGGAAAAGGCTTGCTGAATCGCGTAAAGGTACCGTCGGTGCCAACAATGTAAACACCGTCTTCGGCACCGCCTAAAATTTTACCGCTTTCTGTGAGCAGAAAAAATCCCGTTTGCTGCGGCAGAACGGTTTCTTCAATACTAAGGCTGTCCCAATGTATACGGCGCATACGCTTACCCTGAATATCAGTCATTAAAAGACAGCCTGTTCTGTCGTCCCAGATAGGTCCCTCGCCGACTATACAACGCGCGTCGGTTATAAGCTCTATACTTCTTCCCTTATTATCTCTGAACACGGCCTGAACCATCCCCGTTTACAAGAATCATTATCTCTTTCTCGGTTGAAAGGTTTACATCCCATTCCATAGTCTGCTTAAGACAGGACGCGGCAACTGCGTATTCTATGCATTTCTGCGGTTCAAAGCCGTGACCTATAGCAAAGATAAGCCCCGCGCCGAAGGAATCTCCACCGCCTACTCTGTCTACAATATGTACCGCATATTCTCTTGAAAAGTAAGCCGTATTATTGGTATAAAGCATACCCGACCAGTTGTTGTCGGACGCGCTGATACTCTGGCGCAGAGTAATTGCAACGGTAGGAATACCGTATTTCTCACAGATCTGCTTTGCTACGCTTACATAGCCCTCTTTATTAAGCCTTCCTGCGGTTACATCGGTGTCGGGGGCGCTTATTCCGAGAACCTTTTCAGCGTCTTCTTCATTGGCAATCAGGACGTCCACATATTCAAGAAGCCTTTCCATAGTAGCCTTTGCCTGCTCGGTTGTCCAAAGGTTTTTACGGTAGTTAAGGTCGCATGACACAGTAATTCCGCGTTCTTTCGCCATTTTGCAGGCGTCAAGACAGACAGCGGCTACCGACTTTCCCAAAGCGGGGGTGATACCCGTAAAATGGAAATATCCCGCGCCGTCAAATATCTTATCCCAATCGTAATCCTCGGTTTTGCAGGTGGTGAAGCCCGTGTTCATACGATCGTAAATAACCTTCGAGGGTCGCTGAGAGGCACCCTTTTCGCAGTAAAAAATGCCGATACGGTCTCCGCCGACGGGAATATTATCGGTCTTAACCCTGTACTTATTAAGCGCCGCTATTCCGCAGCGGGAGATCTCATTTTCCGGAAGACGCGTAACAAACTCTGTCTCAACTCCCATATTTGCAAGAGAGACACAAACATTCGCCTCAGCTCCCGTAAAGTTCGCCTCCCACTCCGGCGCTTGTATAAACTTTAAATACCCCTTGGGGTTAAGACGAAGCAGATAATCTCCGAAGCCTACTACTTTTTTCATAACTATTCTCTCCTTATTTTCTGACTATATGTACTGCAAAACCGCCTATTTCTTCCTTAAGATACGCGGATACAAGCTTTCCCTTCGCGTCGGTGCGGATACTCTCTTCAATTATCCCGACTCCGTTATTGCGCAGGAATGCGAGAGCTCTTTCCATAGAATTGGTTTTAAATCCTATATGACCTCTAGTTCCGTAGTACATACTCTTCATAAACTCAACCGCTGTACCCGCAAACACCGAGGAATTGCCTGCCTTTACCTGCATACGGAATATATCGCCTATCTTGTTCGCTCCCGACTCCGCTTCCTCGGCATTTTCATTGTTTACACCCACATGCGCCAGCTCAAAGCCAAGGGATATATCCAAAGCCTTTTTGCAGTAGGCGGTTATACCTTCAAAATCATTGTTCTTTATCTGGTTCGCTGTTGCCATATAGCTACCGCCGCAGGCAAGTATTTTCTCATTTTCAAGATAGCTTCCCAGGTTATTGTAATTTATCCCGCCGGTAGGTATAAATTTAACATTAGGAAACGGTCCGGACAACAGCTTTATCGCATCCAATCCTCCGCTCAGCTCAGCAGGAAAAAATTTTAGAACCGTAAGACCTTTTTTTACCGCTTTCTGAATCTCGCTTGCGTTGGTGCAGCCGGGTATTACCTTTACCTTCTTAGAAATACAATAATCAACTATATCTTCATCGTATCCGGGGCAAACAATAAAATCCGCTCCCGCTTTTAGCGCTTCGTCAACGGTCCGCTTGCTTAAAACAGTTCCGGCGCCAACAGTCATATCCGGATATTTTTTCCTTATCCGCCTTATTGACTCAAGCGAATCGGGCGAGCGCAGGGTCACCTCGATTGAATTCAGACCTCCGTCCCGAAGCGCCTTTGCCACCGACTCTGCAAGTCCCGCCTCCGGTATATTGATAACCGGCAATATTCCTGTTTCCTCGTGACTCATAATTCTGTCTGTCATCTCAACATACTCCTTACATTGGTTTCATTTCAATCTTATTATATTAAAAAAATGTAAAAAGTAAATATTTTTAGTTAATTTTTAAATAATAGTGAAGTTTTTTTTAATAATAGTGAAGTTTATTAAATAGTTTTTTCTGAATGAATCTGTTTTTAACCCGCACAAAAATCATTATCCTTCGAACACCTCTCTTTATTATTATTATATATAATGGTAATAAAAAGGACCCTGCGTACCTAAAAGGTACACAAGGTCATTTTTATTTTAATTTCCGTTTTCCTTAAATTTCTTTCACGTTAAAATGTTTGCCTTTTTGAGTGAAATCGGGATAAAAGGGTTTAACAGGAGACAATTTTGGGTTAATTCTGCGAATCTTTAATTGCAGCCTGTGCTGCGGCAAGGCGTGCAATCGGAACGCGGAAGGGCGAGCAGGATACATAGTCAAGACCGATCTTGTGGCAGAACTCAACAGAAACGGGGTCGCCGCCGTGCTCGCCGCAAATGCCGCAATGCATTTCTGGACGTACCTTCTTACCGAGTGTTACAGCCATTTCCATAAGCTTGCCTACGCCGTTCTGGTCGAGCTTAGCAAACGGATCGTTCTCATAGATCTTGTTATCATAGTAAGCACCGAGGAACTTACCTGCGTCGTCACGGCTGAAGCCGAAGGTCATCTGGGTAAGGTCGTTAGTACCGAAGCAGAAGAACTCAGCTTCCTTAGCAATCTCGTCAGCGGTTAAGCAGGCTCTCGGGATTTCCATCATTGTGCCAACCTCGTACTTAAGTTCTGCGCCTGCAGCTGAAATTTCAGCGTCAGCGGTAGCAACAACGATATCCTTAACGAACTTCATTTCCTTAACTTCGCCTGTAAGCGGAATCATAATCTCGGGAACGATGTTCCAATCGGGATGATTCTTCTTAACATTGATAGCCGCGCGGATAACAGCCTGTGTCTGCATCTTAGCGATTTCAGGATAGGTAACCGCAAGACGGCAGCCGCGGTGACCCATCATCGGGTTGAACTCGTGGAGACCGGTAATAATATTCTTAATAGCCTCAACCGACTTACCCTGAGCCTTAGCAAGAGCCTCAATGTCGGCTTCCTCAGTAGGAACGAACTCGTGAAGCGGAGGATCGAGGAAACGAATGGTAACGGGGTTACCCTCAAGTGCCTCGTAAAGCTTTTCAAAGTCGCCCTGCTGATAGGGAAGAATCTTAGCAAGAGCAGCTTCTCTCTCTTCGACTGTATCGGAGCAGATCATCTCACGGAAAGCGGCGATTCTGTCAGCCTCGAAGAACATATGCTCGGTACGGCAAAGACCGATACCCTCAGCGCCTAACTCGCGAGCCTTCTTAGCGTCGGCGGGAGTGTCGGCATTGGTGCGAACCTTAAGGGTTCTGAACTCGTCAGCCCAAGCCATAATTCTGCCGAACTCGCCTGCGATTTCAGCGTCAACGGTCGGGATAATACCGTCATAAATGTTACCGGTTGAACCGTCAATGGAGATATAGTCGCCCTCGTGATAGGTCTTGCCTGCAAGGGTGAACTTCTTATTATCTTCATCCATAATAATGTCGCCGCAGCCGGATACACAGCAAGTACCCATACCACGAGCAACAACGGCAGCGTGAGAGGTCATACCGCCGCGAACGGTGAGTATACCCTGAGAAGCCTTCATACCTGTAATATCTTCAGGAGAAGTTTCAAGACGAACAAGAACAACCTTTTCGCCGCGAGCGTTCCACTCTTCAGCGTCTTCGGCGGTGAATACAACCTTACCGCAAGCGGCACCGGGTGAAGCACCCAAGCCCTTGCCCGCGGGTGTAGCGGCTTTAAGAGCCTTAGCGTCGAACTGCGGATGGAGAAGTGTATCAAGGTTGCGGGGATCGATCATAGCAACAGCCTGCTTCTTATCGATCATACCCTCGTCAACGAGGTCGCAGGCAATCTTAAGAGCCGCCTTAGCGGTACGCTTACCGTTACGGGTCTGGAGCATATAGAGCTTGCCCGCCTGAACGGTGAACTCCATATCCTGCATATCACGGTAGTGATCCTCAAGGATAGCGCAAACCTCTTTAAACTGAGCAAAAGCCTCGGGGAATTTATCAGCCATTTCGGCAATCGGCATAGGAGTACGAACGCCTGCAACGACATCCTCGCCCTGTGCGTTTGTAAGGAACTCGCCCATAAGTCCGCGCTCGCCTGTAGCGGGGTCGCGGGTGAAGGCAACGCCTGTACCGCAATCGTCGCCCATATTACCGAACGCCATCATCTGTACGTTAACAGCGGTACCCCAAGAATAAGGAATATCGTTGTCACGGCGGTAAACGTTAGCACGGGGGTTGTCCCAAGAACGGAAAACGGCTTCAACAGCGCCCATTAACTGCTCCTTAGGATCAGAGGGGAAGTCCTTACCGATTTTGTTCTTGTACTCAGCCTTGAACTGACCTGCAAGTACCTTAAGGTCTTCGGCGGTAAGCTCGATATCCTGAGTAACGCCTTTTTCAGCCTTCATCTCATCGATGAGCTGCTCAAAGTACTTCTTGCCGACCTCCATAACAACGTCGGAATACATCTGAATAAATCTTCTGTAGCAGTCCCAAGCCCAACGGGGGTTGCCGGATTTAGCAGACATAACCTCAACAACCTCTTCGTTAAGACCGAGGTTAAGAATGGTGTCCATCATACCGGGCATTGAAGCGCGGGCGCCCGAACGAACGGAAACGAGAAGCGGGTTCTCCTTATCACCGAACTTCATACCGGTGATGCCTTCCATTTTGTCGATGTACTCCATAATCTGTGCCTGGATTTCATCGTTGATTTTTCTGCCGTCCTCGTAATACTGCGTGCATGCCTCGGTAGTAACGGTGAAGCCCTGCGGAACAGGAAGACCGATGTTGGTCATTTCTGCAAGGTTTGCGCCCTTACCGCCTAAAAGCTCACGCATATTTGCGTTGCCTTCGCTGAAAAGGTAGACGTACTTGTGACTCATTGAGAATCAACCTCCTGATTTTTTATGGATATTAATCCAATATTGACTTTTTTTAGACATTACATTCTGTAAGTATCCAAATTATTATAACAGTTTTTCTTAAAAAAATAAAGAATTTTTTTATAAAAGCCAATATTTATTTTTATTTCTGACATTCAGCATTAAATTATACAAATTAAAGCTAAATATTTATATATAATAACAGTTTTACAGAGCATATTTGCATTTCCGGGTTATTCTGCGGATATTTTTATTTCCGAATCTGCGGTGACCGAAAGCTTTTTTAGATTTCCCTCACCCTTTTCTACAATTATATCTACCGCCTTATTTTCAATTTCACGGCGGATAACATTGCGAAGCTCCCTTGCGCCGCGCTTGCCGCCGCCGCATTTTTCGGCGAGATATTTGCAAACGCTTTGATCGTACGAGAACTCTATCAGCCTTTCTTTAAGCGAATCCTTAAGCTCGTCGAGCATTATAGCCGCGATTTTTGCAAGCGACTCCGCCGAGAGAGGGCTGAATACCACTATTTCGTCCACACGGGCGATAAATTCAGGTCTTAAGAAGCCCTCAAGCGCCTTAAGTGCCTTTTCCTTTGAGGCGTCCGCCTGGGTTTTACCGAAGCCCAAAAGATTTTCCGCCTTATCGCTTCCCGCGTTAGAGGTCATAACGATAATCGTGTTTTCAAAATTAACCGTTCTTCCCTGCGCATCGGTAATTCTGCCCTCGTCAAGAATCTGCAAAAGTACATTTAAAACATCGGGGTGTGCCTTTTCAATCTCGTCAAACAGCACAACCGAATAGGGCTTTCTGCGCACCTTTTCGGTAAGCTGACCCGCCTCATCATAGCCAACATATCCGGGAGGCGCGCCGATTATTCGGGAGACCGAGTGCTTCTCCATAAACTCCGACATATCAAGTCGGATAAGGGTTTCGGGGGTATCAAAAAGCTGTTCGGACAGCACCTTTACAAGGGCGGTTTTGCCGACGCCCGTAGGTCCTACGAATATAAATGAAGCGGGACGGTGTAAATTGCTTGTATGCACCCTTGAGCGCTTGACCGCTGAAGCAACAAGCCTTGTCGCCTCCTCCTGCCCTATTATCCGCCTATTAAGTGCTTCTTCAAGGTCTGCTAACTTTTTAAGATCACTTTCCTGTACCTTTGAGGCGGGAATACCTGTCCACAGCTCGATAACCTTTGCAATATCCGCGTCGGTCACGGTGTTATGGGACGCAGGCTCATACAGACCCTCGGCAATATTTTTATACTTTTCAAGCTCCGCCTTGACCATAGCCTGCTTTTCATAATCGGGGTTTTCAAGCTCGTTTTCGAGATTTTCAAGCTCAACCGAGTATTCGGCTATCTTTTTATTTGCCGTGTAAAGCTCGTCAACCGCCTTGTTTGCAAGGCTTGCGCAAGCGCACGCCTCGTCCAAAAGGTCGATAGCCTTATCGGGCAGATAGCGGTCGGTTACATACCTTTCGGAAAGCAAAACCGCCTTTTTAACAATGTCATCAGGCACGGTAACGCCGTGGAAGCCCTCATAATAGCCCTTAACGCCCATAAGCACCTCTTCCGCCTCGGCAAGCGACGGCTCCTCCACAGTTACAGGCTGGAAACGGCGTTCGAGCGCCGCGTCCTTTTCGATATACTTTCGGTATTCCTTAAAGGTGGTAGCGCCTATAACCTGAATTTCGCCTCTTGAAAGGGCGGGTTTTAGGATATTAGCCGCGTTCATAGACCCCTCTGCGGAATCTCCCGCACCGACAAGGTTGTGAATTTCATCGATAAAGAGAATAATATTTCCCGCGCTCTTCACCTCATCGACAAGCCCTTTAACGCGGCTTTCAAACTGACCGCGGAACTGCGTCCCCGCCACAAGCCCCGTAAGGTCAAGAAGATAAATTTCCTTATCAAGCAGTCTGGCTGGCGCGTCGCCGTTCGCTATTTTAAGGGCAAGCCCCTCAGCTATAGCGGTTTTACCGACGCCCGGCTCGCCTATAAGACAGGGGTTGTTTTTGGTGCGGCGGGACAGAATCTGTATCGTTCTGTAAAGTTCCTTATCCCTGCCTACTATTACGTCAATCTGCCCCGCTCTTGCTTTATCAGTAAGGTTTGTGCAGTACTGCTCCATAAAACGTCGGCGTTTTTTCTTCTGCTTTTTCTCCCCGCCGTCCTTTATGTCGGATTTCTTTTCCTTTTCGGAATCTCCCGTACCCATAAGATTACCGAAAAGCTTGTTAAACATCGGTATCGCGGGGGCGGTACCGAGGTCAAAGGTCTCGTCGTTGAGCTCCGAGTCGTCAGGCTCGCCGTCCTCATTAAACGGCATCAAGTCCATAAATTGGTCGCTCATCTGCTCGATATCCTCATCGGAAATATTCATTTTTTTAAGCATATCGTCGATAGGTTTAATGCCTAATTCCTTAGCGCAGACAAGGCAAAGCCCGTTAGGCTCGGCGTTCGGGTTCATAGCGTCCGACACGAACACCACCGCGGGACGTTTTTTACATTTTGAGCAAAGTTTCATAGCTGTCTCCGTTCTAAAATCTTTAAAGGGTCGCCTCGCTTGAAGGGGCACAAAAAGCGCTTAAATCAATCTAAGCGAACTAACAAAGGAAAAGAATAGGGATTTCTCCATAGCCTCACCCGTGAATATCAAAAAGCCGTTCTGTGTAAAGGATACTGCAAGCGTAATCAAAAGGCAAAACGCTACGGCGTATATCATTCCCTTGGGAACGCCCACCACTCCGCCTAAAACTCGGTTTGCGGTACCGATTACGCTGAAAGAGAAAAGCTTGTTTATAAGCTTCGCGAGCGGCTTTACAATAGCTAACAGAATTATAAGCGAAATCACCTGATAAATAAGGGCAAGCGTGCTTGTAACAGCCGGCTTTATAACATTCTGCGAGGCAGATTCAACCGCCGACTGAACACCGTTTCCTATATTCGCGGTAATGCTTCCGTCAAGGCTTTCCTTTGAAATTCCCGCCTTTTCTATTCCTCCCTTTACCCACCCGGGTATTTCGTTCCAGAAGCTGTCAACCGCCGCCGCGGCGGAATTATCCGCGGCGGTATCTACCGCGGAGGTAACCGTGGATACGATCGACGGCTCAATTATTTTATCATATGTACTGTTAGCAAGTGGTGTACTGATTGTAAACGAAATGAAAACAGCGGCAATAAATCCTAACAATTCAATCAAGGTTCTTACAAAGCCGCGCTTTGCCGAGATTAAAACCGTTATAATAATGATCGCCAATACAATTAAATCAAGAATAATACTCATTTTTCCTCTCTCCTACTGTTCAAGCTTTATAATGTAAATCTGATTATCGGTTACAACAGCAACCGTATTTGTGCCCGTAACGTTTATTCTTACCGCTCCGAAGCCGCACTCCGCTTTCCTTAGTATCTCTCCGTTTTCGGACAGGAGATAAACGAAGGTATCGCTTATACAATAAATATGCCCGCCGTGAATTTCAATATCACCGATAATTCCCTTAAATTCAAATTCGCTTTTAAGCCTTCCCTTTGAATTAAAGACCGCCACGCGGTTATCCGTCCTGTCGCTTGAGCGGTTGAAAACCGCTGCGCTTCCGCCCGAGCCCGATCTGAACATAGACAAAGTGTAATCGTTTTTGTACTCGGTTTTCTTATAGTTAGACCATTCTATAAATTGAACAGAGTTTTCGGTCATAACCGAAAATCCCGCGCTGTTTCGTGAATCTATGCCGTAAATCGGGGATCCCGAATAGATTTCGCTGTACTTGGGAGTCGCCGAATCAAAGCTTAAAACACATACCTTTGCGCTGTAATCTCCCGAGGTTGCGTTAAAGGCGGAAACGGCTATTTTCTTGCCGTTCGGCGAAATCGCCACATTGTTGACGGTATCCTCTGCGGAATACCACTCATACACGAGCTTATTATTTTTATTATAAACGCTCACCACCGAGGCATATGAATCCGAGCGGGTCACAAGCGCGTAGGCACCCGAATCGGATATATTAGCCGTGATTATCTCCTTTTCGGTGCTGACCGCATTTTTAAGGTCTGCCAGGTTATATATATACGCCTCGTTTCCGCCCTGCGAAAATACCAAAGCTCTGGTTTTGGAGGTTTTAAGGACGGGATTTTCAAAGCCGTGGGAACAGGAATAAATTTCCTTGCCGCCGTTCGAGTAGGCGTTTAACCGTGTATCAGTAAGGACATAATAGTAATTTCCCCGCGAAACGGCGTTTAAAACCTCGGTGCTGTTTATATCCGCAGGATAGCCGCCCAAGCCTATAAGAGCAGTAAGATTCTGCACATTTTCTAATATTCCGACAGGCAAAATCAAATGAAGCACAAGCAATACCACCGCCACCGCCGAAACAGCCGAAAGAGAAACCCGCACTCTTCTTTTACGTTCGAGCTTTTTGCCGTTTACCACCCGCATATTAGAAACGGGCTTTTCGGTTTTGGGCGGTCGGCTTCGACTTTTTGCGGGGGTGGGAGTCATTACTATATCGTCATTTTCGGGTGTTGCTACAGGCTTTGTTTTTTTGGGTTTGGGCGCGCCTCTAAGCCTATTCACCTTTTTCTTCTTATAATCAGGCATATCTTTCTCCTAATACCATACTTTTTCTAAAAAAAGCCCCTGCGGCGGAGCGGTCTGCCCCGCAAGCGCGCGTTTTTTTGAAGCTAAAATTTCTTTGGTAAACTGCGGCTCGATTTTCCCGTCAGATACAGCAACCGCCGTACCTACTATAATACGCACCATATTATATAGGAAGCCGTCGGCGGTAATTTTTAAAATCACTTTATCCCCCTCCCGCACGGTATAACATTCGCTTACCGTTCTTACCGTGTCCTCCACAGTTCTGCCCGAGGAGGAAAAGGCGTAAAAATCGTGTCTGCCGACAATTTCCTTACAAAAGGCGTTCATACTTTCTAAATCGAGCTCCCGCTCAATCCGCCATACGTACCTTGATAAAAACGGGTCCCGCCGTTCGCTGTTTAAAATGTAATAAGCGTAGGTTTTTCCCCTTGCGTTGTACCGCGCGTGAAAATCGGGCGGTACCTCCCTTGCCGCCTTAACCGAAATATCGGGCGGCAAAAAAGCGTCAAGGCCCCTTAAAAAGGTGCTTTCGGGGAATTTTTCGTCACAGTCAAGGTGACAGCAAAATTCTCTTGCGTGTACCCCCGCGTCGGTACGGCTGCAGCCCGTTAAGGCGGGTCTTTCGCCCAAAAGCTTATAAAGGGCGTTCTGCACCGTCTCCTGCACGGTGATGCCGTTGGGCTGAACCTGCCAGCCGTGATAAGCCGTGCCGTCATATGAAATTGTAAGTAAAAGCCTTTTCATTTACGGCACACCGCCCTTAAAAAAGTATATTCAAGGTTATAATTCCTCCGCAGATAACAAGAGCTACCCCGAACACCGCAAAATCTCGCCCTTTAAGATGCATCTGCTTCATACGGGTTCTGCCCTCGCCGCCGTTGTAGCAACGGCACTCCATAGCCTCGGCAAGCTCATACGCCCGCCTTACCGAGGAGATAAGCAGAGGTATTAATATAGGAATAAGCGCCTTTACCCGCTCGGTGAGCTTGCCGTTTTCAAGGTCGGCTCCCCTCGCCTTTTGGGCATTCATAATCTTTTCGGCTTCCTCAATAAGGGTCGGGATAAACCTTAAGGCTATCGTCATCATCATAGCAAGAGTGTGCACCGCGTTTTTAAGACCCACATATTTAAGCGGACTTAAAAGTCTTTCAATCGCATCGGTAAGGTCGTTAGGCGTGGTGGTATAGGTAAGCGCCGAGCTTATAAATATAAGCAAAATAATCCTTGTCGCCATAAATACCGCTCGGCTTACGCCGTCTGTCGTGATTTGCAGCTTCCAAAAGGATAGGAGCACCTTGCCGCTCTCGCCGTAAAAAAGGTTTAACACCGCGGTGAAAATAAGCACGGGCAAAATTGCCTTCATATTTTTGAAGTATAGCTTTATCGGAATTTTCGTAATAAGCATTACAGCAAGTACCGAAACCACCGCAAAGCCCAACGCGAAGCCGTTTTTCGCAAGGAAAATAAAAACAATAAGCAATATAAGCAGTATTATTTTGATTCTCGGGTCGGTTTTGTGGATAACCGAGCGGCTTTCATAATACTGACCGAAGGTAATATCTCTAAGCATTGCCGCCACCTGCCTTTATCTGCTTTAAAACCTCGACAGCGCGGCTTACGGTGAATACATCGTCGGGTACGGGAATACCCGCTTTTTGAAGTAGGTCGAACACCCTCGTCACTATAGGCACATTAAGACCGATAGCCCTTAGTCTCTCTCCGTTTTTAAAGACATTTTCTGTCGTATCAAACATTTCAAGCTTTCCGTTGTTCATAACAATAAGCCTGTCCGCAATAAGCGCCATATCCTCCATACTGTGGGAGATTATTATTACTGTAGCCCCCGTAGCATTGCGGTAATCGGAGATAATGCTCATCACATTTTCCCGTCCTTTGGGGTCAAGCCCCGCGGTCGGCTCGTCAAATACGATAACCTCGGGCTTCATTGCCATAACCCCCGCAATGGCTACTCGTCGCTTTTCGCCGCCCGACAAATCAAAAGGCGACTTTTCGAGATACTCGTCCTTAACACCGATAATTTTACAGGTTTCAAGCACACGATTTTTAAGCTCGTCCCCCGAAAGCCCCATATTTTTAGGGCCGAAGGCGATGTCGGCAAAGACCGTTTCCTCAAAAAGCTGATATTCGGGATACTGGAAAACAAGCCCCACCTTTGAGCGGATTTTTCTTATTTCCTTAGGGTTGTCCCAAATATTCTCGCCGTCTATAAAAATTTCGCCCTCCGTCGGCTTTAAAAGCCCGTTCAGGTGCTGAACAAGGGTTGACTTACCCGAGCCCGTATGCCCGATAATACCTATTATTTCGCCCTTTTCCACGGTAAAGCTAACGCCGCTTACCGCGTCATTGACAAACGGTGTATTTCCGCTGTAGGTGTGGGTAAGATTTTTTACCTCTAATACTGACAAATTACTCTTCCTCCGAATGAAGCGCCTTTATTATTTCGTCGGCTGCCTCCTTGATTGAAAGCGCGTGGGTATCCACACAAAATCCGTTTTTCTTTAAATTATACAAAAGCTCGGCGGTCTGCGGAACATCAAGACCCACCTTTTTAAGCCTCTCAACATCCGAAAAAATCACCTTAGGTACATCGTCCGCTATAATCTCTCCGTCATTCATTACCAGCACGCGGTCGGCGTTCTGTGCTTCTTCCATATAATGGGTGATAAGCACCACGGTAATGCCCTTTTCCTTATTAAGTCTTATAAGGGTTTCGATTATCTCCGCTCTGCCTTTTGGGTCTAACATAGCGGTCGGCTCGTCAAGCACAAGACATTCGGGTTGCATCGCGATTATTCCCGCAATGGCTATCCTCTGCTTTTGACCTCCCGACAGTCTGTGGGGGGTAGATTCCTTAAATTCGAGCATACCGACCGCCTTAAGCGCGTCATCAACACGCTCCTTTATCTCCTTTGGCGGCACACCTAAATTTTCAGGACCGAACGCTACGTCTTCCTCGACTATTGAGGCGATTATCTGATTATCGGGGTTTTGGAAAACCATTCCGACCTTGCGCTTTACCTCAATTTCCCTCTCCTCGTCCTTTGTGTTAATTCCGTCCACAAAAATATCGCCCGAGGTAGGCTTATTAAGCCCGTTTAACATCTTAGCGAGGGTCGATTTGCCCGAGCCGTTATGACCGAGAATTACTGTAAAGCTTCCCCGCTCTATTTCAAGGCTTAAAGCCTTAACGGCGGTAACCACAGCTTCTTCGCCCCTATAGGCGTCTTCGTTCTTGTATTCATATGTTACGTTTTTTACACTAATTATGCTGTCCATTTTACCTTGTCCAAATCGTAGTATTTCCCGCGGGCAGGCTTATTCCCTTATCGGTGACCAAAAGCCCTATTTCATCTGTTGCAACCTTACCGCCGCGGTTTTTTACAACATACCGCTGTACCATATAGTTTAGTATAGTCGGCGAAAGCCCGCCTGTATAGGAGTTAAGGAAGAAAAAGACCGCGTTATCGGATAGCAGCTTTCCTGTCTCGCCTAACAATTCCGCTAACTGCTGTTCAAGCTTCCATACCTCACCGTCAGGCCCTCTGCCGTAGGAGGGCGGGTCCATTATCACCGCGTCATACTTATTGCCGCGCCTTATCTCCCGCTTTACAAACTTTAGGCAGTCGTCCACAAGCCAGCGCACGGGCGCGTCTGCAAGACCGCTTGCCGCGGCGTTTTCCTTTGCCCACTGCACCATACCCTTTGAAGCGTCAACGTGGGTAACCTTAGCCCCCGCCTTTAAACAGGCAAGGGTAGCCGCTCCCGTGTAGGCAAAAAGGTTAAGCACAGAAAGCTGTCGGTTTTCCTTTTCAATAAGCTGTCTTGCAAGGCTCCAGTTGACCGCCTGCTCGGGGAAAAGCCCCGTGTGCTTAAAGCCCATAGGCTTTAAACGGAAGGTCAGCCCCTCGTAATTTACGCTCCAGACATCGGGTACGGGTTTTAGTACCTCCCAGCGCCCTCCGCCGCTTTGCGAACGGTGATAGACCGCGTTCGCGGTTTTCCAGCGGCTGTCCTCACGCTTACCCGACCATATTATCTGCGGGTCGGGGCGGATAAGCACAATATTTTTCCAACGCTCGAGCCTTTCGCCCGAATCGGCGTCTATAAGCTCGTAATCGTCAAAGCCCGTGACGGTTCTCATTTAAGCCTTCCCCTCAATAACCGCCGCAACGCCCTTTGCAAGGCGTTTAATCTCGGTGATATCCTCGCCCTCAAGCATTACACGGATAAGCGGCTCGGTGCCCGAAGCCCTTACCAGAATCCTGCCTCGCTTACCGAGGGTATTTTTAACCTTTTCAATAGCATTAATAATATCTGTGTCGGTATCAAGCTTTGCCTTTAGCTCGGCGGGAGCCTTGATATTAACAAGGGTCTGGGGTAAAACCGTCATAACCGAGGCAACCTCCGAGGCGGACTTTCCGCTGTTTTTGAGAATAGCCGCGAGCATAGCGCCCGAAAGCTGACCGTCGCCTGTTGTCGCAAAGTCTCTGAATATAATATGTCCCGACTGCTCGCCGCCTATCTTATAATCGTTCTTAACCATTTCCTCAAGCACGTAACGGTCGCCGACCTTAGTTTCTTTCACGGCGATTCCGTTGTGCTCGGCAAAATGCTTAAAGCCCAAGTTGGTCATAACCGTAACAACGGCGGTTTCGTCCTTTAAAATGCCGCGGTTTTTCATATCAAGGGCGAAAACGGCTATCATACGGTCACCGTCAATAAGCTTGCCGTTCTCGTCAACAGCCAAACAGCGGTCGGAGTCACCGTCAAAAGCAAGTCCCAAATCGACCTCGTGACCGTTCACATAGTCTATAAGGTCGTCCATATGGGTGGAGCCGCAACGGGCGTTAATGTTTACGCCGTTCGGACTGTCGTGCATCATATGTACGTCTGCTCCAAGCCTTGTAAAGAGCTTTTCGGCGGTATAAGAAGCACAGCCGTTCGCGCAGTCAATCGCTATCTTTAGCCCCGAAAGGTCGGCGTTTACCGACTCTGCCAAGTGGTCGATATATAAATCAACATAGTCATATCGCATAAATACACTGCCCACATCTCCGCCCACGGGGAACTCGACAGGACTCATATCGTCAAGTACCAGTTTCTCAATTTCCTCCTCCAAAGCGTCGGGCAGCTTAAAGCCGTTGGAATCGAATATCTTAATACCGTTATACTCGCAAGGGTTATGAGAAGCGGAAATCATAATTCCTGCGTCTGCCTCCCTGTCCTTTACCAAAAAGGCGATAGCAGGCGTCGGCACAAAGCCCACAAGCACAACATCCGCTCCCACAGAGCAAAGACCTGATGCGAGCGCCATTTCAAGCATATTTGAGGAAACACGGGTGTCCTTACCGATAAGCACCTTCGGTTTTTCGGTGGTTTTCTCTGTAAGCACATACGCCGCCGCTCTGCCTATATTTGTTGCAAGCTCGCATGTAAGCTCCTTGTTTGCAATACCTCTTGCACCGTCTGTTCCAAAAAGTCTTCCCATAATTATCTCTCCCTCTGTATATTTAAAAAATTGATTGCTGAGCTGAGTTTTGTCCGCTAAGCGGAATGCCTAAGTGGTCATAGGCAAGCTTTGTTACACATCTTCCGCGCGCCGTCCTTGTTAAAAAGCCTATCTGCATTAAATACGGCTCGTAAACATCCTCTATTGTGATCGATTCCTCACCGACCGCCGCCGCCAAGGTATCCAGTCCCACAGGACCGCCCTGATAGTTATTTATAATGGTTAAAAGCATCTTGCGGTCAAAATCGTCAAGACCCAACTCGTCAATTTCAAACCGAGCTAATGCGGCGCGGGCTACCCTTTCGGTAATCTCGCCGTCATACTCTACCTCTGCAATATCCCGAACTCGCTTTAAAAGGCGGTTTGCAATTCGCGGCGTTCCGCGCGATCGGGAGGCTATCTCCAAAGCGCCGTCCCTTTCAATGCCGATTCCGAGTATCCCCGCCGAGCGGGTGATAATCTTTGCCAAATCCTCGGGCGAGTAAAGCTCTAACCGCAAAAGCACGCCGAAACGGTCGCGTAAAGGCGCAGTAAGCTGACCCGAACGGGTCGTAGCGCCCACAAGTGTAAAGTGCGGCACATCAAGCCTTATAGAGCGGGCGGACGGACCCTTACCCAAAATTATATCGAGCGAAAAATCCTCCATAGCGGGGTACAGAATTTCCTCAACATTTCGTGACAGGCGGTGTATCTCGTCAATAAACAGCACGTCCCCCTCGTTAAGGGAGGTAAGTATCGCCACTAAGTCCCCCTGCTTTTCGATAGCGGGGCCAGAGGTCACGCGCAGGTTTACCCCCATTTCCTTTGCGATTATGCCCGAAAGGGTGGTTTTACCGAGTCCCGGAGGGCCGTAAAGCAAAACGTGGTCGAGCGACTCATGACGTCCGAGCGCCGCCTTAATATATATACTTAAATTTTCCTTAACCTTATCCTGCCCGATATACTCGTTAAGGGACTTAGGCCTAAGGCTTAATTCCGCCTCGTCCTCGGTATAATTATACTCGGGCGAGACTATGCGGTTTTCAAAATCCATTTCCTGCTCAATCAAGAATTATATCCTCCTCGCAAGGGTTTTAAGCGCCTGCTTGATAAGCTCCTCCGACGAAAGCGTTTGGTCAAGCCTGCCGACCGCCAAAGAAGCCTCCGACTTTGTATAGCCAAGCGTTACAAGCGCCGCGACCGCCTCTGCCGAATTGCCGTTTACCGTCGCGTTGCCGACCGCCTTTAAATCAATGCCGTTATCGGTTTCGAGGGAGCCTACCTTGTCCTTTAATTCAAGCACAATCCTCTGCGCAAGCTTAATTCCCACACCCGCCGCGGCGGTAAGCGCCTTAGCGTCGCCGCTTGCGATATAAACTGTCAGTTGTGAAGCGGTAAACTCCGAAAGCATTGCTATTCCGATTTTAGCCCCCACGCCGTTTACCGAGATTATAAGCTTAAAGGCGTTAAGCTCGTCCTCGTCCGAAAAGCCGTATAAATCCAGCGCGTCCTCGCGTACCGCAAGATAGGTACAAAGGAAAACCTCCTCCCCCTTTTGCGGGAGCTTGTAAAGGGTATTTTTGGTAACGGCACAGCGAAAACCTACCCCGCCGCACTCAACCACGGCGGAGGTGTTATCTGTATAAATAAGCCTTCCTCTTAAAGATGCAATCATTTGTTTTCACTCCATAGTCTTGAATAAGACGAGCCCGAATAATGACCGTGGCAAATTGCAAGCGCCAGCGCGTCGGCGGTGTCGTCGGGCTTAGGTATTTTTTCCAGATTCAAAAAGCTTTTAACCATTTCCATAACCTGCCGCTTTTCTGCCCTGCCATAGCCCGTTATCGCCTGCTTTACCTGAAGCGGGGTGTATTCGAATACGGAAACGCCGCAGTTCTCGGCGGCAAGCACTATTACTCCCCTCGCCTGTGCGACATCTATGGCTGTTGTAGTGTTGGTATTGAAATAAAGCTTTTCAACCGACATTTCGTCGGGTTTATATTTTTCGATAACGGTCACAATATCATTATATATGTCCCGCAGTCTTTTCGGAAAGGGAATACCCGCCGCGGTGGTAATCGCCCCGAAGCCGACGGTCTTAAAACGGTTTTTATCGTAATCCACAATGCCGTAGCCCACCGTCGCGTAACCCGGGTCTATGCCTAAAATTCTCAAGGCTCCGCCTCCAAAGCATAATATCACATTTTATACGATTATATCACATTTTATGAAATACATCAACAATTTCTTGATTTCGGAGCATAAATTTCACTTATTTGCAAAAAGTGATTATTCGCGAGAAAAAGAGAGAAAAAACGAGTATTTAAGAGTTTTTCAAAATAGAGCTTAAAATTTATTAGAAAACTGTAGAAAAAACGCAAATTTAACTTGACATTTTGCGCTTTTCATTGTATAGTCTTTAATTAGTTGAACATAAAAACTTAATATGTTTAATGAAAGGCATCTGTGTAGAGAGCGGTTTCAGATTTTATGCCGTAGTTTCGGGGCGGAAAATTGCTTCAGAAAACTATGAAAAACCCTTTGTTCAGGGCATATTACGAAGAGACTGCGGGTATCGCACAGGGTAGATTTTACGGCACGCACTTTGCCGTAAAATCGGAATATTATTCTTGTGTCGACATTTGAGTGTTGAACAAAGGGGGATGCTTTTATGGAAAAGGAAAATATTGTAGAGCTTAAAAACATTTCGGTCGCCTTTGACGGAGAGCAGGTTTTAGACGGACTCAACCTTACGATAAAGGATAAGGAGTTTATCACCCTGTTGGGTCCCTCGGGCTGCGGAAAAACCACTACTTTAAGGCTTATCGCGGGCTTTTTGGAGCCTGATTCGGGCGACGTTTTGTTTGAGGGCGAAAAAATCAATGGTGTTCCCGCCTACAAACGTCAGGTGAACACCATTTTTCAGCGTTATGCGCTGTTTCCGCACCTTAATGTGTATGAAAATATCGCCTTCGGTCTGCGGGTGAAAAAACGCCCCGAAAAGGAGATAAAGGAAAAGGTTGCGGAGATGTTAAAGCTCGTTAATTTAACGGGGCTTGAAAAGCGGCATATCGACACCCTTTCGGGCGGTCAGCAGCAGAGAGTGGCTATCGCGAGGGCTATCGCAAATCACCCGAAGGTACTGCTCCTTGACGAGCCGCTCGCCGCGCTTGATTTAAAGCTCCGCAAGGATATGCAGAAGGAGCTTAAAAAAATTCAACAGCAGTTGGGAATTACCTTTATATTTGTAACCCACGACCAGGAGGAAGCCCTTACAATGTCCGACCGCGTTGTCGTAATGGACGGCGGCAAGATTCAGCAGGTCGGCACTCCGCAGGATATATATAACGAACCTCAGAACGCCTTTGTCGCCGACTTTATCGGCGAGTCGAATATTGTCGACGGGAAAATGCTCCGCGATTATTATGTTGAATTTTCGGGACAGAAATTTGACTGCCTCGACAAGGGCTTTTCAGAAAACGAGCAGGTTGACGTTGTCGTCCGCCCCGAGGATGTGGACATTGTCGCCCCCGAAAAGGGTATGCTTAAAGGACAGGTTACCTCGGTTGCCTTCTTGGGCGTGCATTACGAGATTATCGTTGACATCGGCGGCTTTAAGTGGATGATTCAGACCACAGACGAGCATTTCACGGGCGATAATGTGGGACTTTACATTGAGCCCGACGCTATTCATATAATGAAAAAGTCCGAATATTCGGGACTTTACGGCGACTATTCCTCCTACAGCGAGGAAATCGACCACCTCTCCGACGCATACGAGGAGGAGTAGCCGTGAATAAAAAGACCTTCGGAAATAAGCTGGTTGCCTCGCCCTATATCGTCTGGTCGGCGATATTTATTGTGGTACCGCTTATAATAATGGTGTACTTCGCCCTTACCGACTCCTCGGGTGCGTTCACGCTCGCCAACCTGTCGAGTCTCGGGCAATACAAAAAAGCCTTTGCAATCTCTATAATTTACGCCGCCGCCGCAACCCTCATAACACTTATATTGGCGTATCCAATGGCGTATTTTATGACAAAGCTTAACATATCCTCCCAGCGAATGTTATTTATGATTGTAATGATACCGATGTGGATGAACTTCCTTATCCGCACCTATTCCTGGATAACGATACTCGCAAATACGGGACTTATCAATACCTTTTTAACAAATATAGGTTTGAAGCCGCTAAAGCTTATAAATACGCCGGGAGCAGTAATACTCGGTATGGTATACGACTTTATACCTTATATGATATTGCCCATTTACTCGGTAATGTCAAAGCTTGATAAATCCCTGCTCGAAGCGGCGGAGGACTTAGGCTCAAACTCATTTTCCAAGTTTAAAAGGGTTATTTTCCCCCTCTCCCGCCCGGGTGTTATTTCGGGCATTACAATGGTTTTCGTGCCGTCGGTCAGCACCTTTTACATTTCCCAAAAGCTCGGCGGAAACAAGACTATGCTTATCGGCGATACAATCGAATACTTCTTTAACTTAGGTCCGTCCTATTATAATATAGCCTCGGCGATTTCGCTGGTGCTTATGGTTATGATATTAATCTGTCTCTTTATAATGAACAGATTTTCGGACGATGAGGACGGAGGTGTGTTAATGTGAAAATACTTTCCCGACTTTATATCGCGCTTATTATTCTCTTCCTTTACGCCCCTGTCGCGGTGATGATAGTTTTTTCCCTTAACTCCTCCTCGAGCGTTTGGGTGTTTGACGGCTTTTCTACCCGTTGGTACGAGGGACTGGCTAATGACACCACAATGCTTACCGCCCTTGAGCATACCCTTATTGTCGCCGTTTCATCTGCGGTAATTTCAACCGTTTTGGGAACTGCCGCGGCGGTGGGTATAACCGCTATCCGCCGTAAAATATCAAAAAAGGTTGTAATGTCGGTTACCCAGATTCCTATGATGAACGCCGATATTGTAACGGGTATTTCATTAATGCTCCTGTTCATATTTTTCGGCAAGCTTATAGGGCTTAACGAATCGTTGGGCTTTGCGACAGTGCTTATCGCGCATATCACCTTTAACCTGCCCTATGTGATTTTATCGGTTATACCGAGACTCAGGCAGACCGACTCTCATTTAGCAGAAGCGGCGCTTGACCTCGGCTGTACCCCGCTTAAAGCCTTTTTCAAGGTGATACTTCCCTCAATTTCAACGGGAATCGTCACAGGCTTTATAATGGCGTTTACTTTATCGCTTGACGATTTTGTTATAAGCTACTTTACCTGCGGGCATTACCAGACCCTGCCCATCGTAATCTATAATATGACAAAAAAATCTGTCACGCCCGACACATACGCCCTTTCAACCCTCATATTTATATCCGTTTTTGTTCTGATGGTGCTCTATAATGTATTGCAGACCAAAAGCGAAAAAAAGTGCACCGATACGGTACGCGTATAAAACCACACAAAAAAAAGAAAGGATTTTGATAAATGAAAAAACGTCTTGCTCTCATACTTGCATTAACATTAACACTCACCGCCCTGCTTACGGGCTGCGGATATGAATACAAGGAGCTGAACCTCCGCGGAACATATGACAAAAGCCTTGAGGGGACCTCGCTTACGGTCTACAACTGGGGCGAATATATTTCAGACGGTGCGGACGGCTCGATTGACGTAAACAAGGAATTTGAAAAGCTTACGGGAATTAAGGTTAAGTACCTTACCTTTGAAAGCAACGAGACTATGTACTCCCAGCTTAAGAGCGGCGGCATAAGCTACGATATAATAATTCCGTCGGACTATATGATTGAGCGCCTTAAAAACGAGGATATGCTCGAAAAAATCGACACCTCAAAGCTTTCTAACTACGATTTGATTGAGGACAAGTACAAAAATCTTTTCTTCGACGAAAATAACGAGTACAGCGTTCCGTATAATGTCGGCTTGGTCGGAATTATTTACAATGAAAAGCTGACAGGAAGCGATATTGAGCATTCCTGGAAGGTATTGTGGGACGAAAAATACAAGGATATGGCGCTTAATTTCAACAACCCGCGCGACGCCTTTATGACCGCACAGATGATTTTGGGTCAGGATTTAAACACCCTTAACAAGGCGGACTGGGACGCCGCCGCCGACCTTTTAAAGAAAGGCAAAGCCAATCTTCAATCCTATGTTATGGACGAGATTTACGCTAAAATGGAGACGGGCGAGGCTTCTGTCGCCCCCTACTACGCGGGCGATTACCTTACAATGCTTGAGTCTAACGAGGATCTGCGCTTCTTCTACCCCGAGGAGGGTACAAATATTTTTGTAGATTCAATCTGTATACCGAAAAACGCCAAAAATTACGAAGCGGCACTTATGTATATCAACTTCCTCTTAGAGCCTGATATTTCAACCGCCAACGCCGAATATATCGGCTATGCCTCTCCCAACACATCAGTTATTAACAATGAGGATTACTGCTATTATCAAAACAAAATTCTCTATCCCGACCAAGCGGATATGCCAAAGGTTCAGTACTATCACGATATCGACAGCGAAATACGCACCTATTACGAAACCCTCTGGAGCGAGGTTAAGCTGTACTGATAAGCTCAAACGGTCAGGCAAACGCCTGACCGTTTTGTTATACCCCGAAATATTCCCGCAAAAGTTCCAGTCCCCGTCTCTCAAGGCGGTTTACCGCCTGCCTTGTTATACCCAGCCTGTCCGCTATCTCTGCGTCGGAATACCCATATATGTACCTTAAAGTAATAGTCTGCCTTTGACGCTTGCTGAGAAGCTTCATTCCCTCTTTTAAGGCAGCGGAGCTATCAAGCTCCGACGTGCAGCCGATACTGTCATAAAGCTCTCCCGATTCAAGTATATGTCTGTGTTTTTTCTTTGAAAGCGCAATGTATTTATTTCGTACCGAGACCGCAATGTATCGATTAATCACATCCGATTCATCGGGTGAAAACCTGCTCATATCAAGCGAATACACCAGCTCCAGTAAAAAAACCGTCAATTCCTGACATGCGTCGTCGTATCCAAGCTTACTTTCAAAGTGACGTATCAGACCTGAAAACGCCTCATAAAGCTCGCCGAAACGCGACATATTTTTATTTTTGATTTCCTCCGCGATAGACATAAGTTCTCTGTTACACATCCTGATTCTTCCTTTCACTTTTAGAAAGAAAAAGGCGGCCGCTTTGTAAACTTTTTATATGTAAAATTTTCCAGGCAAAGCAGCTGCTTTTTCTCGTTAGAAAAATTTTACATAAATTGTCTATAAATTTTACATTTTTTGGAGTAAAACGATATTTATTGGGAGTGAAATGCAAAAAATAATGTTTTTTTTGTTTTTATAAGTTATATATTGACATTTATTCACATTTATTGTATAATATTGTCGAAACAAGTCGAATAATTGAATTCTCACTCATTTCAAGGGAGGCAATATCAATGAGAATAGCTTTATGCGATGCCGACTCCGACGCAATTAAAGTGACAAAACGAATAATATACGAGTACGCAAATCTACGCGGAATTGAGCTTTTGGTTGAGGAATACGCCTCCGGAACGAAATTACTTATGAATAAAATCAAATATCCGCTTGTCATACTGGATTACAATATCGGAGACCTTAACGGGCTTGAAACCGCACGGCTGCTTAGAAAAAGCAATCCTGACTGTGCGATTATTTTTTTAAGCTCTTATACAGGTTTTATTCTTGACTCTTTTAAAGTCAGCCCTTTCCGTTTTTTACTGAAGCCGCTTGATAAAATTCTGTTGTTTTCCTCGCTGGACGATTTTTTCATAATACGAACCGATAACCGACCGATTTGGATTAAAGACGGCGGCGATACATTTTGCTTAAGCGCAAATGATATACTTTACCTCGAAGCTGATAACAAAAGCTGCTATATCAGTTTGCGCAACAAAAAAATCCGATGCCGAAAAACAATGGCACGGGTGTACTTTGAACTTCCGAGACAGCATTTCGGCAAAATAAACCGCGCATATGTCGTAAATTTCAACTATATTTCAGGCTATAACAGCGACGCGGTAACGCTTTGCACCGGTGAACAGCTGCATGTCGGACGAAGCTACTTCAGAAGTTTCAGGGAGGAATACCGAGCATTTTCCGGCGCACACCGATTATAAAAAGAAAATAATTCCGTTTTTTTACGCAAACGGTTGATTTTATCAGAAAAAAAAGGTATCATATAAGGGAGAATATTTAGGCTGGCGAGAATCAGCCTACCCGGAGGAAAAAAATGTTAGAATTAAAAAATATTTCCTTCAGCGCCGAAAATGAAGCGGGCGAAAAGGAAATTCTGAAAAACATTAATCTGAAAATTGATGAAAGCTTTGTTGTAATAACGGGACCCAACGGCGGCGGCAAATCTACCCTTGCGAAAATTATCGCGGGAATAATCACCCCCGTTTCGGGGCAGATTCTGCTTGACGGAGAGGATATTACCGACCTTTCGGTGACCGACAGGGCAAAAAAAGGCATAAGCTTTGCCTTTCAACAGCCTGTACATTTTAAGGGACTTACCGTTTACGACCTTATAGGTCTTGCCGCGGGCAAGGAAATCGGAATAAACGAGGCGTGCGACTATCTTTCACAGGTAGGGCTTTGCGCGAGGGACTATATAAACCGCGAGGTTAACTCCTCCCTTTCGGGCGGCGAGCTTAAGCGCATTGAAATCGCCACGGTATTAGCCCGTTCCTCAAAGGTCTCCATTTTTGACGAGCCCGAGGCGGGTATCGACCTTTGGAGCTTCGGAAATTTAATTCAGGTGTTTGAAAAGATGCACAAGAGCTCGGGCGGTACAATTATCATAATTTCGCATCAGGAGCGTATTCTTAATATTGCCGACAGGATTGTTGTTTTAGGCGGCGGCGAGCTTCGCGCCACAGGCACTAAAAACGAAATTCTGCCTGAGCTTTTAGGCACGGTTGACAGCGGCTGCAAAATACTTGCCGACAATGTGAAGGAGGCGCGCTGATGAACGGCACGGAATTAGAGCTTTTAAAGATTATTGCGGATATGAACGCGTCACCCGACGGTGCGTATAATATCAGGTCAAACGGTCAGCTTGCCGACCGTCACGTTACCGAAAACATCGATATTAAAACCAAAACCGACCGACCGGGTATTGACATAATAATAAAAGCGGGAACTGTGGGCGAGACCGTCCACATTCCCGTAATTATAAGCGAAACAGGGCTTAACGACCTTGTTTATAACGATTTTATAATCGGCGATAACGCCGATGTCACAATAGTTGCGGGGTGCGGAATACACAACTGCGGCGAAAAGGAATCCCGCCACGACGGTATTCACACCTTTTTTGTCGGCAAAAACGCAAGGGTAAAATACATTGAAAAGCACTACGGTGAAGGGGACGGAAACGGCGAAAACAATATGAACCCCACCACCGTTGTAAATATCGCCGAGGGCGGTTATATGGAGATGGACACCGCGCAGATAAAGGGAATAGACTCTACAAAGCGCGTAACCAAAGCCCGCCTATCCGACGGTGCCTCCCTTGTGATACACGAAAAGATTATGACCCACGGCAGGCAGACCGCCGAAACCGACTTCACGGTTGACCTTGACGGCAAAAATTCCAGCGCTAACGTTGTATCGCGCTCGGTCGCAAAGGATAGCTCCTTCCAGCGTTTCCTTTCAAAAATCAACGGCAACAATGTATGCAGCGGTCATACCGAGTGCGACGCGATTATTATGGATAACGCCACGGTGACCGCTATACCCGAAATATCCGCTAACAGTATCGACGCCTCGCTTATTCACGAGGCGGCAATCGGGAAAATAGCGGGCGACCAGCTTATAAAGCTTATGACCTTGGGACTTACCGAAGCTGAGGCAGAGGAGCAGATTATTAACGGATTTTTAAAATAATCCCGCCTTATTCAAATCGTTATCGTGAATAACGGTAATGTATTTAATAGACGAGGTCTCGCAGATCATTGTGCTGCAACCCCTGTAAAGCTTAAGCACAATATAGTCCGCCCCGACCCTCATCAGTATTCCGACCCTGCTTTCAAGACAGCCGCCTATTAGTGACTCCACCCTTACAAGCTTTCCCACCATAGTGTTAAGAAAGGCAGGAAGATAAACGGTATCGGTCATACGCATATTCCCGCGCGGCGAGCCGCTTTCAACCGTTATTTTGCACTCATTCGAGCTGTTTTTTCTTGCCTGCAATGCTTCGCTTTCGGTATTGCAGCTTTTCAGATAATCCTCGTAATATTTTAAATCCTTGTCACTTGTAATATGACAGGGAAAATTATGTTCCATAACGCACACTCCTGTTAAACTTTATTTTGTTACAGTATATGAGACAAACCATACATTTGCTAAAAGAAAGGCGGAATTTATATGTCAACACCTCATATAGCAGCTAATAAGGGCGACTTTGCAGATACCGTGCTTATGCCGGGCGACCCCTTGCGTTCAAGGCTTATTGCAGAAAGCTTCCTTAGTGACGCGCGGCTTGTGAACGATGTACGCGGCGTTCAGGGCTACACAGGGCTTTATAAGGGTCAAAAAATTTCGGTGATGGCAAGCGGTATGGGTATGCCGTCAATGGGAATATACTCATATGAGCTGTTTTATTTCTTCGGTGTTGAAAATATAATACGGGTAGGCTCGGCGGGTTCATACCACGCCGACGTTAAGCTGCGAGACATAGTTTTAGGACAGGCAGCATGTACCGACTCGAATTTTGTAAAGCAGTTCGTTCTGCCCGGTGACTTTTCGCCTATTGCCGATTTCGGGCTATTAACAAAGGCTGTATCTAAGGCTGAAAGCTTAGGACTTAACTATCACGTCGGCAACATTCTTTCAAGCGACCGCTTCTACGGTGACAGCGAGGGTCTGCCCGATTGGAAACAGCCCGCAGCCCTCTGGGCGAAAATGGGGGTGCTGGCGGTGGAAATGGAGACGGCGGCGCTTTATATGAACGCCGCGAGAGCGGGCAAGCGAGCACTGTGCATCTGCACGGTTTCCGATTCCCTTATAACGGGCGAAGCCACTACCGCCGAAGAAAGGCAAAATTCATTTACCGATATGATAAGGCTTGCGCTTGAGACCGCTGTTTCAATTAAGGAGGCATAAATGTCTGTCAAAGAACGTTTACTGCCGTTATTAACCGACCGCGGCGAAGACTACCTTTCGGGCGAGGACGCCGCCAAGCTTTTAGGAGTCAGCAGAAACGCCGTTTGGAAGGCGGTCTCCGCCCTTAAAAACGAGGGCTATGAGATAGAAGCCGTGACCAACAGAGGTTATCGGTTAAATAGCAGCGGCGACATTTTGTCCCGCGCCGAAATTGAAAATAATCTGACCTCACTCAAAGGAAAGCTTGATATCGAGGTCAAAAATACCGTTACCTCAACAAACGCCTTACTTCGGGAAAAAGCCGCCTCGGGAGCGCCCGAGGGCACGGTTTTAATCGCCCTCAGACAAACCGAGGGAAGAGGAAGATTTACACGAAGCTTCTTCTCCCCCGCCGACAGCGGAATTTATATGAGTATTCTTCTGCGTCCCCGTATTTCCGCCGAAAACGCCGCTCTTATCACCACCGCGGCGGCGGTCGCCGTTTCGGAGGCGGCAGAAACCTTAAGCAGAAGAAAAACAGGAATCAAATGGGTCAATGATGTGCTGATAGACGGCAAAAAAATCTGCGGAATACTTACCGAGGCCTCCCTTAACATAGAAAGCGGCGAGCTTGATTACGCGGTTTTAGGCATTGGGCTTAATGTGTACGAGCCAACGGACGGCTTCCCCGATGAAATTAAAAATATTGCGGGAGCGATATTTAGAGAGCGCGAAGCGGGTATCAAAAGCCGACTTGCGGCGGCTGTACTTGAAAGCTTTTTCAAATACTATAAAACTCTTCCTAAACGAGAATTTTTAAAGGCTTACGAAGAACGTTGTATAGTTATCGGCAAAAAAATAAATGTGCTTTCTATCGACGGCTCACGTTCAGCTACTGCGCTCGGCATCGACGAAAATTGCCGTCTTCGCGTTGAATACTCTGATGGCGCCTTCGGTATGCTTTCCTCCGGAGAGGTAAGTATAAAATTCTGACCGCTTTTTATGTATTATGCGGAAAATACGGTTTTTCCACTGTTTTAAATAAAATTGCTTGAATAATAAATCTGAATATGTTAAAATCGTTTTTAGGATTTATATAAAGCAGGAAGCCAAATTGTCGGTAATTTTATTTGTTTCCTAATTATTACATATTAAAATCTGCTATTGACCGAACCGAGGTTTGCACGGCCTTGATTATATATACTTTTTGTTCGGTTAATACCCTTAATAAAATTATAATGACAGACAAGATATTGTCAGAAAGGCAGTTAGATGTTTTCTACAACCGATATGACCAACGATACATCTTTTTTTGAAGGAAAAGCCGCAGGTAAAGTCAATTTTAATACCTGTGCCTCAAACGATTTTTTAACCAACGAAAGCTTTAAAACTCTTCGCACAAACATTATGTTCTGCGGTTCGGATATTAAAGTTATCGTCCTTACAAGTTCCAGAGAAAACGAAGGGAAAAGCACAATATCTGCCGAAATTGCGAGAAGTATGGCTGAGATCGATAAGAAGACCTTATTGATTGACGCGGATATGCGTAAATCCGTAATGATTCACCGCAATATCGCTTCGCAGAATTTTTACGGACTTTCTGAATTCCTTTCCTCTCAGGCAGAGCTTGATATGGTTCTTTACAACACGCAGAATCCTATGTTTGATGTTATTTTCAGCGGACATTATCCCCCGAATCCTGTTGAGCTTTTAAGCTCAGACCGCTTTAACAAGCTTATTCACGACGCAAGAGAAATTTACGATTATGTAATAATTGATTCTCCTCCGCTTGGCAGCGTAATTGACTCGGCGGTTATCGCCACTCAATGCGACGGCTCTATTATAATTATTACTATCGGAAAAATCACCGTGAAAGAGGGCTTAGAGGTAAAAACTCAGCTTGAAAAAAGCGGCTGTAAGATTTTAGGTGCAATTTTAAACGATCCGGACGGCAAAAATACTAAGTATTATAAAAAACACTATAAAAGTTACGAATACAGTGCATCAGGTAAAAGAATTAAATAACTTTATAAAAACACCGCCGAGGCTCTAAACCTCGGCGGTATCTTTTTGTTTGATTTAACAGTCTGCCAACCGTTCTTCCGCCGCTGCCAAACTTGCGGCTGATAGTTATAATGTTTTTTGACATTCTAAAGCCTCATTTGAGACGTTATACTAATCATGCAAATAAATTGTACGCGAATTACGGTGCTTATATACGTTAAGCACAAGTCCTATTCCGAGATAAAGGCACAAAAGCGAGGTTCCTCCCGCGCTGAAAAACGGAAGAGTAATACCGATGACAGGCAAAATCGAAACGCACATACCTACATTAATAATCATCTGAGCAAAAAGCACCGAGAACATTCCCACGCAGATGAGCTTGCCGCTGTCCTTAACGGAAAGCTTTGCGATTTGGATACAGCGGAAACAGATGGCGGCTAAAAGCAAAACCACCGCCATACAGCCTAAAAATCCCAGCTCCTCGCCTATGCTTACAAAAATAAAATCGTTGTAGCCGTAGGGCACTATTCCGTTCTGTGTAAGGTCGCCTTTTAAAAGTCCCTGACCCGCAAATCCGCCGTTGGCGAGCGCCATTCTGCCCCGCCATTGCTGATAACCGATTCCGTTTGTATCTGCATTAAGGTCGAAAAGGCTGGTTATTCTCGCCCGCTGGTCGTCATTCATAACCAAAAAATAGAATATCGGCGACGCGGCAAGCGCAGCTACAAACGCCGAAAGAAAATACTTCCACGAAACTCCCGCCGCCCAAAGCATAAAAACGACCATAACCGCGAATACCAAAGCTGTTCCGTCGTCTCCCTGTATATGTATAAGCACCACGGGAAAAGCACCGTGTAAGACTACGGGAATAAGATATTTAAGTTTATTAATGTTAGTCTTAACCTTGCTTAAATGCGTGCTAAAAGTGATAATAAAGCAGATTTTTAAAAGCTCCGACGGCTGAAATGTAGTAATCCCGAGATCAAGCCACGCCTTATCGTCTGTGCCCTCAGGCGCAAAACCTATAAAAAAGGTGAGTATTACAGGAATAACGCCCAGCGCCGCCGCAACATACCAATGCTTAAGCATCTTCTCATAATCCACAGCGGAAATTATTACCGCGGCGGCAACGCCGATAACCGTGCATAATAACTGGATTATTACGGGTCGGTAATTTTCAAGATAATGAGTTGCGGAAAAAACCGCTAAACAGCCGTAAAGGCTTGCAAAAGCACAAAGAATAAGCAGAATTTTATCGGATTCGCGGATAAAATCCGCTGTCCTTGCCAAAAAGCGCCGCAATAGCCGCACTCCTTTCTTACAAAAAATAAAAGATATAATATTTTCTGTCATTATTATATTGTATTTTACGGTATTTTGCAAGTGTGTCTTTGCTCTGCATTACATTAGTTTATTTATAAAATACTAAAGCCCCCAAAAAGTCGGAGGCTCTAATAGTTGTGAAAATAAGCTTTAAAAAATATTTAATTATTCGGCTGGATTTTCAGCTGTTTCTTCTGCGGGTGCAGCTTCGGCAGTCTCCTCAGACGATTCGAAAACTACCTCGTCGGCGGTATTAACTGTCGGCTCTTCAGAAGGCACGCTGTCCTCAAGCAGAGCACGGATAGAAAGGCTTACGCGCTTTTTCTCGGGGTCAACGGCTATAATCTTAGCGTCAACCTCTTGTCCTACAGTAAGCTCATCCTGCGGTTTTGCAACGTGCTTATTTGCAATCTGCGAGATGTGAATAAGACCGTCAATACCCGGGATTATGCGGGCGAACGCGCCGTATGTAGTCATACTTACTACTGTAACCTTAACAGTATCGCCTACATTGTAGTTATTCTCAAAAATAACCCACGGATTATCCTCAGGTTTTCTGTAACCGAGAGAAATCTTTCTCTTTTCGGGATCAAGCGCCTTAACGTAAACCTCAACTGTATCGCCTACGAGCACAACCTCAGACGGATTTTTAATTCTCTGCCAGGAAAGCTCAGAAATGTGAATCATACCGTCCACACCGCCAATGTCAACAAACGCGCCGTAGCTTGTAAGTGACTTAACAGTACCTGTAAAGCGGTCGCCGACAGCGATATTCTCCCAAATCTTGTCTTCAGCCGCCTTGCGCTGTTCTTTGAGAACGCTGCGGATAGAGCCTACTGCTCTGTGACCGCGGCCAATCTCGATAATGCGGAAGGAAACCTCCTTGCCCTTAAGCTCCTCAAGAGATTCGCCTCTTGAAGCGGTGGCCTGCGACGCGGGAATGAAGACTCTTACGCCGTTTGAATAGGCAACAACGCCGCCCTTAATAACATCTCTTACGGTGCCTGTAACAATTTCGCCAGAATCCTTGGCGGCAACAATATTGTCCCAACCGGCGATAGCATCGTAACGGCGCTTTGAAAGCATTGCGGTTCCTTCCTGGTCATTGATTTTCATGATGATAAGATTAAGCTTATCGCCCGCCTTAACTTCATCCATAAGCTTCACATCAGGCTCAGAAGAGAACTCATCTGCGGTGACATAGCCGGTAACACCCCTGCCGATGTCCACCGTAATCTCGGTAGGATTGACAGCGATAACCGTACCGCAAACCTTCTGGTCGCCCGTTAAGCCGCTTAGAGAAGCCTCAAATGCTTCCTCATCCGTCATTTCCTCGAAGCTTTTTTGAACAGGTTCTTTTACCTCCGCCTGTTCTTCAACCGGTTGTAAATTTTCCGACATGGTTTTAATAACCTCCTTTATAATACCTGCGGGCGTAGACGCGCCTGCAACAACTCCCACCGAACCGCATCCGTCGAAATCAATGCCGTTTAGCTCCGACGCCGTTTCAACAAGATAGGTTCTGCCGCATTTTTCCCTGCACACATCAAATAGCTTTGCTGTGTTCGAGCTGTGCCGTCCTCCGATGACAACCATCACATCGTTTTTTTCGGACAGCTCGCGGGCTTCCTGCTGGCGCATAGAAGTAGCATTACATATTGTATCAAAAATTTCCGCATTTGTACATACTTTTTTTAAAATATTTCGGCATTTTATAAATATTTTTTCATTAAATGTTGTTTGGGAAACCAAAATTACGTTTTTTTCGGCGAAATTTTCCTTTTCCGCCAGTAATTTTGTCAGTTCCTCCTCTCCCGAAAAGACGAAAACCTCTCCCGTGCAGTGACCGACAATGCCCTTGACCTCCTGATGAGAAGCGTCTCCCGCTATTAAGGTGACATATCCCTCCCTGCCCTTTTCAGCGACAATAGCGTGAATTTTTGCGACAAAGGGGCAGGTAGCGTCCTCGGTCCTCACATTTAGTTCTTTAGCCCTTTCGGTCACACTCCGCTCTACCCCGTGGGAACGGATAACAAGAGTCTCTCCGTTTTTCACCTCTTCGGGCGAGTTAACTATCCTCACTCCCTTTTGCTTTAATTCCTCAACAAGCTGAGGATTGTGAATTATAGGGCCGAGGGTACATACCTGTTCGCCCATGTCAAGCAAATCGTAAACCGACTGCACCGCGCGGTTTACCCCAAAGCAAAAGCCGGCGGTTTTTGCAAGCGTTATTTTCAATTTTCCGTCCTCTTTTCGCTGACTATTTTTAAAACAAGCTCTACCGATTCCTCAAGACTGCAATCGGTTGTGTCCGCAAGGACGGCGTCTTCCGCCTGCTTTAAGGGGGCGATTTTCCTATGCATATCGTCATAGTCGCGCTTTACCATATCATCATAAACCTCTTTAAAAGTGACCTTCTCGCCCTTTTCTTTAAGCTCCTTAAGTCTTCTCTTAGCGCGTACCTCGGCGGAGGCGGTAAGGTATATTTTAACCTTTGCGTCAGGCAAAACGACAGTCCCAATATCCCTGCCGTCCATGACCACATTGTTTTCCCTTGCAAGCTTTCTTTGCATTTCGAGTAAAAAGGCTCTCACCTGCGGACGGGCTGAAACCGCCGACGCCATCATAGAGGCGTTAGGTGTACGTATCTCGTCCGAAACGTCCCTACCGTCAAGGAAAACCCTCTGCTCGCCGTCCTTAAAACGGATATCTACCACAGTTTCTGCTAAAATGCCGTCAATATCGCAGTTAAGAGACGTATCGGCGCCTGACAGCGAAAATTTAAGCCCCACCGCGCGGTAGAGCGCACCCGTGTCTACATAAATAAAGCCGAGCCTTTTTGCCGCAAGGCGTGAAATACTGCTTTTTCCCGCTCCCGCGGGTCCGTCTATTGCTACCGAAATCATATTATTACTCCCTTTTGTATTGGTCAGGCATTTTTGCCCGCCGCGAAGCCTGTTGAAAAGGCAATTTGCAGGTTAAAGCCGCCTGTGTAGGCGTCGGCGTCGATAATCTCCCCCGCGAAATAAAGTCCCTTTACAAGCCTTGACTCCATTGTCGAAGGATTAATCTCCTTTACCGAAATACCGCCGCCTGTGATTATCGCCTCTTCAATAGGTCTGAAGCCCGTAATGTGAAGCGGCAAAGCCTTTATAACTCCGCAAAGCGCCGCCCTCATTTCACGTGTCACCTGATTAACCTTGAGAGACGGCTCGATGCCCGATAAATCTATTATAACCGAAATAATGCTTTTAGGCAGTAATTTGTCAAGCGAATTTGCAAAATCCTTATTCTTTTCTTCCGCAAAATCCCGCAAAATGCGGCTGTCAAGCTGTTGCTCGGAAAGCGCGGGCTTTAGGTCAATATAAGCAGTGTAAGCCGTTTTACCCATTTTCCGCATATGCGCCGACGCGCTTAAGGTAAGCGGTCCCGATATTCCGAAATGGGTGAAAAGCATTTCGCCAAGCTCGGAAAAAACAGGCTTTTTCTTGCCTTCCTCAAAGACCGAAAGGGTCACATTTTTAAGGGATAGTCCTGCGAGCCTTGAACAAAAGCCCTCATGCACCGTTAGCGGTACAAGCGACGGCTTTAATTCCGTCACAGTATGCGAAAGCTCCGCCGCCATTTTGTAGCCGTCCCCCGTCGAGCCCGTAAGCGGGTAGGACATTCCTCCCGTGGCTAAAATCACGCTGTCGGCGGGGTAAATTTCGCCGTTTTCGGTCTTAACCCCCGTCACCGCTCCGTCACGTACAATTATTTTTTCCGCCCTGCCGCAGACAGTTTTAACACCGCTTTTTTTGACCGCTCCAACAAGCGCGTCAACTATATCGACAGCCTTGTCCGAAACGGGAAAAACTCTATTTCCCCGCTCGGTTTTAAGCGGAACCCCTAAAGACTCAAAAAACCGCATCGTATCGCTTGAATCAAATCCCGAAAAGGCGGAAAACATAAATTTTCCATTCTTCGGCACATTCGCGATAAGGGTATCAACATCGCAATTATTCGTGACATTGCACCTTCCCTTACCCGTTATCATCAGTTTTCGCGCAGGTCTCTCGTTTCTTTCGATTACGGTTATCTCGCCGTCCTTGCCGCATTTAAGCGAGGCGCTGTAAGCCGCGGTAAGTCCCGCCGCTCCGCCGCCGATTATTACAATTTTTTTCATTACTTCACCGCACAAATTATTTTACGGTATTATTTTACACCAAAAATCTGAAAAAGTAAACCTGATAATATTGACCTAATTCAGGAATAAAGCTATAATAACGATAATACAGACTGCCAAAGGTGCGTAATGAATAATTATAAGTATCTTTTCAAGAAAAAACGATGAATATTCCTGTTAAAATCCCCGCTAATGCGGAAAAAACGGGAGGTCCCGAGCTGTCAAGCGCAAGCGATTCGGGCAAGAGCTCGCCGAATACCACATACAGCATAGCGCCCGACGCAAGGCTTAAAGAAAGAGAAAGCCATAAAGGGCTGAGCGTACCTAAAAAATATCCCGCCGCCGCGCCTAAAACGGTAGGCGCTCCCGCAAGGGCTGTGATTGCCGCCGCCGAGGATTTTTTCATTCCGCCCGCAACAAGCGGCACCGCCATAGCCATACCCTCCGGTATATTGTGAAGTCCGATTACCGCCGCAACTGCAGTTTCGTTTAAGTTAAAGCGGTAAGCCGCGCCGTACCGAACAAAGGACGCGCCTATCACCATACCCTCGGGAAAATTGTGCAGAGCAAGCGCTACCGCCGTCACAATGCCGCCTATTAAAAGCCGTTTTACCGAAATATCCCCGCCGCCGAAATCAGATTTGCCATGCGCCCTCAGGGTAAGGTCATTCAGAAGAAATACGGCAGAAAAACCAAGCGTTACACCGGGGAGAACGAGCGTTATTCGAGAGCCTTCAAGCGCGCTCGGCACAAGGTCAATGCAGACGACCGAGAGCATTACTCCCGCCGCAAAGCTTAAAAGACAGCTTACGGTTTTAGCGGATTTTCTTTTTACAAGTATACCCAAAAGACCGCCGATCCCCGTGCCGCCAACTCCCGCGGCAAATGTTATTGTAAGTACATACGGCAAAACACTCAATTAAATCAGCTCCAAAGCCCAAATAAAGGGGATTAAAGCTCTAAAACCGCAAAATCCTCTTTATTTAAGTTTAGTTTGCCGTTTTTCGGTTTATTACCGAAAATTACTTTTGCATTATCGAATTTATCGGGAATTTCGATTTCCGACGGCTCGTGCCAGCGGTTGACCGCCACCAGCACCTCGTTTTTCCCCTTTTTGCGAATATATACAATATCTCCGAAATTTGCGTACACAGGAACAAACTCGCCCGAAGCGAAAACCGGACTTCTGCGCCTGAACTGTCCCAATTTTTTATAAAATGCGGTAAGCTCCTTATCCTCCGCTCCCCATGGAAAGCACCCGCGGCAAAACGGATCTCCGTAGCCGCTCATTCCCGCCTCGTCCCCGTAATATAGAGAGGGTACGCCGGGCATTGTGTACTGCAGTACCGCCGCCAATTTCAAGAGCTTAACGCCGTGCTCGTATTCCTCGGAAGTAAGTTCTTGCCGTGACTGCCACTCACGGTCGCCTACAGTGCCGTCCTTTGCAAGACGGGTAAGAATCCGCGCGGTGTCGTGGGTGCCGATATGGTTCATCAAAAGCTTTACCGACTGAGGCGGATAATTTTCGAGTATTTGTAGCACGGTATCAATTAAATCTCGGGAATTACCGCCCTTTACAAAGTTAATTATCGCCTCGGCAAGGGGATAATTCATAACCGAATCAAGCTGTCTGCCCCTTAAGAATCGGCGGCGGCTGCCGTAGCTAATTTTATTTGTTGCGTCCTCCCAAACCTCGCCTAAAAGGTAGCTTTCCTCCCCTTCCGCCTTAACGGCAAGACGGATTTTATCAAGAAAGCCGTCGGGCAGCTCGTCCGCGACATCGAGCCGCCAGCCCTTAACTCCTCTTTTAAGCCAATACCTGATAACCCCGTTTTCGCCCGTTATAAAGCTTGAGAAGGATAAATCGTCCTCGTTGGTTTCGGGAAGCGACGGCACGCCCCACCAGCAGGAATAACCCGTAGGGTAATTACCGAACTTATACCAGCTGCGGTAAGGAGAATCGGGAGAATTTGCCGCCCCGACCGTATCATAACGGTTTTTGCCGTTAAAGTATCGGCTGTCGTCCCCCGTGTGGGAAAAAACGCCGTCTAATACTACCGCAATTCCATGCCGCCGTGCTTCGTTAACAAGCGAAATCAAATCCTCCTCGGTGCCGAGCAGCGGGTCGATTTTAAAATAGTCTGCCGTGTTGTAGCGGTGGTTGGAGTGCGCCTCGAAAATAGGGTTTAAATATATACAACTTACCCCCAGCTCCTGTAAATAAGGGAGCTTTTTTTCTATTCCCATAAGGTCGCCGCCGTAATAGTCGTTGCCTAAAGTACATTTATCTTCCGTTTGGCGGTATTCGGGTTGTTTTTGCCAGTCCTCACACAAGAATCTGTCTTTCGGAATATTGGACTTCGGAGTTTTGGAATTAAAAAATCTGTCAGGAAAAATCTGATAAATAATCCCGCCGTCGAGCCAGTCGGGGGTCAAGTAATCGCGGTTATATACCGTAAGCTGCCACCAGTCTCCCTCGTTTGCAACAATACCGAGAGAATGATCGCTTTTTACAACCCTAAACTCGCCGTAATCGCTCGTATAACGGAACTGATACCAATAAAGCCCCTCAGAAAGAGTTATTTCGCACTCGTAGAAACGGTAGCCGTCAAGCTCGTCCCCCGCGTTCATTTTAGCCTCGCGTACGGTATCGCCGCTGTCGTCGCGGAGAATTAAAAAAGCCGAGTGAACGCGGGCGTCATTATGTAACAACAGCTTTAGCCGAAGGGTTTCCCCCTCGGCTAAAGCACCTAATTTATTGCGGTAAAGCGGATTTCTTGAATCAAAAGGATAATGTTCCATAAATTACTTAACAGGCTTTAAGTGCCAGATATTCTCGGCGTAATCGCCTATTGAGCGGTCTGCCGAGAAGATTCCTGACTTCGCAATATTCACAAGCGACATCTTATTCCATTTATTCCTGTCGGCATAAAGCGTGCTTGCCCGTCTTTGAGCTTTCCGATAGTCGGCAAAGTCGGCTAACGCCATATAGCGGTCATGGCTTTTCAGCGAACTGTAAATATTGTCAAACGTCTGTCCTGCAATGCCCTTGCCTATAAAGTCGAGCGCTTCGCGAAGCTCGGGATTGTTGTTGTAATACTGAGCGGGTGAGTAGCCGTTCTTCTGGAGAGAGAGAACCTCGGGGGTCTGCATACCGAAGATGATTATATTGTCGTCCCCTACCGCCTTGTGAATTTCAACATTAGCTCCGTCCTCTGTACCGAGAGTAATCGCGCCGTTCATCATAAGCTTCATATTGCCCGTGCCGCTCGCCTCGGTAGAAGCCAATGATATCTGCTCGCTTATATCGGCGGCAGGAATCATAAGCTCAGCCAATGTTACACGGTAATCCTCAAGGAAGAGAATTTTAAGCTTGTCGCTTACTGTGCGGTCATTATCAATAACTGTCGAAAGCTTATAAATCATCTGAATAATCTCTTTCGCAAAGAGGTAGCCGGGTGCCGCCTTTGCGCCGAAAATATAGGTTTTGGGAATAAAGTCGGCGTTCGGGTTATTCTTTAAATAGAGGTATTCCGAAATAATGTTAAGGGCGTTAAGGTGCTGACGCTTGTATTCGTGAAGCCGTTTAACCTGCATATCGAAAATAGAATCGGGGTCTAAGACGATAGAGGTCTTATCCTTAACGTAATCGGCAAAGCGAACCTTGTTCCGACGCTTGATTTCCTGTAATTTTTCGAGTACCGCGCTGTCGTCCTTGTATTCCATAAGCTTTTCAAGCTCCGCGGCGTTCATCACAAAGCCGTTTCCGATAAGCTCGGTAAGGTAAGAGGTCAGCGCCGGGTTAGCCTGACACAGCCAGCGCCTGTGGGCGATACCGTTTGTTACGTTAGTGAATTTTTCGGGGGTCATTTTCGCGTAATCGGTGAAAAGCTCATTCACAAGAATTTCGCTGTGAAGCTTGGAAACGCCGTTTACGGTATGACAGGAGGCAACGCAGAGGTTTGCCATTCTGATAACGCCGTTCTGAATAATCGCGGTGCGCTCTACGGTCAACGGGTCGCCCGTGCGAGAGAGAACCTCGCCCTTAAAGCGGCGGTCAATTTCCTTAATTATCTGATAAATTCTGGGAATACGCTCCTTGATAAGCTCAACGGGCCAGCACTCGAGCGCCTCTGACATAATGGTGTGGTTGGTGTAAGCCACGGTGCGGGTCACGATATCCCACGCCTTATCCCAGCCATAGCCGCACTCGTCAAGCAAAAAGCGCATAAGCTCGGGGATTGAGAGGGTCGGGTGGGTGTCGTTAATGTGAATGGCCACCTTATCGGGCAGGTTGTCGAGCGTATTATATTTTCTTAAATGGCGGTTTAAAATATCCTGAACCGACGCGGAAACGAGGAAATACTGCTGACGAAGCCTCAGCGACTTACCCTCAATATGATTGTCCTCGGGGTAAAGTACCTTTGAAATGGTCTCGGTCATAGCGCGCTGTTCAAGTGCGCGGACATAGTCGCCCTGATTAAAGGCGGACATATCAAAGTCCTGACATTCCGCGCTCCAAAGGCGCAGGACATTTACGGTTTTGCCGTCCTTGCCCGCAACCATAAGGTCGTACGGAACGGCGTGAACGGTGTGGTAACCTGTATGCTCAATGTGGTGATAGCTGCCGTCCCACCACTCGTTTATCTTGCCGTCAAAATTAACGTCAACCGCCGCGGTCGGACGCTGTTCAAGCCATACTCCGCCTCCGGGCAGCCAGAAATCGGGCATCTCGGTCTGCCAGCCGTCAACCAGCTTTTGACGAAAAATACCAAGCTCATAGCGTATACAGTAGCCCATTGCAGGGTAGCTTCCTGTTGAGAGCGCGTCAAGGAAGCAGGCGGCAAGACGTCCGAGTCCGCCGTTACCGAGCCCCGCGTCAGGCTCGAAATCGTAAAGCTTATCAAGCTTTACCTTGAATTTTGCCAAAGCCTTTGCCATAGTGTCGGTAAGATCTAAATTGTAAAGATTGTTTTTAAGGGAACGTCCCATCAAAAACTCCATACTCAGATAATAAACGGTTTTTGCTTCCTGCTCATCTGCAGCTTTCTTGAATTCTGCGCGGCGGTCATTCATAATTTCAAGCAGAACCAGCACGCAGGCCTTATAGAAAAGCTCGTCGGACGCCTGCGACGGGGTCACGCCGAAATTATGCGACAGCTTTCGCTCAATCATTGCCGAAAGGGCGGAAACGGTATATTTGGTCATAACAGCATCTCCTCATAATTTCATATAATACTTTAGGTTATTATTTACAAGTAAATAATACAATATTCAAAACACTTTTTCAAGATATAACTGCAACTATAATTTATGCGAAAATTGTATATCATATATAAAATAATAACAAAAATTAAATAAAATCAAAAAAAATTCGTTATTTAGCACAATATTAGGGATTTTTACGAATATAATAAAAGGCTTCCCGCTTGGAAGCCTCCCGTCTACATTTCGTCTGAACCGTCGCACTCGAGGTAATTGCCCTCGATTCGGTTCTGATTGGCAAGCTTATCGATTATAACAAGCGCGCCGACCGCCGCGGCGAACACGGCGAAAGCAGACATCATAAATTTTAGAAAACCTTTCATATGATAAGCACCTCGTTTCGTTATATACATTATATCAGCAAATTATTAAAATGTCAATAACGGCGGCTGAATGTCGAAATATTGAAGAAGCTTTCTACATTCTGTAAGCATTATTACATAAACGGAGCAAATATATGCAAAATTGCTTGCTTTAAGCGCATTGAAAGAGGGCGCTTTTTCCATTCCTCTATTTTTATTTCCTGCGATTTTGAAATTATATCCTCAAATTGGTTCTTTATGTCAAGAACCGTGTTGTTATCGCATATCCAAGCCCCACATTCAAAGTGGAAAATAAAGCTTCTGTAATCCATATTAACGGTGCCGACGGTCGCTATTTTGTCGTCCGAAACAAAAAGCTTAGAGTGAATAAACCCGGGGGTGTATTCGTAAATTCTTACTCCGGCCTCCAAAAGCTCTAAATAATTGTACTGAGTGACCGGGTGGACATACCATTTATCGGGAATATGCGGGGTGACTATACGCACATCTATCCCCGATTTCGCCGCCATTCTTAAAATAGAGGTCATAGTATTATCAATTATAAGGTACGGCGAGGCTATATATACATATTTCTGCGCGGTGTTTAATATCTGCATATAAATACCCTCGGCGGGGTTTTTGTCGTTAAGCGGGTCGTCGCAATAGGGCAGAACAAAGCCGCTGTCCTCGGCTTTATAATCTGCTAAGTAAGAATTGATGTCAAGCTGCTCCTTTGTCGTGAACTCCCACATACATAGGAACATTGCAAGAAAGCTCCTTACCGCTTCGCCTTTAAGCATTATTCCGCTGTCGAGCCAATTACCGAAGCGCACCATACGGTTGATATACTCATCCCCTATGTTAAACCCCCCTGTAAAGGCGGTTTCACCGTCTATCACCACAATTTTGCGGTGGCTTCGGTTATTCATAAATATATTCATAGACGGCTTTATGGGGTTAAATACCGATACGGCCATACCCTCGTCGCGCAGATTTTTAATAAAGTCCCTGTGCTGGCGCTTTATAGAACCAAAATCGTCGAAAATTATTCTAACCTCTATACCCGCTTTAACCTTTTGCAAAAGTAGTTTGTGTATCTCGTCCCACATATAGCCTTCCGCAAGGATAAAAAATTCCATAAAAATATATTTTTCCGCTCTGCTTAGCTCGGAAAGCATTTTTTCGAGTATTTTTTCACCCGGAGAAAGATATTCGGTTTCGGTATTGCCGTAAAGCGGATAACCCGATTCACCCGAAAGGTAGTCAGCCTGGCGGGAATGGAACATATCATAATAATGGAGCCTGTCCCTTACCTTCGGGTCCTCCTTTAGATAAGGAAGATAATGTGATTCGCATTTTTCCATCTTTCTGCGCAGATGCGGTAAAACTCTTCCGCCTCCCCATAAGAGAAAAACAGAGATGCCGAAAACAGGAAATATCAGTATAAAAATAATCCAGGCGATTTTATGGTCGGGATTACCGCGGCGGTTTAAAATATAGATAACCGTTACAGTACCCGCAATCATTGAAAGGGAGTATAACGCCACAGACTTTGCGGTAACATCGTAAAGTACGTAAAAAAGGAAAACCAGCTGTAATAAAAGCAGTAAAGCAGAGATAATAATTCGGGTTTGAATCCTTATTCCGCGTTTGCGTTCAGACATTTGCTTCACCCCTCAAATATAATCAAATTTATTATATCACAATCAGCAAGATTTTGCAAATATTATAAATTCTTTTAAAACCGCTTGTTATCGACAGATTTTTTTGCTATAATAAAACCATACAGGCTAATATAATACAGGGGGGCACAGATTTATGGTCAACGAAAAATATAAATTATGGTGTGAAAAGGCTGTAAAGGACTCCGATTTAGTAAAGGAGCTTATAAGCATAAAGGACAACGAGGAAGCAATTTCAGACGCGTTTTACAAGGACCTTGAATTCGGTACGGGAGGTCTTCGCGGCGTTATCGGCGCGGGAACAAACCGTATGAACATATATACAGTGGGCAAGGCGTCTCAAGGGCTTGCGGCGTATGTTAATTCGGTATCCGAAAACGGCAGTATAGCCGTCGCGTACGACAGCCGCATTAAAAGTGACCTTTTTGCAAAAACCGCCGCTTCAATTTTCGCGGCGAACGGAATTAAGGTTTATATTTACAAAGAGCTTATGCCCACGCCTATGCTCTCCTTTGCGGTAAGAAGGCTTAAGTGCGACGCGGGCGTTGTAGTCACCGCGAGCCACAATCCCGCCAAATACAACGGTTACAAGGCATACGGTCCCGACGGCTGTCAGTTAGGTCTTGAGGCGGCGGATTATGTGCTTTCTATTATGAATAAGGTCGATATATTCGACGATGTAAAGACGGTTGATTTCGACGAGGCGGTAGCAGAGGGAAAAATCGAATATATCGGAGACGATATTATTGAAGAATACTTAAACTGCGTGCTTGCCTGCAGAGTAGCTCCCGAAGCGGACGTTGAAGCTTTAAAGGTTATCTACACCCCGCTCCACGGCAGCGGAAACAAACCCGTAAGGCGCATTTTAAAGAAGACAGGGGTTACAAATGTTACGGTAGTGCCCGAGCAGGAGCTGCCCGACGGCAATTTCCCCACCGCCCCCTACCCGAATCCCGAAATCCGTCAGGCGTTCGAGTGCGCTTTAAAGCTTGCGGACAAAATTAAACCCGATTTACTGCTTGCGACCGACCCCGACTGCGACCGCGTGGGAATAGCGGTTCGCGACGGCGGCGAGTATAAGCTGCTTTCGGGCAACGACGTCGGCGCTCTGTTGCTCGATTTCGTGCTAGAGAGAAGAACCGAAAACGGCACGCTGCCTAAAAACCCGCTTGCGGTTAAAACCATAGTCTCAACCGAGCTTTGCCGCAAAATCGCCGAAAACTACGGCTGTGAGCTTATCGATGTGCTTACGGGATTTAAGTTTATAGGCGAGCAGATAACGCTGCTTGAAAAGAAAGGCGAGGAAAACCGCTTTGTCTTCGGATTTGAGGAAAGCTACGGTTATTTAGGCGGCACATATGTGCGCGATAAGGACGCGGTTATCGCCTCAATGCTTATCTGCGAGATGGTAGCCTACTACAAAACGCGGGGCAAAAACCTTATCGAGGTGCTCGACGGACTTTACAAAAAGTACGGCTATTACATCTGCGCGCAGAAGAGCTTTACCTGCGAGGGAGAAAGCGGTATGAAGCAGATAAAGGGTATGATGGAAGCCCTTAGAAACGAGACTCCGACCGAAATAAACGGTTCAGCAGTTGTAAAATTCGACGATTACGAAACCTCCGTAAGCCGAGACATCAAAAACGGCGGCGAGAAAAAAATCACTCTTCCGCGCTCAAATGTACTCTGCTTCTATATGGAGGACGGCTGTTCATTAATAGTCCGTCCTTCGGGTACAGAACCTAAAATTAAGCTTTATATCGGCTCGGTCGGACATACCTGTTCCGAATCCGAAAACAAACTTAAGGGACTTACCGAGAGCGGAACAAAGCTTTTGGGCTTTTAAACAATAATTGCAAAATTTAAAACGGACTTCTCAAGTAATTTGAGAGGTCCGTTTTCAGCTTTATAAAATTTTATAAATTCTCGCCCGTGAATGTGCCGCCGCGACATCCTCAAGGTAATTAATCAGCTTGTCCACATTGTCGGTAAAAAGGCAAAGCTCCAATGCTTCGGGGGTCATAAACTGCTTATACACCGCGTTATTAAGCTGTGCGACAAGGCTGTCAAAATATCCGTTAATATTGAAAACGGCAACAGGCTTTGAATGTCTGCCAAGCTGCTTTAGGGTTAAAATTTCAAAAAACTCATCAAACGTGCCGAGCCCTCCCGGGGTCATTACAAACGCGTCGGATTTTTCCTCCATAAGCTGCTTGCGCTCCCTCATAGTATCGGTGAAAATAAGCTCGTCGCAGTTATCGAACAGGATTCCGTCCACATTAAGAAACGAGGGCACAACTCCGATTATTTTTCCTCCGTGCGAGTACGCTCCCCGCGCCGCCGCGCCCATAAGGCCCGCCGCTCCGCCGCCAAAAACAAGTGTGTGTCCTCTGTCAGCCATTTTTTCTCCCAACGCCTCGGTTGGGTTAATGTAGGCCTTTGCTATCGAGCTGCTTGACGCCCCGTAAAGACAAATGTTCATAATCCACCGTCCTGTAATTTATTTATTTCCGTTTCGTTTAAAATTCTTATTCCGTTTTTCTTAAGAAGTGCGGCACAAATGCCATCCCCTTGGGTAATTTTGCCCGAAAAGCTTCCGTCATAGATCTCTCCTTCTCCGCAGGAGGGACTTTTTTTCTTTAAAACAGCCGCAGTACAGTTTAAAAGCCGTGCAAGCCGCAATACTTCCTTAGCTCCGCGGGTATATTCCGCGGTTTTGTCCTCACCCTCGCGGTTTATCACCCTGCCGTTCCTTATCTCGCAAGGTATCCTCGGAGTCGGAAGTCCTCCCAATATCTCGGGGCATACGGGAATAAGTTCGTATTTTTTACTAAGTGCGATAACCTCGTCAGCAGGCTTCGATTTTCCGTCATACCGACATCCCACCCCTAAAAGGCAGGCGCTTACTAATATTTTCATAGCTTTTTACCGTTCAGGACAGCATTCACAAGGGTATCTCCGATATATTCGAGCTTGAGCGAGAAAAAAGGCGCTTTTTCATCTATCAAACGCAGAAAAATCCTGTCTCCCTCCCAAATCGGAAGCGTATAGAGCCTTTGCTTTTCTACCCATTCAAGCCTTCCCTCATCACAGTCAGTAACCGTACCCGAAAAATCGTCCGAATGAAAAATGTGCATATATTCAGTTTCCCATTTATCCGAAATAAAGGTGACAATTCCGCAATACCGGCATGAATTAAGGGTTAGCCCCGTCTCCTCTTTTACCTCGCGGAGATTGCAGTCCTCCGGACTCTCCTTATCCTCAAATTTTCCGCCGATTCCCACCCATTTGTCGTGATTTAGGTCGTTATCCTTTTTCACGCGGTGGAGCATTAGGTACTTTCCGTCCTTTTCAATATGGCAAAGCGTCGTGTTAATCATCATGCGCCCTCTTCCGTAGCGGAGCTGTCCTCCGAAGAAACCTCCTCGGGAACATATCCGTCAATATAGAATATATCCGAATTCATATTTTCCCGGTCGAAAATATTATTGTACTGGATTTTCTCATACTCGTCAAGCAATGCGCTATAGGGTGATACATCGCTCCACTTATAATAGTTGTCTTGGTTGTCGATATAGCCTACCGTGTCTATTACAGGCAGGGTCTGAGAAAGCTTCAAGAGGTACTTATTATATTCGGTAAGCTTTATTCCTGCAATCTCTAAAACCAGCGAGGAAAGATAGTTTGAGCTAAGCTTATCAATCTGACGCTCCTCAATACCGTAGTTCGCCCAAATGATAAATGGCGTAACGTGGCGTAGCTGCTCCTGCTCAGGATTAAGTCCCGAAAGGCTGTCAACCCCCATAACCTCGGCGATAAACTCTGTTTCAACAGAGGGCTGGTGGTCTCCAAACATACAGATAATCGTAGGCTCGTCGACGTTTTTAAAATACTCTATAAGCTCTTTAAAGGCGTTGTCGCTTGCCCTTACAAGCGAAAGGTACTTGTTAGCCTTTGTGTAACTTTTAGAAACCGAGGTAGCGTAAATCGACTCGTCGAAATTCACACAGCTTGTTGTATAGCCGCCATGGTTCTGCATTGTAACATTAAAGGCAAAATAAGGTTGGGATTTATCGCGGTTCTCATAATCCTCTATAAGCAGCTTATAGTCGTAGGAATCGCTGATATACTGGCGCAGAAGCATATTTCTGCCCGGATAGTACTGTTCTACCAAACCCTGCAGGTAGTTCGGGTCGCTGCCTTTATCCTGATACTCCCGCATAAGCGAAATATCCATAATATCCTCAAGGCTTGTAAATTTGTTAAAGCCTAAATACTTATAAACATCGGTACGGTTCCAGCCCATCGCATAATAGGGGTGCAGTGCGTAGGAAGAATATTTCTGCGCTTCAAGGGTAGAGACAAGCGAGGCGATGGGATTTTTAATATAGAGCATATAAGCATTGCTTCCCGAAGGCAGAAATGCCGTCGTGTGTCCCGTCAAAAACTCAAACTCGGTGTTGGAAGTGCCGGCTCCGATTACCGGAACATAAAGATTGCCCTTAACGGTATTTTCGGTAAGACTCCTTATAAAAGGCATATAGTCCTCGTTAACAGTAAGATTTCCAAGTATACTCAAGTCCGCGAGCGACTCGTTCATTATGCAGATAACGTTCGGCTTGCCGTAATCTTCCTGCCTGTTATCGTTATTGTCTGAAGAACTGTCCACCACGCTGTTTACATAGTTCTCAAGCTCGTCGGGGTTATAGTTGTTAGGTTCCGACATATACATATACTTCGTATTGCAAAAAAAGTTAAAGGCGAAGCCGTAATTGTGGTAACCCCTCGTCTGATTCCAGAAGTCGGGTTTTACACCCATATCGGCAAAAACGCTTGTAAAATAAAACAGTATTAAAAGCACCGCCGCAAAGGTTCCCGTAAAGGCTCGGGAAACTATTTTTGTAATCAGATTGTATTTAGGAGTTTTGGTCTTAACGCCTATTATAATTATGAAAATGAAGATAAGCGACGCAGTCATTACCTTGTAGGTCGGCGTATAATTATAAGTATTCGCAACTCCCGCCGCCGTTTTTATGCTTAAAAAGTCCATCGGAAGAAACGGTGTGCCGCGGAAGTCCATTATATAGCTATGAGCAACCGCCAATCCAAACAAAATCGGATTTACCGTAAGATACGAAACCCTAAAGCTGCCCGTAATTGCAAAAACGATAAAATACATAATAACGACCAGCAGATAATTCCCTAAAAATCCCAAATAGGTCATATCGTATATAAACACATCGTTAAGACATTCGGTCATAGTTATGGTCACAAAGGGCATCAGCAGCATAAAGACTATATGCCATATTTTATTAAACAGGTCATTTTTAATAATAACCGAAAACGACGCAGTAAAGCCCAAAATAAAGGGACACAGAAGCGCAAAGGCGAGCAAGAGCCATTTTGACGCAAATTCCTGAGATGTATATGCGCCTACATCAAGTATGACCGCGATAAGCGTAACAAGGCAAATAACAGAGCCGATAATTTTTGAACGCTTTGTCGATACGACTTCAAAATCAGTTTTGAAAAATTCAGGTACCCTTATTCTAAAAAAGCCGAGAACATTATTCCACACTTTTCCGAAATACATATATCAGCATTCCTTTCAGTTTGCCGCAGAGTAATACAAATATTAAGCGTACACATCATTATACCACAAAAAAATAAAAAAACAACTTATTTTTATTTTAAACGGCGGGAGTCAAATCTCCCGCCGTTTAATAAATATGCTTATAGAGTGGGTCTCCCCGTTCCTGCTTTAATTTATTTTCAGCTCGCTTTCTATCATCAAAAGCCTGTTATACTTTGCAACCCTGTCGGTGCGGCAGGGCGCGCCCGTTTTTATCTGTCCCGCATTTACTGCCACGGCAAGGTCGGCAATGCTTGTGTCCTCGGTCTCTCCCGAGCGGTGAGATATTACTGCTGTGTAGCCGTGATTTTTTGCAAGCTCTATAACATCAAGTGTCTCTGTAAGCGTGCCTATCTGGTTAAGCTTTACAAGTATCGAATTTGCGGCGCCAAGCTCTATTCCTTTTTTAAGCCTTGAGGTGTTAGTTACAAAAAGATCGTCTCCGACAAGCTGTATTTTATCTCCCAAAGCGGAGGTAAGCCTTTGCCAGCCCTCCCAGTCCTCCTCAGCAGTACCGTCCTCAATCGAGATTATCGGGTACTTTGAGATAAGGTCGCTGTAATAGCCTATAAGCTCCTCAGCAGACATTCTTTTGTCTCTCTTTGGCAGTAAATAGCCGCCGTCCGAATACCACTCGCTTGAGGCTACATCCAGTGCGATTTTTATTTCGTCGGTAGTGTAGCCCGCCCTTTCTATCGCCTTTACAATAAGCTCTATTGCCGCCTCGTCGGAATTAAGGTCCGGTGCAAAGCCGCCCTCGTCGCCGACGCCGCTGCCCTTGCCCTCTTCTTTAAGAATAGATCCCAGCGCATGGTAAATCTCTCCGCACTGACGAAGACCCTCCGTAAAGCTTTCCGCCTTATAAGGTATAATCATAAACTCCTGGATATCGATGTTGTTAGCCGCGTGCGCGCCGCCGTTTAAGATATTCATCATAGGCCGCGGCAGCACGCTGCCGTTTATGCCGCCCAAATATCGGTAAAGCGGTATACCGTAGGATGCCGCGGCGGCTTTTGCAAGACCGAGGGAAACAGCGAGAATTGCGTTTGCTCCAAGCCTTTTTTTGTTTTCTGTGCCGTCAAGCATTATCATACATTCATCTGCCGCGCGCTGATTAACCGTTTCAAGTCCTATCAGCGCCGGGGCTATTTCGTCGTTAATTGCGCTTACCGCCTTTAAAACCCCCTTACCTCCGTAGCGGCTTTTGTCGCCGTCACGCATTTCGTGCGCCTCGTAAATGCCTGTGGACGCGCCTGATGGGGAAAGTGCAAAGCCCGTGCTCCCGTCATTAAGAGTAACCCTTGCCCCGACCGTAGGATTGCCCCTTGAATCCATCAGTTCAAAGCCCTCTACCCTTGCTATCTTCCTGTCCGTCATAACATTGCCTCCGAATTTACATTAATTTACTTTTACATATATTATTTCTTCATATTTTCGGTTTATTAATAAAATTGCCTATTTTAATTCTTTAAACTTTGTGTTATAATTTATAGTCGGAATATAATGTTTATAAAGGATAATAAAAATGCAGAATAATGAAACAGGGCGCACAGGAAATATAATATGCGGCAGAAACCCCGTACTCGAGGCGGTGCGGTCGGGCAGAGAAATTGACCGTCTGCTTGTAGCTCACGGCATTACGGGCGGCTCGGTCGCCGCAATAATTGCAAAATGCCGCGCTAAAGGGATTCTTATAAAGGAGGTAAGCCCTCAAAAGCTCGATTACTACTGCGGGGGAGCTAATCATCAGGGCGTGGCGGTTATGTTCGCCTCGCAGGAATATGCCACGGTTGACGATATTTTTGCCCTTGCCGAGAAAAGAGACGAAAAACCTTTTATAATAATCTGTGATGAAATTGAAGACCCTCATAATTTGGGCGCGATTATCAGAACCGCCGAAATTTGCGGCGCTCACGGAATTATAATACCTAAACGCAGGAGCGCCTCTCTTAACGCAACCGTTGCAAAAGCGGCCTGCGGCGCACTTGAGTATATGCCAGTATCAAGGGTCACAAATATTGCAAATACGATAGACTCGCTTAAAGAGCGCGGACTGTGGGTTTTCGGTGCGGATATGAACGGCGAGGACTACACAAAGACTGATTTTGATACTCCCTTAGCCCTTGTAATCGGCAACGAGGGTAGCGGAATCGGCGCGCTTACCGCCAAAAAGTGCGACGCGATAATAAGCCTGCCTATGTTTGGGAAAATTAATTCGCTCAACGCCTCGGTTGCGGCGGGCGTGCTTATGTACGAGGTTGTTCGGAAAAGGAGGCAACTATGAGCTTTTTTTCAAAAAAACAAAATGAGGAGCTTTTTTCGCTATTGGAAAGCGACAGTGATAACTCTTTCTATTTGGGTGATCACAGCGCTCCGCGTCCCGAACACGCTCTAACGCCTGATGAGGTATTAGGCTTTTCATCAAATTCCGAGGAGGGTGAAATCACTTCAACGGACGCGCTTGAATCACTTAAAAAGCGTATGCTTGAGGCCAAATCAGATAAAAAACCCGACGCTTATCCCGCACCGACAAAGGAAACCCCGCCGCGCGAAAAGTCTCTGCTTGAAAAGTGCCGTCCATTTATCTTAGACGACGAGGGCGGAGACTCAGCTATGCGGTCTGCTCCCACATATAAGCTTGAAAGCGTCGCAGAAATTTTAAACAACGAAAGCAAAAAAACGCTTGACAAGCTCTCTGAAAAGTATGAAATAGCCTTTGACGATCTCGGGAAATACAGCAAAACCGAAACGCCTGTTAAATCTCCCGCCGAAACCGAAAGCAGTAATAAATCGGAGCAGGAGGTTTTTGATGACGTAGTTCCCGCAATGCCTAAGGTACAGCATATTCAAACAAACGTATCAAATATTATATCGGACATTGACATCGAAGCTTCTTCGGTAAAATCAGACGAGCCCGATATGCACAGCACCTCAACAATCAAATTCACTCCGGTATCAGACGCGGACAATACCGCCCGAATCAGCGTAAGCTCGCAGACAAGACCCATAGATTTAACGGGGGAGCTCACCGGTCTTCCCAAAACAGATGAAAGCTCGGCTGAAAGCGAAGTACAGCTTGAACAATCTGAGTTTGAAGAATACATACCGAAGGAAGAATTTACCGATGAAAAACACGCAAAGCGGTTTTTAAGGCAGCTTTCGCTCAAAAAACGCGCCGCCTTTTTAAGAACGGTTTTCTCGGTATTCTTACTGATTTTGCTCTCTGCCGCCAAGCTTCCATTTATGTCTGAGATACTGCTTAGCAATACCAAAGCGGCAAATATAATATGCACGGCGGTTTTGGGAATAATAACCCTTATTAACGCGGATATGTTTAAAAGTCTTCCTAAAATTTTCAGCCGCCGCGCAAATCCCGATGTCTTAGCCGTTACCGCCTCATTATCGGTTATCGCCTACTCTGTCGCCGCGATATTAAAAAACGAGATTGCGCTTGACCTTATACTGCTCGGCGCGGCAATACTCTCTGTCCGCGCACTCTGCTCCTTTATGAGCGCCGCCTATATGCTTTCGGGATTTAAGCAAATTTCCGCTTCCTCTCCTAAACGCGCGGTCAAGCTTATAGGCGATCAGGCGGTCACCTTTGCAATGGCGAAAAACTCTATTGACGGTGATGTACTTGCAGCCGCTCCGCAAAAAACAAGGCATATAAACGATTATATGAAATATTCCACCTTCCGAGTATTTTTAGCCGGCAAACTGCCTATCGTAACGGTGATTTCGCTCCTGCTTTCCCTTATTGTCGGCTTTGCCTGCGCCTCTTACTTTGACGGTATTTTATACGGCTTTTACAGCGCGGCGGCAATTCAGTGCTTCGCCGCAGTTCCCATAATATTTATGGTAGACAGCCTGCCGCTTTATTCTTCGTCAAAGCGTCTCTCCCGTTTCGGAGCCATGATTGCCGGAAAAACAGGTGCGGAGCGGATTGAAAACGCAAACGCTGTGGTTTTCGGGGCAGACGAGCTTTTCCCCTCGGGCACGGTGCAAATGCATCAGCTTCAGATTCTGTCGGACAATAGCATTGACGACACGATAATCCGCGCCGCCTCGCTTACGGAGGCTATGTCAAGTCCGTTAGCCCCGATATTTAAAAAAATAGCGGGTACGGGCGGAAACGTTGTTCTTCCGAATTCCGACACCGTAAAATACGAGGACAGAATGGGTATTTCGGGCTGGGTTGACAACCGTTTGCTTTTCATTGGAAACCGCACCCTTATGGAGGCGCACGGAATCGAGGTTCCGAGCGTCGAGGTAGACCGAAAAATACTCCGTCAGGGACTGTTTCCTGTTTATGTTGCCTCACAGGACAAGGCGTGCGCCCTCTTAACCGTGCGTTACACCGTACGCGAGGATATAGCAAAGGAATTACGGCGCGTTTCGGCACTTGGGGTCACAATGTTAATAAACAGCTCCGACCCGAATATGACCGAAGAAATGATTTGCGACTATATAGGGCTTTATGACGATTCGGTAAAGGTTATGAGCGCCGCGGGCTGTCATATGTATAAAAACGCGGTCACACCCGCCTCCGCCTGCTCTGCCCCCGCAGCGTACAAGGGAAATCCTATGGGACTTGCCGCAATTATAAGCAACGCCTCAAGGATAAAAAAATCTAATATCTTACTTACCGTTCTTTATGTAATCTCATCGGTTTTGGGCGCGGTGCTGTTCACCTACATGTCTTTTGACGGCTCGGGCTCGCTTATGAGCGGGGTCACGATTTTATTATACAGCCTTGCTTCAACCGCCGTCGCTTACATCTTATATTTGACTCAAAAGCCATAGGAGGAATAATTATGTCACAAAAGAAAAAGTTTTACATCACCACCGCGATTGCCTATACCTCCCGCAAGCCGCACATCGGCAACGCATACGATATAGTGTTAGCGGACATGATAGCACGCTACAAGCGTATGATGGGCTTTGACGTATATCTGATGACGGGTTCTGACGAGCACGGACAGAAGATTGAGGAAATTGCCAAGTCTGAGGGTATTACACCGAAAGAATACGTTGATAAGATTTCGGGTGAAATCCGAGCTGTGTGGGACAGTCTTAACACAAGCTATGACAAGTTTATCCGCACGACCGACGATTACCACGAAAAGGTTATACAGAAAATATTTAAAAAGCTCTACGACCAAGGGGATATTTACAAAGGTCATTATGAGGGCAAGTACTGCGTTCCCTGCGAGTCCTTTTTCACTCCGTCGCAGTTAGTTGACGGCAAATGCCCCGACTGCGGCAGAGAGGTTGTGGACGCAAAGGAGGAGGCTTACTTTTTAAAGCTTAGCAAATATCAGGAAAGACTACTCGAATACTATGAACAGAATCCTGATTTTATAAAACCCGAATCCCGCAAAAACGAGATGATAAACAACTTCTTAAAGCCCGGACTTTCGGACCTTTGCGTTTCGCGCACCTCCTTTAAGTGGGGCATACCCGTTCCGTTTGACGACAAGCACGTTGTCTATGTGTGGCTTGACGCACTTTCAAACTATATTACGGGTGTAGGCTACGACCCCGACGGCTCGAGCGTGCAGTTTGACAAGCTCTGGCCCGCAGACCTGCATGTTATCGGCAAGGATATTGTGCGCTTCCATACAATTTACTGGCCTATCATATTAATGGCGCTGGGACTTCCCCTGCCAAAGCAGGTTTTGGGTCACCCGTGGCTTTTGGTCGGTGAAGACAAAATGTCCAAATCGCGCGGTAATGTTATCTACGCCGACGATATGGCAAAGCGCTTCGGCATTGACGCGGTGAGGTACTACCTCCTTTCTGAAATGCCCTACGCTCAGGACGGCACAATAACCTATGAAAGCTTTATTTCAAAGTACAATTCCGACCTTGCGAACACCCTCGGAAACCTTGTAAACCGCTCGGTCGCGATGACGAATAAATACTTTGACGGCAAGGTAACAGCGGGCGAAAACACCGAGGACTGTGACAAAGACCTTATTAAGACCGCCAAGGAGACAATTGAAAAATATTATGAGCTTATGGACTCATATCACAATGCCGACGCCTGCGACGCGGTAATGAGCCTTGCAAAGCGCTGTAACAAATACATCGACGAAACCGCCCCCTGGGCGCTCGCAAAGGATGAAAGCCGCCACGCGGAGCTCAGTAAGGTGCTTTACAATCTGCTCGAATGTATCCGCCTTATCGGGATTATGCTCTCCCCCGTTATCCCCGACAGCGCAAAATCCATTGAAGCACAGCTATGCTGTAACGATAAAACCCTTACATTCGGCGCTGTAACCGAGTATTCCGTAGGCACGCCCTCCCCGCTTTTCGCGCGGCTTGATTCGGAAAAGGTGCTTGCCGAAATCGCCGCCGAGCAGGAGGAAAAAGCAAAGGCGGAAGAGAAAGCCGAAAATGTTGTTTCCATCGCCCAAATCGGAATAGAGGATTTTGCAAAGGTTGAACTCAGAGCTGCAAAAATCACCGCCTGCGAGCCTATTCCTAAAGCGAAAAAGCTTTTAAAGCTTACCCTTGACGACGGCAGCGGTAAGGACAGAATAGTTGCGTCGGGCATTGCGAAATATTACACACCCGAGGAGCTTATCGGTCACACCGTAATCGTTGTGGCTAACTTAAAGCCCGCGAAGCTTTGCGGCGTCGAGTCAAACGGTATGATTTTAGCCGCCGACTGTGCCGACGGCGATGTTAAAGTGTTGTTTATAGACAATGTTCCTGCGGGAAGTAAAATAAGATGATAGATTTTTTAGAGGAATATCAGCTTAAAAAACCGATTATTTTTGACAGCCACGCCCACTATGACGATAAAAAATTTGACGGAATCCGAGATGAGCTTTTAGAGGATCTGCCCCGTCACGGCGTTTGCGGGGTAATTAACTGCGGATGCGATACCGAGTCTTCAAAAAAAGCGCTTGAGTTTGCGGAAAAATACAGCTATATTTATGCCGCGGTCGGCGTTCACCCCGAAAATATCGGCGGCGGTACGGTTTCGGAAATCGAGGCTCTGTCACGGCATAAAAAATGCGTTGCGATAGGCGAAATCGGGCTTGATTACTACTGGGTTTCCGACAATAAGGAGAAGCAGAAAGCCATTTTTGAGGAACAGTTAATTCTCGCGAACAGGCTTAATCTCCCCGTTATCGTCCACGACCGTGAGGCGCACGCCGACACGCTCGAGCTTCTAAAAAAGCACCGTCCAAAGGGTGTTGTTCATAGCTTTTCAGGCAGTTGTGAGATGGCAAGGGAAATACTTAATATAGGTATGTATATAGGAATTGGCGGCGTTATTACCTTTAAAAACGCGCGAAAGCTCCCTGGGGTGGTTGAGATGCTGCCCGAGGATCGACTTCTGCTTGAAACCGACGCACCCTATTTAACCCCCGTTCCCTACCGCGGGGAAATAAACCATTCGGCAATGATTTTTTTTACCGCAAAAAAAATCGCCGAAATCAGAAACACCACGGTTGAACAGGTGCTCACTTCGGCAAGGAAAAACGCGGAAAAATTATTTAAAATATAGTATATTTCACCCCATTTCAGCAAACAATACAGGTTGAAAGCGGGGTGATTTTAATGGAAAACAATAACCAGAACAAGAATAACCAGAACAATCAGAACCAGAATAAGAACAATCAGAACAACAATCAGAATAAGAACAACCAGAATAATAATCAGAACAAGAATAACAATAATAACAATAATAACTTCTGATTGCAAAAGCAAAACCGCCCGGTTTCGGATCGGTTCAGCCTATGGAAAAAGCTCGGCAACAGCCGAGCTTTTTTCATAAAAATATTAGGTTTTTAATTTTATACGTTATTGTGTAAAGTCAGCACTTTTTTACTGTCGGTTATTTTTATCGTCTTCTGATTTTTCTTCGGAATACACATTTCCGCTTTCATCAGAAACCTCGTCAAAAGTAGGCTTGAACATTACATCCTCTTCTTCATCGCTGTCATAAGGCATTTTTCTTGAACTAATAAGCTTGAGAATTAAAAGAACGATAAGCGCAACCGCGCCGACAGCCGCAATAAGCAAACCAATTACGATTACTTTTGCATTAGCGGAAAGTGAGGCAAAGCGCTGTGATAATCCCGCGCTGTCAGGCAGTTTTTCCGCGCCGACAGACGTCAGCTTAAACTCCGGCGACCTTTGAATGACATTTTCTCTTGAGTCATAGCGATACATCCTGAAACCGTTTTCATAGAAGCAATATACATAATAAAAATCAGTAAGCTCCGTATCGTTTGCGGCAAACGCCTTCACGCTGAAATCTCCTATTTTAACGGCGGTTTCGTAATATCCGTCGGGCGCTGTTTCATCCTCCGGAGTTTCAGCAAAAATATACGTTTTATCTCCAAAAACAGCGTATTGCAGCCTTTCAAAGGTATTGCTGTTCTCACTTAAGACATAAGGCTCGGGGTTTCCTCCGCCGGCAGATTTTAAGTAATACAGAGTGTAATTATTGTCCTTGTCCTTAGCCACATCGACCTCTGAACCGTTATATTCAGCCTTTTCAGAAGAAAAGCCTGTCGGCAGAGTTATTCCTGAAATATCGTTTAGTACAGTGTATGTCGTGCCGTCCAGCGTTGTTTCATATGGGTTCACCTCGGGCTCTGAGGACTGATCGGGCTCAGAGGAGGCAGTGTCTTCCTCCGAGCGGGTTATCGTTATTGTATAGGTTTTCTGCGCTCCCGAGGGTGCGGTAACCGTTACGGTGCGGGTGTTTTTGCCCTCCTTAAGCGCCGACTCTCCCGATATGGCGACCTTGGCGCCGCTGTCCTGCGCGGTCGCGTATATCTTAACCTCTGTAACGCTTTTTGCAACCGTGGCGGTATAAGAGGTTTTTGAAGCTGAAAATTTAGGTGACAGCGTTCCCTTGCTTAAGGAAAGGGATTTTAAATTTGCATTATCCGATTTAGCGGCGTCCAAAACGGTAAGGGTGGCAGAAGCGCCTATCGAATCCTCGGTATTTTCATAATACGCCGCGCCTGATGCCTGAATTGAGGATGAGCCGGCAGCGATAGCTGTAAATTTAAGCGAATAAGACTGTTTTGAAGCCCCACTCGGTAAGCCCGCTACCTTTACCATTCCCGCTCCGCCCGAGGCGCTGTCTCCGCTTTCAAAGCGAAGTACCTCGGGATTATAGCTTACGCTAAATACCGTACTGTACATCGCTTGACTTCCGCTTACAGTTACAGTAACCGTAACAGCGTCGTTCACCTTAGGCTTACTGCTGCTGAAAGCAATCGTGGTTTTCGCAGCGGCAAACGCTGTGAAAACAAAGCAGCAGAAAATCAGTGCTGCGGATACCGCCGACGCGGTTAGTTTTTTAATTATACCGTTCATAATATGTATATGTCTCCGTTTCATTTTAAATTAAAAAGCCGAACCCGTTACGGTAAAATCCGTCAGCCCAGCAGTTTTACTCCCAAAATGTGCATTTGGACGTTTGCCAGATCTCTCCCGTTAATTTTACCGTCTCCGTTTGTATCACCGCCCGAAAAGCCGTTGCCCGAGAGGAGCTTCACGCCAAGTATGTGCATTTGGACATTTGCCAAATCTCTGCCGTTTATTTTGCCGTCGTCGTTTGTATCGCCGCATATAACGGCAGGAGTCTTTCCGCTCGTATCCACATAAAGTACGCAGTCTTTGTCCGCCTCAACATCTATAACATAGCCGTTTGTATATCCTGTCTGTGATTTAACCGAAAGCGTAATTCTGTTGCTTCCCTTTTTAAGTTTATAATTCGCCGCACCGGTGTAGGAGGCTCCGCTCGGGACGGTGATACTTACCGTCGTATCTCCGGATACCTTTAGGTCGTAGCTGTATGTAAACCTGTCAAAGGAAGGGGTCAGCCCGGAAACCGAAATTGAATTAAAATAGTAATTATTAAGCTTGTCATTTTTAGGCGGAATTTCCGATACAGACGAAGGCATATCTTTATAAACAGGTATAAGAAAATCAAGCTCAGCCGTTTTTAAATCTGCATAGGTTTTTGAAACATTATATCCCTTAGAGGCGGAGTCATGTACCGCTGTTGCATACTGATGCCAGATTCTGTCCGGTTCTTTAATATTGTAATTCATATAAAAATATGTATTCTGCCCCGTGCTTACATAGCTGTTTCCGCAAAACTGCGCGCCCCCGGCTATAGCCTTAGAGCGTGTATTCCAGCCTTTGTCTTTAGCGTATTTAAGCCCGTTAAGGGTGGGATTTTCGCCGTTTGCGCTGATATTAAAGAAATTGTAGTAACCCTCATAGCCCGAATAATTACCCGAAATAAGATCCGAAGTACCGTTTACGCCCTGCTCCTGAATTATCGTTCCCGCAAGAATATACGGATTTACCTTAGACGAGCTCGCCGCCGCCATAATATCCTTTACATATGCGTCATTCTCGCCGCCATAGCCCTTTTCAAGAAAGGTTCCGCTTATTACCTTGCGAAGCCCCTCCTCGGTCTGGCGCACGGGATCGTAATTCTGCTGCATAAAAATGTAGATATAACTTGCATTCAGAAAATTGCGCGGGTCCATATAATATTTTATTACCTCGCGCGACACATAATACCAACGGCCTTTTTCCAACGAAACCCATTTTCCCGTGTCCCCGTCGCCCCAGTCGTATGAGCCTAAGTCCATTGAACGCCATGAAAGACTTTTCAGGTCGGTGACCTTTCTTACAAGCTCAAGCGAGACCGCCTTATCAAGGGTCATATTAATATTATCGGCGTAAAATTTCCAGTTTGGATAAACCGCATGAAGCTCGCGCAGGTAGCTCCTATAGCTTTCCGGAAAGGCGGCGAGCTGTGCTTCAAAGCTTGTATCTGTCTGTACAGTAATTTCTTTTATAAAATCACTGCGAATATAGCCCGTAATATCGCCGTATGTGACATTAAACCACACATAGCCGTCTGTTCCCTTTTTTTCTCCGTTTTTAGTAAGCCATACATAAGAAAGCTTGCCGAGGCTTTTACTGCTTGTGGACGCGTCCTCGTGGATATTGACATCATAGTCATCAAGATAATACGCGACATTAGCGGCAGATACCCCAAAGGTAGTGTCGAAAGCTGCCGAAAGCATTATTATTACAGATAAAAAGATGCAGGTCATTCTGCAAATTTTGTTCATTTTTCTTCTCCTTATTTTTTTGAGACAAAAAACAATATACATATTAATTATATATTTACGCCGCGATTATGTCAACCTTTTATAATAAAAAAACGAAAATTGTCGAATGGTTAATTATGTTAAATTTCCGTTAAACTTGTTTAAAAACCGTTCACAGAGGTATGAAATTGATATGCTACATTTTAATCACAGAGGTGAAAAGAATGTTTCAGACAATTTTCAAAAGATACGAAAATAAATACATTTTAAGCAAAAAGCAATATTCCTCGGTCCTCGGTGAGATAAAAAGCAGAACAATACCGGACAAATTCGGGCAAAGCGATGTTTGCAGTATTTATTACGATACGCCTGACAAGCGTATTATAAGAGCCTCAATCGAAAAACCCGTCTACAAGGAGAAGCTAAGGCTTCGCTCCTACGGAATTCCAAAGGGCGGATCGGACTGCTTTTTGGAGCTTAAAAAGAAGTACAAGGGAATTGTATATAAGCGACGCGTCTTAACCTCTTATCAGAGCGGTATTTCCTATATGAACGGGGACGAAACCGCTGTAAAGCCGTCGCAGATTAAAAGTGAAATAGATTATTTCAAAGCCTATTACGGCACACTTTTGCCGTCGGTCGGTATTTTTTACCGACGTCTAGCTTTTTACGATGAAAAAGACCCTAACGTGCGGCTGACATTTGACAGCGATATTCTTTTCCGCGATACCGAACTTGATTTAAAAAACGGTATTTACGGCGAATTGATTTTGCCCGACGGTATGTATTTAATGGAAATTAAAACCGCGGGTGCTATGCCGCTTTGGACGGCGGAAATGCTTTCACGTCTTAAAATATATCCTGCCTCATTTTCAAAATACGGTACGGCATATAAAAATATTCTTAATAAAAAATTACAATCAGGGGGAAATAATTGTGCTTAATTCAATTTTTTCAAGTATAATGACCTCGGGTATAACTCCCAAAGCCTTCGCAATAAGCACCGCGGTATCGCTTTTTTGCGGTCTCATTCTGTCCCTTGCCCATATGTTCAGAAATCCCTCGTCAAAAAGCTTTGCGGTTACTACCGCGCTCCTTCCCGTAATAGTCCAAGTAATAATTATGCTGGTAAACGGCAATCTCGGCACGGGAATCGCAGTGGCCGGCGCGTTCTCTCTGGTGCGCTTCCGCTCAGCGCCCGGCAGTGCGAGGGAGATTTTAAGCATTTTTACCGCTATGGCCGCGGGTCTTGCAACGGGTGTAGGTTTTGTCGGCGTAGCTATTATATTTACCGTTGTGCTTTCTCTTTCAAATATTATTTATACCGCAAGCGGCTTCGGAGAGGGTGCTAATACCGAGCGTGAGCTTAAAGTCACCGTTCCGGAGGATTTAAACTACACCGATATGTTTGAGGATTTATTCAAGGAATACACCTCGTATCACAGACTTAAAAGCGTAAAAACCTCTAATATGGGAAGTCTTTACCGTCTTACATATAATTTGCGGCTTAAAAAACAAGAAAACGAAAAGGCGCTTATCGACGGTATGCGCTGCCGCAACGGAAATCTTGAAATTGTGAGCAACTGCCGCTCGGGCGTTTCGGAGGAGCTGTAACGCTATGAAAAAGCTTTATATTATTTTATCGCTGGTATTAACCGCGCTTTTGCTATGTGCCTGTTCAAAAACCGCTGATGACGGCGGCGTTTCGTCGGTGTCAAGCGGCGAAGCGGTCAAGACCGATATAAACACCGACCAAATGGATTTTGAATTTACAAATAACGATTTAAACTACGGCTATGATGAAGGCTCTGCAAAAACTGTCGGCGAAAACGAGGATATTATAAAAATAACCGCTGAGGGAACTTATGTTATTACAGGCAGGCACACGCAAATTGTTGTTTCCGCTCCCGATACCGCTAAAATTAAGATAGTTCTTAAAAACGCGGCAATAGAAAACAGCACGGGTCCCGCGATTTATATAACCGACGCTGATAAGGTGTTTATAACCGCTTATGAGGGAACCGAAAATACGGTTTCTGACGGTGCGGAGTATTCTTCGGAATACAGCGATAGCAATGTAGACGCCGCAATTTTCAGCCGCGCTGATTTAACCCTTAACGGCAGGGGCAGTCTTTCAGTTACGGGAAATATGAAATGCGGAATAGCCTCAAAGGACGATCTTGTAATATGCGGTCTTAAACTTACTGTTACAAGCGCGGGGCGCGGAATCGAAGGCAAGGACTGCGTTAAATGTTCAGACGTGGCGGTAACCGTAAATGCGGGTGGCGACGGTATAAAATCTACAAATACCGAGGACAAAAACCGCGGATATGTCTATATTGAATCGGGCAGCTATGTGATAACCGCCGAAAACGACGGAATAGAGGCGCAAAACGCCCTTAAAATCTCAGACGGCGATTTCACCTTAAAAACAGGCGGCGGTTCTCAAAATGCTGCGGCTCATTCCGAGGGCTTTGAGATGCGCGGCTTTAAGCAAAGCTCCGAAACCCAAAACACAGAAGAAACAGAAAGCGCAAAAGCGATTAAATGCTCGTCGCTAATCAAAATAGACGGCGGAAGCTTTAATATTGATTCGTCGGATGACTCCGTACATTCAAACAGCGACGCCGAGATAAACGGCGGCAGTTTAGTTATTTCCTCGGGTGACGACGGTATCCACGCCGATGACGCGCTTATAATTAACGGGGGAGATATTAAGATAAGCAAAGCCTACGAGGGTCTCGAGGGAACTAAGGTTACTGTAACGGGCGGTAAAATCGATATTACCGCAAGCGATGACGGAATAAACGCAGCGGGTGGAAACGACGGCTCCTCATTAGGCGGCAGACCCGGTGAAAACACCTTTAACAGTAATTCTAATGCACAGATAAATATTACAGGCGGCTACATTTTGGTGAACGCATCCGGCGACGGTGTAGACTCAAACGGAAGCGTTAATATGTCGGGCGGTGTACTGCTTGTAAGCGGACCCACCAACAACGGCAACGGAGCATTTGACTACAATTCTTCCGCCGTAATAACAGGCGGCACAGCCATTCTCTGCGGAAGCTCGGGAATGGCGCAGGGCTTTTCGGAAAACTCTACGCAAGCTTCATTTATATATACGCTCGACAGCTCTATGGGGGCCGGAAGCAGTATTGCGGTCAGTAATTCGCAAGGTGTGGTCATCGCCTCGTTTATACCCTCAAAGCAATACAGTAATATAGTAGTAAGCTCTCCTGAGCTTACGGTTGGAAGCAGCTATACCGTAACTTTAGGCGGCACAGTCTCGGATTGTGACGAAAACGGATACGCAAAATCAGGAAAGGTTTCGGGCGGAGAAAAAAGCTTTTCGGTTGAAATAAGCACGGTGTCAACCTCATACGGCTCGGCAGGCGGTATGGGCGGCGGAATGGACAGAAACCCCGGCGGAGATATGGGCGGAAAGTCCGATAGAGCAAACGGTAGCGGAAAAGCCTTTGGTATACAAGGTTAAAATTATTACGTATATCCGTTCCGATAAACGCTGCAATCACGATCATTAAATGGACATAGTCCTCGCACTCTCTTACCCGTATATCCTCATAAGAGGAAAATAGGAGGAGCAGGCATAAAATAATGCCCTTGAGTGTGGTTGCAGCACATCCAAAAAAACAGAACAGCATAAGGGTTACAAATGCCGTAATACCGGCAAAGAAAAGCGTCGCTTTTTTCCTGTTGCCTTTATATGCTTCGGCAGCATACCTGCTGAGAACAACGGCAATCAGCACAGCCGTAATAAGCAGTACAAAACCGCTTATGAGGACAAACGGGTTTTCCGTAAGCTTCGGTATATCATACGGCATAATAGGTCGAATCATCAAATGCATTCAATACGCCCCTTTCATAGTAAAATAGGCGGCGGGGTGCCGCCATTGACACCCCGCCGTCGTTGTTTAACCTGCGTAGTTGAAAAGTCCCTGAATCTTGGTGGTCACGGTGGGCATGATGGTGCCGTTGAACAGCAAATACAGTCCGCCGAGCAGGAGTGCGCCGATTACAACGGCGATCAAAATCTTGACACCGGAATCAACATATCCCTCTGCTTTCTTGCAAGCAACAGTCGCTCTTACCGCAGCTACTGCGGAATTAACCTTGTTTCTGATTTTCTTAAACATATTCTTTTACCTCGTTCTTTCTTTTTTAATTTTGGGGTGTATTACGGATTAACCGTTATACGAGAAAAGTTCGGTGATCTTGGTGGTCACAGTGGGCATGATTGTGGTGTTGAACAGTGCGTACAAACCGGCAAGCAGAAGCGCACCGATAACAACTGCGATAAGGATCTTCACGCCGGAGTCAACATAACCCTCAGCCTTCTTTGTGGCGACGGTCGCCTTCGCAGTCGCAACCATGGAATTAACCTTGTTTCTGATTTTCTTGAACATAAATTTTACCTCATTCTTTCTTTTTTTTAGTTGGGTATTCCTTTTTGGCTGTCATTATTCAGCCTTTTCGCTGATCTTCTGCTCGTAGGCAGCAAACACAGCGGTCTCCAAAGCCTTGCGGACTTCGGACTTGATGGGATGAACGATATCTTTGCGTACATCCTTGCCTTCGGCATCCTGATAGGTTGCGTAAGGCATTGCAACGAACTTTGCGTTCTCGGTCTCGATCACTCTGACATTGTGGATAACAAAAGCGCCGTCCACAGTTACGGAAGCCACTGCCTTGAGGGGCTTGCCGTTCTCGATGACCTTGCGGATTTTAACATCAAACTGCATACTGTTTTTCCTCCTTTCTTTGACGATTTTTATATAAGTGAAATTGCAAGCAGGGCAACAAAAAAGACCGGGAAAGCAATGCTCTCTCAGCCTTGTGCGCACTCTTTATTACCTTGCCTGCTCCCGTTGTTTCCTTAAATATTTCTGATAGTATTCAAGAGCCTTTATAACATAATCCTCTGCCATTCTGTCGTTATAGTCCTTGGGGATATACGGTTTCAGCCGGTCAAAAGAAAACTTGAATTTCGGTTTTTGATTGGGCTTTTCCTCCGCCATAATGTCCTGAACCTTATCGTAGTTGATTTCTCCGGCTTCAAACACCTTACGGATACGGATTGCCTGGTCGTGTGACGGAAACGCTTCGGTTTCGTCAATACGGTCGACAATATCCCGCTGAGTTTCTTCATCAAGATACGAAAGCTCTACCGCAGGACGCATTTTCATCTGACCTTTATCCACAAACTCCTGAAGTTCCGGAACAAGATAGGTAAGGCGGATATATCTGTGAATCTGCCTTTCACTATCTTCGGCATTTTCAGCAAGTTCAGTAACCGACAACTTCTCGCCCACTGGGCGAGAAGTTAAATCCGTTCTCTGTCCCTGTCTTTTTATTGCGTCCAACTTCATTTTGTAGGCTCGTCCTTTGTCACAAGGCAATATCTCTGACCTTTGTGCATTGCTGTCTACCATCAGAATAATGGCTTCATCGCGGCTGACTTCTACAACCTCACAGCGCAAAGTTTCAAGTCCGAGCCGTTCGGAAGCGTGTTTTCTTCGGTGTCCCGAAATCATTTCATATCTGCCGTCATCCTTTTTGCGTACCATAGCCGGTGTGATTACACCTCGGTCTCTGATACTTTCCATCAGGTTTTGCATATCCTCATCATCAAGGACGCGGTAAGGGTGATCGGGGAAATCATCAATTTCCGAAAGCGGAATATCAAAGATTTTTGGGAGCTTGTTTTCGGCTCGCTCCTTGTCATTCATAAACAGCTCATCGAGAGCCGTCATTCCTAAATCGAGCTTTTTCACGCGCGGCAATCTCCAGCACCTCCTTCGTCAAGTTTCGGTATGCGTCCGCAACCTTGCACTTGTTATCATAGGCAAAAATGCTTTTGCCCTCCATGTTGGCTTCGGTCACACGGACGGATGCGGGGATAAAGGTATCAAACACATTGATTTTCATTCCAAAGGTTTCGCGCATTGACTCAATAACCGATCTGTCGTTTACAGTTCGTGCGTCAACCATTGTAAAGAGGATACCGTCGATTTTTAGGTCTGGGTTAATCCCTCGCTTGACCTGCGAATAGGTACGCAAGAGTAAATCAAGACCTTTTGTAGATAATATCCTCGGCTGGCTCGGTACAATGATACTTTCTGCCGCTACAAAAGCATTGATTGGCAGAAGTCCAAGCGACGGGGTACAATCAATGAGAATATAGTCGTAGTTCTTTTTTATTTGATTGACATAGGTTCTCATAATGCACTCTCGGCTCATCACCGTAAACAGATAGCTTTCAATACCGGACAGCTCCACATTACAGGGCATAAGGTCAATGCCCTCGTCGCAGTGTATGATACCGAAATCATCCTCAAAGGATTTGTTGTCGATAACATTCCCCATAACCGTTGCAAGGGAAATGTCCAGCTCGTCGGGTCGCTTAATACCGAGACTGATTGACAACGAACCCTGCGGATCGGCGTCGATAAGCAAAACCTTTTTACCGGCGTTATGAAGCCCGACTCCGAGATTCAATGCAGTAGTTGATTTTCCCGTGCCTCCTTTCTGGTTTTCGATTGCAATTACTTTGCAACTCATCTAATAATGCTCCTTTCCTTTTTATTTGAATCTATAATGATCCACCTAAACATATAAATCATTTTTATATGCTTAGGTCGTACATCCTATTTGTTCTCAACACCCCGGATGTAATGGGAACAACACAGGCGGCTGTTGCAAGCAGCTCCATGGGAGTCTCACCCTCGCGCCTTCTTTATGGCCCGACCGCGAATTACGGAAGTATCATTATCGCCTGCATCTGTCATCGCCGTCTTTGTCTGCCGACAAATTAAAGAAGTGTAAGTTTTATCGCTCCCTCCCGTTCGGAAGATCGTGGCGCACTCACTTCGAGGCTCGGATTTCTCCGATGCAGGTAACGTACCTGTGTGCTGTATATTCAGTTTTCAAGGATCTCAGAGGTCTCTTGTTTTGCCCTCTGTATTTGATTGCTGAAAAAAATCGCAAAAATTAACCCCCCTTTTGAAAAAAATAAATTGCCCTGTTTATCTTGCGTGAAAGTAAGATAAACAGGGCGAAAAAAGAGCCTACTATGTAATGAAACATAGTAGGCTCAAGAAAATTATGCGATTGTGTTCGGTTTGGTGTACCAATGGTGTAAATTGGTGTAAGTTGTTGGTGTAAACCCGTTCATAAGTCGAATTATCGAGAATTATGAAGAATTATAAAGGGTTATTTAATCAATCGGCTTCATTGTCGGGACGAAATGGTACATCATTCACTTGCTGTTCTATCATCTGCCAAGTTCTACTGATATGTTGTTTGAAGCCCATTTTTAGACTTTCCTATCTCCTAAACGTACACCCTCGGAGCAGCATTATTTGTAGAAATTGGTGTAAATGATGTAAATCTAATGCCCACGAAAACGAGCAGTTTATAATACTTCATTCGCCTTATTATACTCATTTTTGAAGTACGAGTCAAGACCTTCAAATTCAGACCTCCTTAACTCCTTCGTCACATCGGTATAAATATTAAGGGTTGTAGAAATATCTTTGTGTCCAAGCGTATCCTGGATAACTTTTACATTAACCCCTGCTTCACACATTCTTGTCGTGAATGTATGCCTTAATGAGTGGCAGCTAAAATGCGGAAGCAAAACCTTTGCATTTTCATCTTTCAGAAACTGTTCATCATTGCAGTCACGGATAATACGACGGATTGCTTTGTTAAGGGTTGCC
>URGJ01000001.1 GCA_900547445.1 uncultured Oscillospiraceae bacterium | reverse complement strand
GAGCTTACGGAAAGTATTACCGTAAACAAAAAGGAAAACACAAAATATGTGCTTTTGCTTAAAAAGCTCAACACCCCTGCCGCAAGGTTAGATGTGAACGGCAGGAAAGCCGCAGTCTTAATGCTTGCGCCGTACTCTGCCGATATAACCGAATACCTTAGAGACGGCGAAAACGAGGTTAAAATAACCCTGCTTTCGGGCAACCGAAATCTTTTGGGTCCGCACCACAAGCCGGAGGGGGAAATTTACAGCGTAGGCCCTACAACCTTTACGGATAAATACGGCTGGGCGGATGACAGAACAAAGCCTGTATGGACAGACAATTACAGCTTTGTCAGGTTCGGGATTAATGGTTAATCATAATATAGTGCAATAGATAGTTAGTGGTCAAAGGGGATAGTTGCATTACAAATATCTTGGATTACTTTTTGGTAGAGAGTGTAAGCTTTATTGTAACAAAAAATTCTGAATGTTTGTAAGCGTCAAACCTAAAGGCGTATAAAAATACCTGCCGTAGACGGTACGGCAGGTAAAGAGGATTGTTGAATTTTGCAATCGTCGGGTGCGTTCCAGGGCAGAAGCTGTTCTACATCTTTAACAGCGTCGTAATTCTTCATCAGGCAGGTTAAGTATCGCCACGGATCAAGCTTGTTTTCTAAGGCGGTCATAATGAAGCTGAACATAGCCGCACTGCCTGCAGCTCCGCCGGGAGTATTCGCAAATAAGAAGTTTTTTCTGTCAATAACATAGCTTTTTATGCTTCGCTCGGCACGGTTATTGCTTATTTCCAACCGACCGTCCTTTAGATAAAACTGATGCGTTTTTAATTTATTTCCTATAGATTTAGTTGATATTTCATTCCGAGCATCTTATATTTAGCTCCCGCCATTTTATTGTACGGAAGACGCTCCCAATCGCTTGCTCCAATTAGCTTTTTTATCGCGTCAAGGTTTTCGTCAGTATCGGTAATATTCGGTATAAGCGGTGTGCGGATCAAATAAGGTTTTCCGCTGTTTTTGAGAAACGCAAAATTGCTGAGAATAATCTCGTTTCCCACGCCCGTAAACCTTTTATGCTGTTCGGAATCGGCAAGCTTTATATCCATAATAATATAATCAAGGCCTTTTATTACTTCTTGGAAAATCTCGTTCGGAGCATAGCCCGAGGTTTCTATGCAAAGATTACAGCCCTTTAATTCATTTATAAGCTCAATCAGAAATTTCGGCTGTGCCAACGGCTCGCCGCCCGAAAAGGTGAAACCGCCAAAGCTGTCACCCAGTATTTCGGCGGTTTCCTTAAGTTCCTTTGCAAGATCTTTTGCTTCAACCGTTCTCCCGGCTATTTCAAGGCAGTTTTGCGGGCATATATGAATACATCTGCCGAAAGGCTGACATTCGGGATGCCCGCATTTTGTTATACATCTGCCGCATTTAATGCACCGCGCCTCCTTAAACATAAGCTGAGGCTCAGACGATAACCCCTCCGGATTATGACACCATTTACAGCGCAGGGGACAGCCCTTAAAAAATACGGTGGTTCGTATTCCCGGACCGTCATGCACCGCCATCTCCTTAATATCGAAAATTACACCCTTCATATTTTATATGCCTGTCTTGCGATGACGTGATCCTGAAATTCCTTATCAAGCTCTACAAAATACGCGCTCCAACCCCAAATACGAACTACGAGATGCATATGGTTTTCGGGATGCTTCTGTGCATCGAGCATTGTATCAAGATTTACGGTATTAAGTTGAAGTTGGTGACCGCCGCGGTCTATGAAATTCTTAACGAGAAGACCTACCTTTTTCACCCCATCTTCATCAGCAAATACGCTCTGGTCAAATTCGAGAGTGAGCGGTCCGCCGTTTATTGCCTTCTCAAAGTGCGGCTTTGTCATAGAGGCTATTACCGAAACGGGACCTTTGACATTTGCAAAAAGACTTACCGAGAAGTTTGTCCCGAAGGGCTCGCCCTTTCTTCTGCCGTCCGCGGACGCGCCTATCTCCTCCGCGTGGCGCAGGTAGAACATCGCGCTTCCCGTACCGGCTCTGTAAACGCCGCCTCTGCAATTTGTTTTTCCTTTAAGGGAATCGGCAAAGGTGTCAAGCAGCTCTACTGCTATACTGTCTGCAAAATCGTCATTGTTGCCGACCTTGGGCGCTTCATATCTAAGCTTATGCAACAGCTCGGGCGTATTTTCAAAATTTTCATCTACCGCTTTTATAAGTTCTTCTTTTCCGATTGATTTTTCTTCAAAAACATATTTCTTAATTGCGGCAAGCGTATCCGCGGCGGTGGCGATTCCCGTACCGTGAATACCGAAATTATTGTATTTTCCGCCGTTATAAATATCGCAGTCCATAAGCGCATTCATAAACGGAGAGGGTATGAACCACAGATTTTTGATATTATCGCAGATTTCTGCGCTTTCCTTAAATATTTCATTTTTTACACAGTCAAAGAACCCGTCAAAGGTTTCAGACTTAATAAGCTCGTTGTGAAAAGCCGCGTCTACCGCTTTGGGGTAGGACATTGCGCCTATATTAGCCACGTCCGCTCCGACATTGGGAATTATAAATTCCCAGCACGCGGCAACCGTATAGTTTACTGCGTCATTATGCTCATATCCGAGCGACTCAAGCGCGGGGATAACAATATCGTCGTTTGAATACTGGGGGAACCCAAGCCCCGCTTTAGTAAGGTTGGTAGCCTCGGTATAACGCTCCGCGGGGGTAGACTTAGAAACACGGAGATTGATTTTGGGATCTATAAGCTTATTATTGTACGATGCCTTTAGCGAAAGCTCGGACAAGAGATTATATACGTCATTTCCGTTTTCGTCTATACCGCCTAACATCATACTCTGACCGTTATCGCCCTGCTGTACGCCGACATAAAGGTCGCTGTCCTTATTAAAGGAGAGGAAAAAGTCGCAAAGCAGCTCTAACGCGGTTTCCTCGGTGTATATCCCCTTTTCGATATCGGCTTTAAGGTAGGGGTAAATATATTTATCAAACCTTCCTACCGTGTTGTGGTAGTTGCCCTCAAGCCATAGAGCATAATGCAGAATTCTGAAGAACTGTAGAGCCTCGCGGAAATTACGGGCGGGATAGCGCGGAACTCTTGTTAAAATTTCAACAAGGTCTTCCCTGCTCTGTTTTTTTGCCTCCTCTAAATATTTATCGGAAAGCATAATAATGTTATCTATCGCCGCTTTTCCGTATTCGTCCGCGGTTTTGCGCTTTTCGAGCAAGCCCTTGCTTATTGTATCATAATAATTCGGGGAAAGATTGGACATATACCCAAGCTCGTGGATATAATGCTTTCCTTTTATTTCTTCCCATTCAGACTGGGTGAAAATATCCGGCAAATTTGCGACGGTACGCAAAAATACTATCTGCTCTCCCTCAAGTATTACAGCCTTTTCCTCTTCGCAGACGCGGCGGAAACGATCCGACATACGCTCAATAGGGGTAAGACCCTTTTTAGAATACTCATCGGCAAGCGCCCAGTCTACCCTATGACGGTATTTGTGATGTTCTTTGTTTACTATATAATTATAGAGCTTATCAAATGTCGAAGTCATAATATCATTCCTCTCATATTATTATATTATTATAATAGAGCAAACAGTTGACTTTTTCTCGCATTATGTTGTATAATATTAGCGGAATTTTATCTTTAGAGGAATTACATATGCTATTTCATCAGCCCACGAACTCTTTAAGCAATAATTTTAACGCCAGATTTTACACAACCGAAATCTGGAACCCGCATTTTCATAAAAGTCTTGAGCTTGTATATGTTATAAAAGGAAGACTCAGATGCTGTTCAAACGGAAACGAATACCTTTTAAAAACCGACGATTTCGGACTGTGCTTTCCTTACGATATTCACTCCTACGAGCCCGAGCCCGAAACAAGCTACTGGGTCTGCGTTTTTTCCGATGATTATGTTCACGATTTTTATAAAATGATTAAAGGACAAACGGGAGATTTTAAATTCAACTGCAATCCGCAGATCACCGGATTTATAACCGAGAGTCTGATTGATAACCGCGAGCCGTCGCGTCTGCTTATTAAAGCGTCTCTTTACGCTGTATGCGACGAATATATTAAATCGGTGCCTCTTACCGAAAAAAACAAAAAAATCTCGGAAAAAATAACCGTTATAACCGATTTTATCGAAAAGAACCACACAAAGGATATTAAGCTCTCGGATATAGGCAGGCTGTTAGGCTATGACTATCACTATGTTTCAAGATATTTTCACTCGGTTTTTAAAATGTCTTTTTCCGAATTTCTTAACCTATACAGATTGGAAGCGGCGATTACGCTAATGGAACAAAGCGACAAAAAAATACTCGATATTGCCTTGGAAAGCGGATTTCAAAGCGTGAGAAGCTTTAACGAATGCTTTAAGGCTCATTTTAAAATGTCCCCGACCGAATACAAGAAAAAGCAAGCCTTAAAAAGCCGATAAGCTCTGTTTTGAGAATCGAGTAGGAGGCTGACCATTATTTGACCGGCTGACCTCTCACACCACCGTGCGTACCGTTCAGTACACGGCGGAACTTATGATTGTTCGGTCCTTCACGAATAATTTTTCGGTACTATGATATCTGCTGACTTCTTGCAGGTCGTTGTTTTATGGGAATACTTTTATATGAGTGTCGGTTTAATATTACTATGATTTTCTATTTGCAATGATAAGATGATACTCATTTGCAAACGACCGTCATAGATTATTTTAAAATTAATAGAAGATTTATATTAGGGAAAACTTTCTTTTTGTAATTAGGGGCGCACTTTCATTTTGAAATGAGTTAAAGGGACTCTAGCTTTGAAATGCTCGGATTGCTTTTCCTCTTAAGTGGAAGGATATTGATTTTGAAAATAAACGCATAAATATCGATAAAACACTGTCTGAAACAAAACTTGAAGACGGGCATTACGGTTTTATTGTCACTACTCCGAAAACCAAACTTTCGTATAGAAAGGTTCATCTTCCAAAGAAATTAGAATATGAACTTTCTAATTTAAGAAAAAAATACAATAATTCGGAAGTACCCCCTTTTATAGTTGAGCGCCCCGGCATGCAAATCGCATGCCGGGGCGCGGGATTTTATCTATCTGTCTTTCATTATTATATACTCGCGGTGGGGCTGAACGCTTTTGTATGCGGGGCGGATTATCTTGCCCGCGTTTAAAAGTTCTTCAATGCGGTGGGCGCTCCATCCGACTATACGCGCGATTGCGAAAAGGGGAGTGTAAAGCTCATGCGGCAATCCCAGCATATCGTAAACAAAGCCGCTGTAAAAATCCACATTTACGCTGACGCCTTTATACATCTTGCGTTCTCCCGCGATAATTTGAGGAGCGAGGGTTTCGACAAGGCTGTAAAGGCGATATTCTTTTTCGAGACCTTTCTCTTCGGAAAGAGATTTTACAAAGCCTTTAAGCACCATGGCGCGCGGATCCGACACCGAGTAAACGGCGTGTCCTACGCCATAGATAAGCCCCGCCCTGTCAAAGGTTTCCTTGTGCAGAATCTTTTTAAGATAAGCGGCGACCTCTTCTTCATCCTCCCAATCCTTAACATTTTCCTTAATGTCGTTGAACATCGAGCAGACTTTAATATTGGCTCCTCCGTGTTTCGGTCCCTTGAGGGAGCCGAGCGCCGCCGCTATTGCTGAGTAAGTGTCTGTCCCTGAGGAGGACACAACATGAGTTGTAAAGGTAGAGTTGTTTCCGCCGCCGTGCTCTGCGTGGAGTACCAGCGCGGTATCAAGCACCCTTGCCTCAAGCGGGGTGTATTTTCCGTCAAGCCTTAGCATATAAAGTATGTTTTCGGCGGTGGAAAGCTCGGGACGCGGAGCGTGAATAAAGAAGCTGTCGCTTCCGTTGATGTAATAATTGTAGGAATGATAACCGTAGACCGAAAGAGACGGGAATCTTGCTATAAGCTGCAAGCACTGGCGAAGAACGTTCGGAATGTCGGTGCTATCCGCTTTTTCATCGTATGAATAAAGGGTCAATACACTCCTCGCGAGAGAGTTCATCATATCAGACGACGGTGCTTTCATAATAATATCGCGCACGAAAGAACCGGGCAGGGTTCGATATGAGGAAATAATTCCTTTAAATTCGGCAAGCTCGGACTCGTTCGGGAGCTCGCTGAAAAGCAGAAGATACGCTATTTCCTCAAAACCGAAACGATTGTCCCTAATAAAGCCTTCGACCAGCTGCTCAACGTCATAGCCCCTGTAATAAAGATGTCCGGGACAAGGCACCTCTTTGCCGTCTATTTCTTTTTTGGAGACAATCTCGGATATTTCGGTAAGACCGGTAAGCACGCCTTTACCGTTGAGATCACGCAGTCCCCTGTTCACCTTGTGCTCAATGTAGAGCTGCGGTTCAATTCGGCAGTTGCCGATGCAGCATTCGGAGTATTTAAGTATTTCCGGAGTAATCGCATTATAATCGTTACCGGATTTTCCGCTCATTTTTGTCCCTCTTTTCTTTTAAACTTTTAATCATATTAATATAATAATTAGTTTACCACAAAAAAAGCCAAATTTCTTAAACGGACTGTTAATTTTTATGTTAAGAAAGGGTATTGCTTTTTGCTGTAAGTCTGTTTATTTTTGATTATAATAATAAAATAATAAAAAAGGAAATAAATGTTTTGCCTTTTTGAATGTTTTATATTATAATCAAAAAGGTGAATAGTAAATCATAGGATGGTGAGGATATGCATACCAATTTTACCATATCTCTTGAAAAAATCATTTCTGAATTTTCGCTTGAACAGCTTAATATGCCTGAGAATCCCGAAAATATTAAAATCACTACGACCGAGGTTAACCGCCCGGGACTTCATATGGCCGGATATTTTGAATTTTTTGACGAAAAAAGAATTCAAATTATCGGAAAAAGCGAGGAGGGCTTTATCTTACGATTTACCCCCGAAAAGGCGGAGAGCAGACTGCGCGAGTTTTTCTCACATAAGCCCGCCGCGGTTATTATATGCCGCGACCTCGATGTCGGCGATGTTTATGTAAAAATCGCTAAAGAATACGGCGTTCCGCTTCTTAGAACGGGGGAATCCACCTCCGCCTTTACCGCGGCGCTTATCGCTTATTTGAATCTTTGCCTTGCTCCTCGCGTCACGAGGCACGGAGTGCTTGTCGAGGTGTACGGCGAGGGAATACTTTTGCTCGGCGAAAGCGGAGTAGGTAAGAGCGAGACGGCAATTGAGCTTATTAAGCGCGGACACCGTCTTATTGCGGACGACGCGGTTGAGATACGCCGCGTTTCAAACAAGTCGCTTGTCGGTACTGCGCCCGATAATATCAGGCATTTTATCGAGCTTCGCGGAATAGGTATTATTAATGCCAGCCGTATTTTCGGAGCAGGCGCGGTCAAGCTTACGGAGAAAATTGACCTTGTCATTAATCTGGAACCGTGGGATATAAATAAGGTTTATGACCGTATGGGACTTGAAAATCAGACCACAAGTATTTTAGGGCTGGATATACCGTCGCATACAATTCCCGTAAAGCCCGGGCGCAATCTTGCGGTTATAATTGAGGTAGCCGCTATGAACAGCCGCCAGAAAAAACTCGGCTACAACGCGGCGAAAGATCTGCTTCAAAAGCTCGGTATGACCGAGGATGATGAAAAAACAGAAACTGCCGCTGAAACAGTAAATCCATTTTAAATAAAAAAATAATTAGGAGTGCAAAAAATGTATAAGCTTGGAATTGATCTCGGAGGAACTAACATTGTAGCGGGAGTTGTGGACGATAACTATAATATAGTTGCTACAAGCAAGGTTAAAACAAATCTGCCCCGCCCCGCCGAAGAGGTTATTGACGATATGGTGAAGGCGGCGAATATCGCAATTGAAAGCGCGGGGCTCAAAGTGAGCGATATTGACTCAATGGGCGTAGGCTCGCCCGGAGCTATCGACCCCGTACACGGCGTGGTTTGCTACGCCAACAATTTAGGCTTTAATAATGTGCCTATGGCGAAAATGCTTAAGGAGCGTATGGGGGTGGATTTCTACATTGAAAACGATGCCAACGCGGCGGCGTACGGTGAGTATATTGCGGGCGCGGGCAGAGGTACGAACGACTTTATCGCGATAACCCTCGGCACGGGCGTCGGCGGCGGCGTAATAATCGACGGCAAGATTTACTCGGGCTCTAACTACGCGGGTGCGGAGCTGGGACACACCGTTATCGCTATGGGCGGCGAGATGTGCTCCTGCGGCAGACAGGGCTGCTGGGAGGCGTACGCCTCGGCAACCGCGCTTATCCGTCAGACCAAACAGGCTATGATAAAATATCCCAAATCGGTTATGTGGGAGCTTTGCGGGTCTGACATAAACAAGGTTGACGGCAGGACAGCCTTTGACGCTATGCGTAAAGGCGACGTTGCGGGCAAGATGATTGTAGATAAATATGTTGAATACGTCGCTGTCGGCGTTTCCAATAATATAAACATATTCCAGCCTGAGGTGCTTTGCATAGGCGGCGGAATTTCAAAAGAGGGCGACAACCTAATTAAGCCGATTAAGGCTTTCTTAGAGGGCGAGAACTACGCAAGAAATATTGAGAAGAAAACCGAGATAAAGGTCGCCGAGCTCGGAAATGACGCGGGAATAATCGGCGCGGCGTATCTTTGCGAGCTATATAAATAAAATTCAGATTTTTCGGAGTGCTTATGGGTCTTGACGGGTTAATAAGGTTTTGTAAGGAAAATTCAATAGAGTATAAGCTTAACGAGCCTATGAGCTGTCACACAAGCTTTAAAATCGGGGGAGCGGCGGATATTTTTATTTCCGTGCGCTCGGCTAATGAGCTTTCCGCCGTATTTAAAAAATGCGGCGAGCTTAATATTCCGCGTTTTATTATCGGAAAAGGCTCTAACCTTTTGGTTTCCGACTTAGGGTTAGAGGGCGCGGCAATAAGCCTTTTGGGTTTGAACGGCATTTCGGTCTCCGGGGAGGAAATCACCTGCGGCGCGGGGGCGGCGCTTTCGGATGTTTGCAGGGCGGCGCTTAGGAACTCACTTACAGGGCTTGAATTTGCCTACGGAATACCGGGCAGTATCGGCGGCGCTGTTTATATGAACGCGGGAGCCTACGGCGGCGAAATATCAGGCGCGGTTTTAAGCGCCGAGTGTATGACGGCGGATGGTTCTACCGTTAAGGTTGAAGCAAAGGATATGAATTTCGGATACCGAAAAAGTGTATTCAAGGAAAACGGAACGACCGTTATCAGTGCCGTATTAAGGCTTCAGAAGGGCGAAAAAAAAGAAATTGAAGAAAAAATGGAAGACTATATAAGCCGCAGAAAGTCAAAGCAGCCGCTTGAATACCCAAGCGCGGGCAGCTTTTTTAAGCGCCCCGAGGGCTATTTTGCAGGCGCGCTTATAGAAAAAAACGGGCTTAAAGGAGCGACCGAGGGCGGCGCGCAGGTAAGCTGTAAGCACGCAGGCTTTATAATAAACCGCGGCGGGGCGACCGCGGCGGACGTAATGAAGCTAAGCCGAAAGGTAAGCGACACCGTTTTAGCAAAGGACGGAGTAAGTCTTGAGCGCGAGGTCATATTTATAGGCAGAGAGGAAAAGGGTGAGTGAAATGGAGCTTTTAATTGTAACGGGAATGTCGGGAGCGGGCAAATCTCAGGCGGCGAACGTCCTTGAGGACATAGGCTTTTACTGTGTTGATAACATTCCGCCCGCAATAATCCCCTCGTTTGTCGAGCTTTCCGCGAGAAGCGGCGACCTGCTTAACAAAATGGCGATTGTCACCGATATGCGCGGAGGTATTCTTTTTAACGAGATTGAAGATGTGCTTACAAGCCTTAAAAATAATCATACCGATTATAAGATCCTTTTCCTTGACGCGGCGGATGACGTCCTGATAAGGCGCTATAAGGAAAACCGCCGCAAGCATCCTCTTTCTGACAGCGAGAATATGTCGGTTTCTGCCGCCGTCGAAAAAGAGCGGGAGATGCTTAAAAAAATACGGTATATGTCCGACTTTGTCGTGGATACCAGCCATATTTCGATTTCTCAGCTAAAGGTTCAGCTTTCAAATATTTTCTGCGGCAGCGTAAGCAACGTGCTTAAAATTCAGTGCAAGTCCTTCGGCTTTAAGTACGGCTCGGACACCGAGGCGGATTTAGTGGTCGATGTGCGCTGTCTGCCCAACCCCTTTTATGTTGAGGAGTTAAAGGAAAAAACGGGGCTTGATAAGGAGGTACGGGATTATGTTATGGCAAGCGAGGACAGTAAGGAGTTTTTGTCCCGTCTGATTAGCTTTATCGACTGCGCCGTACCGCTCTACGCTAAGGAGGGCAAAAGCCAGCTTATAATTTCCATCGGCTGTACGGGCGGAAAGCACCGCTCGGTCACCTTTGCGAAGCTTATCGGCGAGCATTTGATAAACGAAAATTACAACTGCTCGATAGAGCACCGCGATATTTATAAGCATTAAAAAATTATGTCGTTTTGTAAAGATGTTAAAAACGAGCTGGCGGGAATAAGGGTATCGGAATGCTGTAAGCTGCCGCTGGCCTACGGATTTATGCTGTTCAGCAGGTCGTTTTCGGTTAAGCGCATTTCTATGCAGACAAATAATAAGGAAGTTGCGGAGTATTACGCCTTTTTACTTGATGAAATTTTTAATGCAAGGGCGGTAATCACAGAGGGCGGGAGTGTACGGCCTACCTATAAAGCGGAGGTGGTCTCCGAGGCGGACAGGCTTAAAATCCTCGCCGCATACGATTACGGCATAGCCGAAAGCCCTATTAATTCCGAAATAATAAGCCGCGAATGCTGCTTTCAAAGCTTTGTTCGCGGGGCTTTTTTAGCCTGCGGAAACATAAACGACCCCGAAAAGGAGTACCGCGCCGAGTTTATGATAAGAAGCGGTGGTATTGCTGAGGAATTTTCGGAGCTTTTATCGGCTCACGGAATTACCCTTAAAAAAACAGAGCGCGGCAAGACGGCGGTGCTTTACACAAAGGAAAGCGGGCTTATCGAAGACCTGCTTACCCTTATGGGCGTTCCGCACAGGACGCTTGATTTTATAGATACTAAAATAATGAAAAGCGTTAAAAATAATATAAACCGCGCGAATAACTGCGACAGTGCAAATATTTCAAAAACCGTCGAGGCTTCTATTAAACAGCGCAGAGCGATTGAATATTTAAGAAGAACCGACAGGCTTGACAGTCTGCCCGAGGAGCTTTTAAAGGCGGCTCTGCTCCGCGAGGGCAATCCGCAGGCGACCTTAAAGGAGCTTTGCAACCTTTCAAGCGAGCATATTACCGTATCGGGGCTTAACCACCGTCTTAATAAAATTATTGAAATTTACACAGAGCTTAAAAACTGCTGAAAACCGTTTTGAGGGAGGGGAGCGTATGGATTTTACCCATCTTCACGTGCATACCGAGTACAGTCTTTTAGACGGCTGCTGCCGCATTGAACAGATTATCGACCGCGCGGCCCAGCTCGGTCAAACCGCGCTTGCAATCACCGATCACGGCGTTATGTACGGCGTGATAAGCTTTTATAAATACGCTCTTTCAAAAGGGGTTAAGCCGATTATCGGGTGCGAGGTTTACGTTGCGCCCCGAAGCCGCTTTGACAAGCAAAAGAGCTTGGACAGCCGCTACAGCCACTTAGTATTACTTTGTGAAAATAACGAGGGTTACCGCAATTTAATAAAGCTTGTATCGGCGGGCTTTACCGAGGGGTTTTACTCAAAGCCGCGCATAGACCGCGAGCTTTTAAAAAAATACCACAGCGGTATAATCGCCCTTTCCGCCTGCCTTGCGGGGGAAATTCCTCAGCTGCTCTTAAACGGCGAATACGACAAGGCAAAGGAAACCGCGCTTTGGTACAGGGATACCTTCGGCGAAAACAACTACTTTTTAGAGCTTCAGGATCACGGGATTGAGGAGCAAAAAAGGGTTAATCCGCAGCTAATAAGAATTTCCGAGGAGACGGGAATAGGGCTTGTCGCGACAAACGATGTGCATTATATTAATCACGATGATTTTAAGATGCACAAGGTGCTTTTGTGCATACAGACAGGCTCAAAAATCACCGAGGATAACCCGATTGAGTTTAAAACAAATGAGTTTTACCTAAAATCCGCCGAGGAAATGGCAAAGCTTTTCGGCGGTACGCCGTCTGCCTTGACAAATACCTCCAAGATTGCCGAGCGGTGCTGTGTTACTTTTGAATTCGGCAAAATAAAGCTTCCCCGCTTTGATATAGGGGAGCGTGACCATTTTGAATATTTTAAGGAAAAATGTCTTGAGGGACTGCAAAGAATTTACGGCGAAACCCCGGATAAAACGGTGACCGACCGCCTCAGTTACGAATTAGGGGTTATAAACCGTATGGGCTATGTTGACTACTATCTGATAGTAGCCGACTTTGTAAACTACGCGAAAAGCCACGGTATACCCGTAGGTCCGGGCAGAGGCTCGGGCGCGGCGAGTCTTGCGGCATACTGCATAGGAATTACGGGTATAGACCCTATAAAATACGACCTTTATTTCGAGCGTTTTCTAAACCCCGAGAGGGTTTCAATGCCCGATTTTGATATTGATTTTTGCTATGTAAACCGACAAAAGGTAATTGATTACGTTATAAAAAAGTACGGCTCCGACCGCGTTTCCCAGATTGTCACCTTCGGCACAATGGCGGCAAGGGCGGCTATTAGAGACGTCGGCAGGGCTATGGATATTCCCTACGCCGTCTGCGACAAAACCGCAAAGCTCATTCCGCAGTCACTCGGAATGACTATCAATAGGGCTTTGGCGGGCTCTAAGGAGCTTAGCGCCCTTTATGAGAATGACCCGCAGATAAAAGAGCTTATCGATATGGCGATGAAATTAGAGGGTATGCCGCGGCACGCCTCTACCCACGCGGCGGGGGTTGTTATTTCGGACAAACCGATTGCCGAATATGTACCCCTCGCCGTAAACGATGACGCGGTTGTCACCCAGTACACTATGACCGCGCTTGACGAGCTGGGACTCCTTAAAATGGACTTTTTGGGGCTTCGCAACCTTACGGTTATTGCCGACGCGCAGGAATTTATAAGGAAAAAAGAGCCCTTATTTGATATCGAGAAGGTACCGCTTGACGATAATGACACCTACAAAATGATGGGCAAGGGACTTACCGACGGGGTTTTCCAGTTTGAATCGGAGGGAATGAAGAGCGTACTTAGGCAGTTCGGACCTAACAGCATAGAGGATTTGACGGCTATTCTCTCACTTTACCGCCCCGGTCCTATGGATTCTGTTCCTAAATATATCCACAACCGCCACCACCCCGAGGATATTAAATACGATACGCCCCTTTTAAAGCCGATACTTGACGTAACCTACGGCTGTATTGTCTATCAGGAGCAGGTTATGCAGGTCTTCAGAACCCTTGCGGGCTATTCGCTGGGCAGAGCGGATATTGTAAGGCGCGCTATGGCAAAGAAAAAGCACGCGGTTATGGAGCGGGAGCGGGAATTTTTTATCCACGGCGAACGGGACGAAAAGGGTAATATTCTGTGCTGCGGCGCGCTTAAAAACGGTGTCAGCGAGGAGACCGCAAACAAGATTTTTGACGATATGTCAAGCTTCAGCTCCTACGCCTTTAACAAGGCGCACGCGGCGGCATATTCATTTGTCGCGTACAGGACGGCGTATTTAAAATGCCACTATCCGTCCGAATACTTTGCGGCGCTTATGACCTCTATGATGGACAGCGGCTCTAAAATCGCCCTCTACACCGCCGATTTAAAGCGCGAGGGTATTAAGGTTCTTCCACCCTCGGTAAATCACAGCCTTGCGGGCTTTACGCCCGACGGCAAAAATATCCGCTTCGGACTGATGGCAATAAAAAATCTCGGACAGGGCATAATAGAAAGGCTCATAAAAGAGCGGGAGAAAAACGGGCTTTATACCTCGGTGTACGATTTTTGCCTTAGAAATTACTCGCGCGAGTTCAACCGCAAGTCGCTTGAGGGGCTTATTAAAAGCGGCGCTATGGACGGTTTAGGCGAAAACCGCAGACAGATGCTTTATAATATCGACGGCGTTATGGCAGCGGTCGACAGCGAAAAGCGCTTTTCGTCTGAGGGTCAGCTAAACCTGTTTGACGAGATGGGCGACGCGGTAAAATACGAGCCGCAAAGGGTCGAGGAAATGCCCAAGGAAATGCTTCTGTCCCTTGAAAAGGAGGCGACGGGGCTTTACCTCTCGGGGCATCCGCTTGACGAGTACGCGGGTTTTTTATCTTCGGCAAGGCTCAACAGTGTATCCGATATAGCGGCGCATAAATACCGCGACGGTGAAAGGGTAACGGTCGCGGGGCTTGTTTCGGGCTTTAAGGTGCGCCAGCTTAAAAACAATAATTTAATGGGCTCGGGGTTTGCCGAGGGTATTGACGGCTCTGCCCCGATAACGGTTTTTGCCGCCGTGCTCTCGGAGTTCCGCCCGCTTCTTACATCGGGCGAGCCGCTTATTATAAGCGGAAGGATTTCCGAAAGGGAGGACAGGGATACCGAAATTGTGGTCGACAGGGTCGAAAAAATACCCGAGTCGGAAAAGGGTAAGACGGTACCGAAATACAAAAGCGGGCTTTACTTAAAGGTGAAAAACACCGAGTGCGCAGAGTTTGCTGCGGTTAAGGAAATTTTGGAGCGTTTTCACGGAAATACGGCGGTTTTCATATATTGTACCGAAACGAAAAAGAAGCTCCAAGCCCCCGAAAAGCTTAAAATCACACCGTCAGATCGGCTTTTTTCGGCTTTAAATGTAATTTTAGGTAAAGAAAACGTGAAATTTATTAAATAGGAGAAATAATTGTTGAAAAATTAACAATTATGGTTTATACTCATATTATATAATGTTTTTTCGGAGATGATCTTATGAATACAATAGGTGTGCTTACAAGCGGAGGAGACGCGCCGGGTATGAACGCCGCGGTGCGCGCGGTTGTAAGAACAGCGATAGCCTTAGGTATGAAGGTAAAGGGTGTCCGCCGCGGATATAACGGACTTATCGAGGGGGATATTATCGATTTGGATGTCCGCTCGGTATCGGATATTATTCACCGCGGAGGCACTGTGCTTTACACAGCAAGAAGCCCGCGCTTTAAAACAGAAGAGGGTATGAAGGAGGCTATCGATAACTGCAAAAAGCACGGTATCGAGGGTATTGTGGTAATCGGCGGCGACGGCTCCTACCGCGGAGCACGCGACCTTTCTTTGCGCGGTATTCCCTGCGTTGGCGTTCCAGGCACTATTGATAACGATATTTCTTCTACTGAATATACAATCGGTTTTGACACCGCGATGAACACCGCTATGGAAATGGTGGATAAGATTCGTGATACAGCCCAGTCTCACGACCGCTGCTCGGTGGTTGAGGTTATGGGAAGACGTGCGGGATATTTGGCGCTCCAGACGGGAATCGCCGTAGGAGCTACCGCCGTTTTAGTGCCCGAGGTTGAGTTTAAAATTGAGGACGTTGTCGAAAAGATCAAGGCAACCCAGAAGACAGGCAAAAAGCACTTTATTATAGTCGTCGCCGAGGGCGTAGGCGGAGTTGAGGAAATCGCGAGGAAGATTGAGGAAGAAACCGGTGTTGAATCACGTGCCACCGTTTTAGGTCACGTTCAGCGCGGCGGAAATCCGACCGTAAGAGACAGGGTTATGGCGACCGAAATGGGCTACGCCGCCGTCAAGCTTTTAAAGGACGGCATAGGCAACCGCGTTATCGGCTGGAAGAAGGGCGAAATCGTAAATTATGATATTTACGAGGCTCTTAATATGAAGAAGCCGTTTGACGACGAGATGTACGAGATAGCGCATACAACTTCAATTTAAAACTGCTTTTTACGCCCGAGAGACTTGTCTTTCGGGCGGATTTTTAGGAGGAGAAAGCTATTGGAGCTTAACAAGGTAATGGCGGGAATGAGCGGCGGAGTCGATTCCTCGGTCTGCGCCGCTCTGCTTTTAAAAGCGGGATACGAGGTTTCGGGCGTGACCCTTCGCCTTTACGACGGCGAGGACTACAACGCAGGTCTTACCAAAACCTGCTGTTCCCTTTCCGACGCGGAGGACGCTAAGGCGGTCTGTATGAGGCTTGGAATACCGCACTATGTTTTCAATTTTAAGGACGTATTCGGCGACCGCGTGATAAACAATTTCGTAAACGAATATATATCGGGCAGAACTCCGAATCCCTGCATTGAATGTAACAGGAAAATTAAGTTTGAAGCAATGCTTGACAGGGCTAAAACCCTCGGATATGATAAAATTGCCACGGGGCATTACGCGGTGGTCGAGCGTGCCGAAGACGGGCGATATCTCTTAAAAAAAGCGGCGGATAAGCAGAAAGATCAGACATATGTGCTTTACTGCCTAACCCAGGAACAGCTTTCCCGCACCCTTTTTCCGTTAGGCTCTCTTACAAAGGCCGAGGTGCGGGAAATAGCCGCCGAAAACGGCTTTGTAAACGCTAAAAAGCCCGACAGTCAGGACATATGCTTTGTTCCCGACGGCGATTACGCCGCGTTTATCGAGCGGTACACGGGCAAAACGGCGGCTAAAGGCAATTTTACCGATACAGACGGCAAGATTTTAGGCAAGCATAATGGGATTATCCGATACACGGTAGGTCAGCGCAAGGGACTTGGAATTGCCCTTGGCAAGCCGCGGTTCGTGATAAGTAAAAATGCCGAGACGGACACGGTTGTTTTAGGGGACGAGGAGGAGCTTTTTTATAAGAGGGTGCTTGTAAGCGGACTTAATTTTATCCCCTTTGATAATATTGAGGGGGAAATGCGGGTCACCGCAAAGCTCCGCTACCGCCACACCGAACAGCCCGCCGTGATTTACCCGACCGATGGCGGCGTTATAGTGGAGTTTGACAAGCCCCAGCGCGCGCCGAGCCCGGGACAGGCGGCGGTCTTTTATGACGGCGATATTGTGGTCGGCGGCGGTACTATCGTAAAAGGAGTAGATTGATATGAACGAAAATGTAAGTAAGGTAATGAAAAATCTTGAAAGCAATAATATCAAGGCGGTTTACGCCGAGACTAAGGCGGAGGTCTGTGAAATTGTAAAGGATATGCTCTTTAAGGGAGCGGTTATAACAGCCGGCGGTTCGATGTCTCTTAAAGAAAGCGGAGTTTGGGATATAATAAATTCACCCGAGTACGATTTCCGCGACCGTTCAAAGCAGGGAATTACCGAGGAAGAAAGAACTAAAGCCTACAAAGCGGCTATCGGCTGTGACTTTTTCTTTTGCTCGACAAACGCCGTCACCGAAAACGGCGAGCTTGTAAATGTTGACGGCAACGCAAACCGTATTTCCTCAATCGCATTCGGTCCGAAAAAGGTTGTTATGGTTGTCGGGGTCAATAAAATTGTAAAGGACATTGACGAGGGCTTTTTACGCATTAAAAAGATTGCCGCGCCAAAAAACGCGGTAAGGCTTAACACGGGAACACCCTGTCAAAAATTAGGACATTGCGTAGCTCTTGAAAAGAGTGATTATCCCGCGGTTACAGACGGCTGTAAAAACCTAAACCGTATGTGCATAGAATATCTTGTCTCGGGCTTTCAGAAGCCGAAGGACCGCATAACCGTTATTCTCTGCGGCGAAACGCTCGGTTATTAAAGTTAATTAAACGGCATATCTTTTATTAGAAAATCTGTCTTTTAAGAGGTGTGCCGTTTTGAAAAAAATAATTGCTTTTGTGATAGTTCTGTGTTTGATGTCGGGAATATATGTTTCGGCAAAGGAATCGGTGACGGTGTCAAGCGAGTGCGACATATCGGATATTAATGTCCCCATTGACAGCGCTCCCGTAAACGCTGCTATCGGTCAGACCCTCGATATTAAGGCGAAATCGGTCGTGCTTATGGAACCGAATACGGGTAAGGTGCTGTATGAGTCCAATTCCGATGAAAAGCTTCCGCCCGCGTCAATTACCAAAATAATGTCTCTGTTGCTTGTGATGGAGGCAATCGACCGCGGGGATATAACGCTTGAAACCGTGGTGACCGCAAGCGAGCATGCCTGCAGTATGGGCGGCTCGCAGATATGGCTTGAGCCGGGCGAGACTATGACGGTAAACGACCTTTTAAAGGCGGCGGTGATAGCCTCGGCAAACGACGCCTGCGTGGCATTAGGCGAGACGGTAGCGGGAAGCGAGGAGGGCTTTGTCGCCCTTATGAATGAGCGGGCAAATGAGCTTGGTATGACAAACACCCATTTTGTCAACTGCACGGGGCTTGATGCCGAGGGGCATCTGACAACCGCCTACGATGTCGCCGTAATGTCGAGCGCCCTTATAAAGCACGATCTTATTAAGGACTATTCCACGGTCTGGATGGATACGCTCAGAGACGGCAAAAGCGAGCTTGTAAACACAAATAAGCTCGTCCGCTTTTACGAGGGTACGACAGGGCTTAAGACGGGTACGACCTCGACCGCCAAGTACTGCCTTTCGGCAACCGCTGAGCGCAACGGGCTTGAGCTTGTGGCGGTGGTAATGGCGGGGGATAGCAGTAACGACCGATTCGGCGGGGCTAAGAAACTGCTTGATTACGGTTTTGCCAACTATAATTATTCGAGTATTGACGCGGGGTTAGAGGAAAATACCGAGCTTGAAGTTATAAAGGGAACCGAAAAAACGGTGGGTATTAAGTCCCAAAGCACGCTTAATGTTTTACTGCCGAAATCCTCTTCGGGCAAAATCGAGCGAAAAACCGTCTTAAGCGAGAACGTCACCGCCCCCGTAAAGAAGGGGGACATTTTAGGAACGGTCACCGTGACCCTTGACGGCGAGCAACTGGGTGAGATTCCTTTGGTAGCAAATAAGGACGTCCCGAGGCTTACATTAGGGGTAACACTCGGCTGGATTTTAAAGGGATTATTTCAATTATGAAAACTTTTAATGAATATGTGTTTTTTTATCTTGAAAAAGAGAACAATATATTGTAAAATAAAATAAAGCAATTTCAAAAAGAATCAGGGGTTTAAAATGGCACTCAAATTTAACTCATCATACGCAAAGGATTTTATCAGGGAAAACGACCTTAAGGGTCTTGAGGCTCAGGTTGCCGCCGCTCACGAAACGGTGAACGCGAAGTCGGGCCTTGGAAATGACTTTTTGGGTTGGGTGGATTTACCCGTTAATTATGATAAGGAGGAATTTTCCCGTATTAAAGCCGCGGCGGCTAAAATAAGGCAGGACACCGATATTCTTATCGTTATCGGTATCGGTGGCTCTTACTTAGGCGCCAGAGCAGCTATAGAGTTTTTAAAAGGACCGTATTACAACAATCTGCGCGGCGGCGCTCCCGAAATTTATTTTGCGGGCAACAGCATAAGCGGTGCTTATCTTTCGGATATTATGGAGCTTTGCAAGGGCAAGCGCGTTTCGGTCAACATTATTTCAAAGTCAGGTACAACGACCGAGCCCGCTGTGGCTTTCAGGGTGCTTCGCAAGTATCTTGAGGAGCAGTACGGCGAGGAAGAAGCCGCAAAGCGCATCTATTGCACGACCGGCAAGGCGCGCGGCACACTCAAAAAGCTTGCCGACGAAAAGGGATACGAATGCTTTGTAGTACCCGATGATGTAGGCGGCAGATACTCAGTTTTAACGGCTGTGGGTCTTCTTCCGATTGCGGCGGCGGGCGCGGATATTGATAAGCTTATGTCGGGCGCGGCGGCGGCTATGGTTGAGTATAACGAGCCTGATATGTATAAAAACGACTGCTATCTCTATGCGGCGCTCCGCAATGCTTTCTACCGTAAGGGCAAGGCGGTCGAGATGCTTGTAAGCTATGAGCCACGCTTTACAATGATGGCTGAATGGTTTAAACAGCTTTACGGCGAGAGCGAGGGCAAGGACAATAAGGGCCTTTTCCCCGCGTCCGTAACCTTTTCAACCGACCTTCACTCAATGGGTCAGTTCATTCAGGACGGCAGCCGCGTGATGTTTGAAACGGTTGTAACCTTCGGCGAGAGCGATAAGGACATTACTATCGAGGCTGAGAGCGACAACGGCGACGGACTCAACTTCCTTGCGGGAAAGACTATGTCGTATGTTAATTCAAAGGCATTCGAGGGTACAGTGCTCGCACATACCGACGGCGGAGTGCCTAACCTTGTTATAAACGTCGATAAGCCTGATGAGGAGAATTTAGGCCGCGTTATCTATTTCTTTGAAAAAGCCTGCGCAATATCGGGCTATCTGCTCGGCGTAAATCCCTTTGACCAACCGGGCGTTGAAAGCTATAAGAAAAATATGTTCGCCCTTCTCGGAAAGCCCGGGTATGAGGAGCAGAAGGCGGCGCTTGAAGCACGTCTTAACGGATAAACCAAATTTTGAAGAAGCTGCTTTTGCAGTGAAATATAAAAGGAGTTGTGACAAATGATTAAACTCATTATCGGAAAAAAGGGTTCGGGTAAAACCAAAAAACTGGTAGATATGGTCAATGATGCGGCTCAGACCAGTCTCGGCAACGTTGTATGCATAGAAAAAGGCGATACTCTTACTTATTCCGTTACACATAAGGCGCGCCTTATCGACGCGGAAAGCTACGGCATTTCGGGCTACGGCGAGTACTATGGTATGGTTGCAGGCATTAAGGCCGGGAATCACGACGTTACTCATATTTTCGGCGACGCTACTCTAAGAATCGGCGAGCGCGATTACGAAAAGCTTGCCGCTTTCTTAGAGAGAATCTCGTCAATTTCCGACGTCGAGTTTATCTTTACGGTCTCCGCCGATAAGGAAGAACTTCCGAAAAAGATTTTCGACCTTGCGGAGATTTGCTGATACGCCGATATAAAATAATACTGTATAGTTTTTTTAAGAGGTAAGACTGCTCCATGCTTTCTTACCTCTTTTATTATATATCGGAGGTTTATGGGGAGGAAAAAGAGCAAAGAAAGTAAAAATGAAAAATAATATTAATAAAAATATCTTTATTTTTGCAGAGCGATGTGTTATAATCTAAAATGTATTTTTATGTGTATATGCTTATTTAAATTTGCGTAAAGGGGGCGGATATATGAAGCTAAAGGTTATTTCTGTGCTGATTGCTTTTGCAATTTGCTTTTTACTTTGCGGCTGTGATATTTTTGCCTCAGATACTGCGGAGCTGTTAAGTCCGCCCGAACTCTCAGGTGATATTTCGCCGATTGCCGACGCTATAGCCAAAAGCGCGGGAGGCGCATATACCCTAAAATATCCGTCTGACGGTAATTTCCGCTCTGCGGTGGTTCAAAATGACATTGACGGTGACGGCAGACTTGAGGCGTTTGCCTTTTACAGTATGGAGGAAAAGGAAAACGGTGCCGACGCTGTAAATATGTATATCAATGTAATCACCCTCACCGATGGGGGGTGGGTCTGCGCCGACAAGCAGAAAATTGTCGCGGGTGGGGTGGAAAGAATTGATTTCTGCGACCTTGACGGAGACGGTATATCCGAAATTTTAGTCGGCTGGGAAATATACGGCGCAAGCGAAATGCAGCTTGCCGTATATAGTCTTGAAAACGGAAAACTCACACAGCGCACAATGCAGAAATACAGCCGTTTTGTTTGCTGCGACCTGAACGAGGACGGAATAAATGAAATTCTTATTATAAAATTCAGTGCGGCGGAACAGCTTAATTCCGCTTCTGTTTATAACCTGACTGAGGGCGGCGTGACCGAACTTTACTCCTGTGAGCTTGATAAAACCGTTCAGTCGGTAGGCGAGCCTTTAGTATCCTATCTTTCTTCGGGCAAGCCCGCAGTTTATATTGACGAGATAAAGGGCGTCGGAGCGATCACCGAGGTTTTATTTGTTGAAAAAAATCGGCTTGTTAATCCGCTGATGAACGCCGAGTCGCGCGAAACCTTAGCTACGCTGCGCTCCGCGGGAATCGGAGTAAAGGACATTAACGACGACAGAATACTTGAAATTCCCGTGCAGGAAAACGTGCCGTCCCTCACAAAATCCACTCTTAATGAAAAGCTGTATCTTACCAACTGGTGCTCATACAACGGGGAAACCCTTACCAATCAGATGACGGCAATGATAAACAGCAGCGACGGATACTATTACATTCTCTCTCAAAAATGGACTGGTCAAATCGCGGTATTAAAGGATACCGATAAAAGACTGCGGGAAATTTACCTTTACAACAGCGAGGACTCTTCGGCGGGCGAAATGCTTGTAAGCTTTAAGACGGTGCCGCGCGCGGACTGGGACAGCGGAAAATACAAGGGTAAGGGCTTTGAAAAAATAACACAGGACGAAATATCCGTTTACCTATGCAAAATAAGCGACACCGCTGCGACGCAGGGGATAACACTTGAGGTTATAAAGAAAAACTTTAAACTGACGGAGTAGATTAAAAAATGAAACGCATAATGATTGTTGAGGACGAGGCGGCAATACGCGAATTTGAGGCGATTAACCTTAAAAGGGTCGGCTACAGCGTGGTAGAGGCGGGCTCGGGTGAAGAGGCGCTCGATATTTACGACAGCGATACAGAGGGGATAGATATAGCCCTGCTTGATATTTCAATGCCGGGTATGGACGGATTTACCCTTTGCAAGGAGTTAAGAAAGCGCAGCGCCTCTATCGGAATAATAATGCTGACCGCGAGAACGCAGGAAATGGATAAGATAAGCGGGCTTATGATAGGAGCGGACGATTACATAACAAAGCCTTTCAGTCCCACAGAGCTTTTGGCGAGAGTGGATTCGCTGTATAGGCGGGTTGAAATGCAGGCGCCAAAAACAGAGCCCGCGTCGGCCAATGATATAACCTTAGGTGAGTTTACCCTCAATTTGAGGAGAAGAGCATTGCTTAAAAACGGCAAAAATATTGAGCTTACACAGGTTGAATTCCAGATGATAGAATACTTTTTCAACAATCCCGACGTTGCGCTTGACCGCACCGATATACTAAGCAAGGTCTGGGGAACAAACTATTTCGGTGAGGAAAAGATTGTTGACGTGAATGTAAGAAGGCTTCGTATGAAGGTCGAAGACGACCCGTCACAGCCGCGCCATCTGATTACAGTTTGGGGAATGGGTTATAAGTGGAATACGCATTAGGAGCCTAAAAATCTGATTTTGTTGAAAGGAAGGGATATGCCTTGCAGCTTGAGATTAAATTTAAAAGTATTGCGGTAAGATGGTTTTTTAATATTTTTCTTATTGTGGTATTGGTGGTTTGCACGGTAGTTATCGCCCTTTCAGCGGTTGTAAGCTCCCTTTATACAGAGCGGATTAAGACCCTTGCAAATGATCTTACCTATGAATTTAATTCGCTTTCCACGGCGTCGAGAGCTAATTTTAAGGATACGGCTGTGGAGCTTGCCGAAAATTTCGCCTATAAAACCAAATTAGAGGTTCAGGTAATAGACAGAAACGACAATATAATTGTGACCACCACGGGTTTTCATCCTACCGAGCAAAAAATGCCCGATTACGAAAAAGCAAAAAAGAGCGGCGGTTGGGCGACGGCGAAAAGCCGCACGTCGGATGGCGAGCGGGTGCTTTGCGGCACTACCGCGCTGTATGACACCTCGGGAAGATATTTAGGCGCTTACAGATGGATTACATCTCTTAAAAACACGAACAAGATAATTTTCGGTCTGGTTTTAGCACTTGTTTCAGTAGGTCTGCTTGTTTTAGCATTCTGCGCTTTTTCGGGTCTGTTTTTTATAAGGTCGATAGTAAGCCCGATAAGAGATGTAAGCAATATCGCAAGAAAGATTGCAATGGGGGACTTTAATTCCCGAATAGAGATTAAGAAAAACGACGAGATAGGCGAGCTTTGCGATACCATTAATTATATGGCTTCGGAATTAAGTCAGGCAGAAAATCTTAAAAACGATTTCATTTCCTCTGTTTCACACGAATTAAGAACTCCGCTCACGGCGATAAGGGGCTGGGGCGAGACGGCGAAAATGTCTCTGGGTACCGACGAGGCGCTGGTTAGCCGAGGGCTTGACGTGGTACTTTCGGAGGCGGATAGGCTTTCCTCGCTTGTGGAGGAGCTACTCGACTTTTCAAGAATGGAGACGGGACGGCTTTCGGTTGTTTCTCAACCGCTCAATGTCTCGGAAATACTGACGGAATCGGTTGATATGTATATAGAGCTTGCCCGTCAGCAGGGAATAGAACTTATTTATACCCGCTCCGCCGAGGATATGACGGTCGCGGGAGACCCGAACCGATTAAAGCAGGTGTTTATTAATATAATTGATAACGCGGTTAAATACACCGAACAGGGCGGTCAGGTGTTGGTTGACCAGACTGCCGAGGAGGGCTGCGTCAGAATAACGGTTAAGGATACGGGCGTGGGAATACCGGCGCAGGACATTGACCGCGTTAAGGAAAAATTCTACAAGGCAAATAAAACGGTCAGGGGTTCAGGTATAGGTCTTGCGGTCGCGGACGAGATAATAAAGCAGCACAAAGGACTTTTGTTTATCGAAAGCGACGAGGGCGTAGGGACTACCGTGACGATAGTGCTTCCGCTTTATGAGCCGACAGAGGAAACAGAAGAAACCGATTCTAAGCAGTCGGAGGAGAAGGAGAATTAGATGGCAAAGTATACTTCAATCGGCGGTCAGGCGCTTATTGAGGGCATTATGATGAAAAGCCCAGAAAAAACCGCGCTTGCGGTTAGGATGCCGGACAAATCCATAGATATAACATATTTAAACGGCAAAAGCATACGGGAAAAATATAAAATATTAAAGCTTCCTATACTGCGCGGAATTGCGGGTTTTATCGAATCTATGATTCAGGGCTACAAGGCGATGATGCTTTCCGCCGATAAATCGGGCTTTACAGACTTAGACGAGGAAGAAAAGGAAAAGACCGAAAGCGATAAGAAAAAAGAAAGCGCACTTATGAGCGCTGTTATGGTGATAGCCACCGTTTTAGGGGTTGCGCTGGCAGTCGTACTTTTTATGCTGTTGCCCCGCCTTGCGGTGTCGGGACTAAGAACGGTTTTTAAGACCCAATTTTCCCCCGTCGTCCGTTCAAGCATAGAGCAGCTTTTAAAGCTTACGATATTCGTGATTTATGTCTGGGCGGTCTCCTTTATGAAGGATATTAAACGGGTGTTTATGTACCACGGCGCGGAGCATAAGACGATATTCTGCTATGAAAAGGGACTGCCGCTAACCGTAGAGAATGTAAGAACACAGCGCCGCTTCCATCCCCGCTGCGGAACCTCATTTATGATACTTATGATTCTTGTAAGTATCATATTCTCAACAATAGTGCAGATTATTTTCCCGAGCGTTTACAATATTTACTGGCTGTGGGTGGCAATTAAAATACTTTTAATTCCGCTTGTCTGCGGTGCGGGCTTTGAGGTGCTTAAAATCTGCGGGAAATACGATAATTTAGCGACTAAAATCATTTCCGCCCCCGGACTTTGGCTTCAGCGAATTACAACAAAAGAGCCGGACGATGATATGATTGAAATTGCAATAGCGGCTTTAAAGGCGTGCGAGCCCGCCGTGCCCGACGTTGACCGAAGTGTTGACAGGGCGGAAACGCAAGAAAACACCGAAACGGACGAAACAGAAGAATGAACATATTTGAAGCCTACAACAGTACCAAAAAAGCGCTCCACAGCGCGGGGATTGAGGACTATGTATTTGAAGCAAAGCAGATTATAAAGCACATAACCGGTCTTTCAAGCTCCGAAATACTGATGAATTATACAAACAAGCTTTCAGAGTTTCAGAGCAATAATTTAACCGCGATTATAAAGCAAAGGGAGCTACGCTACCCCTTGCAGTACATTTTCGGCGAGTGGTCGTTTTACGGACGGGATTTTTATGTAGGTCCCGGGGTGCTGGTACCACGGGCTGACACCGAAACGGTAATTGAGGTCTGCACCGATTACCTAAAGGATAAAAAGGAGCCGAAAATTCTTGACCTATGCGCAGGGAGCGGCTGTATTGGCATAACCATTGCAAAGGAAAAAGCCGACTGCGATTGTCTTATGGTAGAAAAATACCCTGAGGCAATTCGGTACGCCGAAAAGAATATTTTACGTAATAAGGCGGAAAACGCAAGGGTGATTGCGGGCGATATTTTCGAGAACACAGGGGCAGAAGAAAAATACGACCTTATAGTAAGCAATCCACCGTATATTGCCGAAAACGGGGCGGAAGAGGTTTCGCCCGAAACTAAATACGAGCCTGAAACGGCGCTTTTCGGCGGTACGGACGGACTTGAATTTTACAGAGTGATTACCGAAAATTATAAAGGATCGCTAAAGCAAAACGGTATGCTTTGCTTTGAAGTCGGAATAGGGCAAGCAAACAATGTCAAGGAAATACTAAGGAACGCGGGCTTTGCCAATATAGGAGCAAAAAAGGATTTAAACGGCATAGAACGCGCGGTTTACGCAAACTTCAAATAAATCGGAGGAAATAAAATGGCACAGAAAACAACGGTTAAACCCCCTGTAAAGGTTACCGAGGCGGAGGGTAAGGAAAAGGCGCTTAAGACCGCAATGGAGCAGATAGAAAAGCAGTTCGGCAAGGGCGCGGTTATGAGACTGGGCGAAAACGTAGCAATGAATGTCGAGTCGATTCACACAGGCTCATTAACCCTTGACTTAGCCCTCGGAATAGGCGGTATACCAAAGGGCAGAATAATTGAGATTTACGGACCCGAATCCTCGGGTAAAACCACCGTTGCGCTTCATTGCGTGGCGGAGGCGCAAAAGGCGGGCGGAACCGCTGCATTTATCGATGTTGAACACGCTTTAGACCCCGTTTACGCTAAAAAGTTAGGGGTAGACATAGACAGTCTGCTGGTTTCCCAGCCCGATTCGGGCGAGCAGGCGCTCGAAATCGCCGAGGCGCTTGTGCGTTCGGGCGCTATCGATATTATAGTCATAGACTCGGTCGCCGCCCTTGTTACAAAGGCGGAAATCGAGGGCGAGATGGGCGACTCCCACGTGGGTCAGTTAGCCCGCCTTATGTCGCAGGCGTTAAGAAAGCTTACGGGCGCTTTGGCTAAGACCGACTGCGCGGCTATATTCATTAACCAGCTGCGTGAAAAAATCGGAACTATGTACGGCAATCCCGAGACCACAACGGGCGGCCGCGCTTTAAAGTTCTATGCAAGTGTGCGAATTGATGTCCGCAAGGGCGACCAGATTAAGGACGGTAGCGAGGTTATCGGCAACCGCACAAAGGTCAAGATTGTTAAAAACAAGGTAGCTCCTCCCTTTAAGTCCGCCGAGTTTGATATTATGTACGGCGAGGGCATCTCCCACGTAGGCGAGCTGGTGGACGTCGGAGTTGAAACCAACGTGCTTAAAAAGTCGGGCGCGTGGTTCTATTACGGCGATACAAGGCTCGGTCAGGGACGTGACAATGTTAAAAAGCTGTTGCTTGACAACCCCGAGATGGCAAAGGAAATTGAGGATAAAATTTTTGCCGCGGTTAAGTCGGGAACAGAGGTTACGGGCGTTTCGTCAGAACCGAGCGAAGAAGATAGCGAGCCTGTAATCGAGCCCACCGCACCCGAAAACATCAAGCCCCGCAAAAAGGTGGATATTGACATAGCGGTTGACGAATAATGCTTATTACAGAAGTACAAAAGCAGAAAAAGCATTTAACAAAGCTTGTTTTTGAGGACGGACAAGAGGTTTTGTTAGACAACGATATTTGCCTTAATCACTCCCTAAAGCCCGAAACGCAAATTTCCGAGGAGGAGCTTAAAAAGCTTATGTACGAATCGGAATACGCGCGGGCAAAGTCGAGGGCGCTTTGGTACTTAGACCGCGCCGACCGCACCGAAAAGGGTATGTACGAAAAGCTTGCGGGGGCAGGATTTGATAAAAAAGCCTGCGCCGCGGTGGTGGGCAGATTTGTTGAGGTAGGACTTATTGACGACCGCCGCTTTGCCGAGAATTTTGCCGAGAAATGCCGTGATGCTAACATCTCAAAGCGTGAGGGAATAAGAAAAATGCTTTTAAAGGGCGTTCCATATGACATAGCGAACGAGGTCTTCTCCGAAACCGAGATAGACGAGGAGGAGCAGATAAGGGCGGTAATTGAAAAAAAGTACGCGCGGAAGCTTACCCAAGAAAACGGCGTGCAAAGGGTTTACGCCGCCCTTGTAAGAAAGGGTTTTTCCTTTTCGGCGGTGAGAAACGCCCTTAAAAAATACAGCGAAGAGCTTGAATACAGCGAGGAAGATTATGTATAAAGTAAGCATGGTGTCGCTCGGTTGTCCTAAAAATCAGGTTGACGCCGAAATGATGCTTTTGACCCTTAAAAATGCGGGGTTTGAGATAGGAGCCGAGGAGTCCGAGGCAGACGCGATTATCATTAACACCTGCGGTTTTATTGAGGATGCGAAAAAGGAAGCTATTGAAAATATCCTTGAAGCTGCCGAGTATAAAAAGAGCGGAAAATGCAGGGCGCTGATAGTCACAGGCTGTCTTGCCGAGCGCTACCGCGACGACGTGACCGAGGAAATCCCCGAGGTTGATGTATGCGTGGGAATAGGCAAAAACGGCGATATTGCAAAAATCGTGACCGACGCGTTAAAGGGAGAGCATAAAAACACCTACGGTGAAAAATATGAGCTTAACTTAAACGGCGGCAGAATTTTAGGGTCTTATCCTTTCAGCACCTATTTAAAGGTTGCGGACGGTTGCGACAACTGCTGTACCTACTGTGCGATACCTAAAATCAGGGGCAGACTTCGCTCAAGAAAAATCGAGGACTGCGTTGCCGAGGCAAAAAAATTAGCCGAGGGCGGAGTAAAGGAATTAACGGTTGTGGCGCAGGACACTACAGCCTACGGCGAGGATATTTACGGCAAGCCTATGCTGGCAGAGCTACTGCGCGAGCTTTGCAAAATCGAGGGACTGCATTGGATAAGAACCCTTTACACCTACCCCGACCGCATTACCGACGAGCTGCTTGACACCGTGGCGAGCGAGCCGAAATTAGTTAAATATTTTGACATTCCGCTCCAGCATGTAAACGGCGAAATATTAAAGCGAATGAACCGCAGGGGCGATTACGAAAGCTTAACCGCGCTTATTAATAAAATAAGGGCGAGAATCCCGGAGGTTACTCTAAGGACTACACTTATAACGGGCTTCCCCGGGGAAACCGAGGAGCAGTTCTGCGAATTAGCCCGCTTTGTAAAGGAAATGCGGTTTGACAGGCTCGGCTGTTTCACCTACTCCGCCGAGGAGGACACCGTGGCGGCGACCTTCCCTGACCAGATAGACGGTCAAACAAAGCAGGACAGAATGGATAATATAATGGATATGCAGATGACTATATCCGCAGAGAAAAACGGGGAAAAGGTCGGCATTGTAACAGAGGTACTTATAGAAGGCTTTGACGATTACATTAAATGCTATTTCGGCAGAACCCCCGCCGACGCGCCCGAGGTTGACGGCAAAATATTCTTTATGGCAAGCCGTCCGCTTCAGATAGGCGACTTTGTAAATGTGCAGATTAACGATTGCCTTGATTATGATTTGTTGGGAGAGCTATGCGAATGAATACGCCGAATAAATTAACGATAGCAAGAATAATCGCAACGCCGTTTTTTATGGCTGCATTGATGATTGATTTTCCGTTCCACTATACCGCGGCGCTGATACTCTTTGTCGCCGCCTCGCTTACCGATATGATAGACGGCAAAATGGCACGGAAATACAATATGATAACCGATTTCGGCAAGTTTTTAGACCCGCTTGCCGATAAAATGCTGACGACAGCCGCCTTTTTGGGCTTTATTAAAATGGGCATCGGCTGGCAGGTGACCTGGATTGCCTTTATAGTGCTGTTCAGGGAGTTTTTGATTTCCTCTTTACGCCTTGTAGTGGTTTCAAGCGGCGGAAAGGTAATCGCGGCAAATATGTGGGGCAAGTGCAAGACCGTAAGCCAGATGGCGGGGATTATTTACGCGCTTTTCGCTTATGTGCTTATATCCGATTTCGGACTTGATAATGCCCCTTTCGTTTCGGTATGTAATATAATAATAAGTATACTTTTCTGGGCTTCCGCCGTATTATGTATTATATCGGGAGTGATTTATCTAAAAGACAGCAAGGAGTATATAGATCCGTCGAAATAGGGGGTTATTTATTTGTTTGACAGACTTCGCGAGGACGTTAACGCGGTAAGGGACAGAGACCCCGCCGCACGGAGCTTTTTGGAGGTTTTACTGCTTTATCCCGGGGTTAAGGCGATAAGAATGTACCGTAGAGCCCACTTTTATTACGAACACGGCTGGCTCTTTTTAGCACGCTATGTTTCGCAAAGAGCGGCAAGAAAAACGGGGATTGAAATTCACCCCGGTGCTAAAATCGGCAGACGGCTTGTAATAGACCACGGAACGGGAATAGTAATAGGAGAGACTGCCGAGATAGGGGACGATGTGCTTATCTATCAGGGCGTTACCTTGGGCGGTACCGGTAAGGACACGGGCAAGCGCCACCCCACCGTAGGCAACAATGTTATGATAAGCGCCGGCGCAAAGGTTTTAGGTCCGTTTAAAATAGGTGACAATTCCCGCGTTGCGGCGGGAGCGGTAGTACTTGAAGAGGTACCGCCTAACTGTACTGTTGTAGGCGTGCCCGCAAGGGTAGTCCGTCAGGACGGCAAAAAGGTCGGCTGTGCACAGAGCCTTGACCAGATTCACATTCCCGACCCTGTCAAGCAGAAAATGGAATGTCTTGAAAAAAGGATTAAAGAGCTTGAAAAGCTGGTTTGCGGCATAGAAGGAGAAGACAAAGATGAGGATATTTAACACACTTACAAGACAAAAGGACGAATTTAAACCGATTACCGAGGGTGAGGTTAAAATTTACGCCTGCGGTCCCACGGTTTATAACTATATTCATATCGGAAACGCAAGACCCTTATGCGTTTTCGACACGCTCCGCCGTTATTTTGAATGGCGGGGCTATAAGGTAAACTTTGTTCAGAACTTTACAGATATTGACGATAAGCTTATTAAGAGGGCTAACGAGGAAGAAACGACCGTGCCCGATGTAGCCGAGCGTTATATAAAGGAATTCTGGACCGACGCAAACGGACTTAATGTTAAAAAGGCAACGGTTAATCCCCGCGCTACCGAAAATATAGAACAGATACAGAATATAATTTCTTCCCTTATGGAAAAGGGCTACGCCTATGAATCGGGCGGGGATGTTTACTACCGCGCGACCAAGTTTAAGGGCTACGGCAAGCTTTCCCACCAGCCCCTTGAGGACTTAGAGGCGGGGGCAAGAATAGATGTCACCGAAATAAAGGAAGACCCGATGGACTTCTGCCTTTGGAAGGGCGCAAAGCCCGGTGAGCCCTATTGGGATTCCCCCTGGGGAAAGGGCAGACCCGGCTGGCATATTGAGTGCTCGGCTATGGCGTGCCGCTATTTAGGCAAAACAATAGATATTCATTGCGGCGGACTTGACCTTATCTTCCCGCATCACGAAAATGAAATTGCCCAGAGCGAGGCGGCAAACGGCTGTGACTTCGCCCACTACTGGATGCACAACGGTTTTATTAATGTTGATAACCACAAGATGTCAAAATCACTTAACAACTTCTTCACCGTCCGTGACGTGGCGGAGAAGTTCGGTTACGAGCCGATTCGTTATATGATGGTATCAAGCCAGTACAGAAGCCCGATTAACTACTCTGTAGAGGTTATCGAGCAGGCGAAAAACTCCCTTGAAAGGCTTTACACCTGCCGAGATAATATCGATTTCGCGCTAAAGAATGCCGAGGAGGGCGGCGAGGTTCCCGCCTTCGTAGAGCAGAGAAAAGAAGAATTTATAACCGCTATGGAGGACGACCTTAACACAGCCGATGCGTTGGCGGCGATATTCAGTCTTGTCCGTGATATTAACACGGCTATCGCAAACGGCGCGAAAAAGACCGCTTTAGTGGCTTTTGCCGATATGTTTGACCAGCTAACAGGCGTGTTGGGTCTTGTCTACAACCGTAAGGAAGAAACTCTTGACAGCGAGATTGAGGAGCTTATCGAAAAGCGCACCGCTGCTCGAAAGGCTAAGGACTTTAAAACCGCAGACGAGATCCGCGATAAGCTAAAGGAAATGGGAATTATATTAGAGGACACCCCGCAGGGCGTAAAATGGACGAGAAGCTGATAAAAAAAGAGCCGTTAGGCAAGGGCTATTTCGTTTATGTTTCGCCGCGCCACACCTTCGGGACAGACGCGGTCTTGCTTGCCGACTTCGCCTTAGCGCGAAAAAAGGACACTCTTGTCGATTTAGGGACGGGCTGCGGTATAATCCCCCTTTTAATGCTAAGGGACGGAAATTTGAAAACCGCCGTAGGTGTGGATATTTCCCTTGAGGCGGCGGTGCTTGCAGAACGGACAAGCTGTGAACTCTCTCTTCAAAATTTTACGGTTTTAAACTGCGATTTAAAGGAGCTTAAGGGAAAAATAGGCTTTGGCTGTCACACCCTTGTGACCTGCAACCCGCCCTACAAAGCCCCGAACGGAGGGCTTAAAAACCCCGATGGAGTAAAGGCGACCGCTCGGCACGAGGTTGACTGTACCTTGCGTGATATAATTTCGGTTTCGGCAAAGCTTCTGCAGACGAACGGCAGACTCTGTATGTGTCACAGACCCGAAAGGCTTGCAGAATTAATGGACCTTATGCGGGAATATAAATTAGAGCCTAAAAGACTTCGCCTTGTCTGTCAAAGGAAGGGCGGAGAGCCTTGGCTTGTGCTTATAGAGGGTAAAAAGTGTGCGAATACGGGGCTTCGCATAGCTCCGACACTTTATGTTGAGGAAAATGGCGGCTTTTCGCCCGAAATGATAAAAATTTACGGCGCTTACAAGGAGGCATACATTTAATGAGCGGAAAGCTTTATGTTGTCGGTACGCCGATAGGGAATTTGGAGGATATGAGCCCCCGCGCCGTGCGTATTTTAGGCGAGGCAGACTTTATCGCCGCGGAGGATACGCGGGTGACGGTAAAGCTATTAAATCATTTTGATATTAAAAAGGAAATGCTCTCCTACTACGAGCATAATAAAAATTCTAAGGGAAATCTTATTATAGAGCGTATTTTAAGGGGCGAAAGCTGTGCTCTGGTGTCCGACGCGGGTATGCCAGCTATATCCGACCCGGGTGAGGACTTGGTAAGACAGGCGCATGAGGAAGGCATTACGGTCGAGTCGGTACCGGGTCCCAGCGCCCTTGTCACCGCTCTCGCGATTTCGGGAATGGAGAGCGGAAGATTCTGCTTTGAGGGCTTTTTATCGGTAAATAAAATAAGCCGCAAAAAGCATTTAGACGAGCTTAAAAATGAAAAGCGCACAATAATTTTTTACGAAGCGCCTCACAAGCTAAATGCTACTCTTAATGATATGCTTAAGGCGTTCGGAGACCGAAAAATTGCGCTTGTAAGGGAACTTACAAAAATTCACGAAACGGTTTTTAACACCACCCTTTCTGAAGCGGCGGAGTTTTATGACAATAACACTCCCAAGGGGGAGTTTGTTTTGATAATAGAGGGAAAAAAAGAGGAGACAGGCGAGCAATACACATTAGAAGAAGCTGTAATGCTTGCAAAACGAATGACGGACAAGGGGAAATCAACTTCGTCGGCTGCAAAAGAAGCTGCGGAAATTTCAGGAATTAAAAAAGGCGATATATACAGGGCATTAATAGGAAAATAAAAAAATAGGTGTGAGTATGGAAAACAATAACGATTTATTTGAGTTTATAGGGGACGATATTTACTCCTCTTCATCATCGGGTAATGACAATTTCGAGGATATTGTAAGCGATTCAAGACTTAAGGGTAAGCATTTCGCAAAGAAAAAAAGGAAAAACCGCTTTACAAGATGGTGGAGCCGTCGCCAAAAATGGCAAAAGGCAGTTATGATAAGCGCCGTATCCCTTTTTACTGCGTTGGCGGTTACTGTCGGAGTTCTTTTAACGGTATTCGACTACAATTATAATAATATCACGGGAAAGCCCGAGGAGTTGGGCTTTGAAAGCGTAATTGATAAAAAAATAACAAATATTGCTTTATTCGGTATAGATTCGCGTAAGGTTGGCTCATTTAAAGGACTTTCCGACAGTATAATGATATTAAGCCTTAACGCTGAATCTAAAAAGGTAAAGGTTATCTCCGTAATGCGCGACAGCCTTGTTCCTATTACTTATAACGGAAAAACCGTGTACGGAAAAATTAACAGCGCTTACTCAAAGGGCGGTCCGGAGCTTGCCATTAAAACCCTTAACACCATTTTCGGGCTTGATATTTCGGAATATGCAACTGTTAATTTTTACGGTATGGCAGATATAATTGACGCAGTGGGCGGAATTGACGTTACCCTTGCCGAGGGGGAGCTTGATGTTTACGGCTATGAAGACGGCAGGCGAATTAACTGGGGAATAAACGGTATGATTGCCGAGCAATGCAGTTATATGAAGCTTGATCCTTCAAAATATTATATCAAAAAAGCCGCCTTCCAGCATCTTGACGGAGTTCAGGCAGTAGCATATGCACGAATCAGACATGCCGCGAATATAGAGGGAACGAACGATGACTACGGAAGGACCGACCGCCAGCGTTATGTTATGGAGCAGCTTTTTAACAAGGCGGTCACTTTAAGCAAAACGCAGTATGTAAAGCTTGCAAAATCCCTTATTCCATGCAGTGAGACCTCGCTTTCATATTCTCAGATTATGAGCCTTGCGGTCAATATTCTGCTTTCTTCACCTACATTTGAGCAGAGTCGCGTTCCGCTGACCGATTATCAGATGGGTTCAAAGAGCGTAAAGGGTTACGGCTCCTGTGTATACTATGATTTAGAATATGCTGCTAAAATCATTAAAGCCTTCATTTATGATGATATAACTCCCGATGATTATATGGATATAAACGGTATTGAGAAAAATGACTGGTACGCTGACAGGTATTCCTCGTCAAGCAAGCCGTCCTCAAGCAAAAGTCCTTCGTCTTCTTCCTCCTCATCAAAGGCAAGCTCATCAAGCGGCAGTTCAGATACATCGTCAACAGACAGTACGGCATCGGAAAATGAAAGCTCGGATAATACAACTACCTCAATTCCGTCAACTTCTTCGGACGCTTCCGCGTCTGAGCCGTCAGACAGCTCTTCTCAGTCGGGCAGTACGGAGTCTCCCGTAACGTCCGAGCCTCCTGTAACTCCTTCTGAATCTAATACCCCACCCGCTGAAACGGAATAGCGCTTTTAAAGGAGAATAGTCTATGCCCGAAAATATTTATCAGGCGGTTTGGATATTTCTTATTTACGCTTTTTTAGGCTGGTGCGCCGAGGTCGCCTTCGCGGCGGCGCATAAGGGAAAGTTCGTAAACCGCGGATTTTTAAACGGCCCTGTCTGCCCGATTTACGGGGTGGGTATGCTTGTTGTTGTGACTTTTTTGTGGGGGCTGAGATCTAATCTGATTTTGCTCTTTTTAGGCTCTGCGGGACTTACAACCACCCTTGAATTTGTCACAGGCTGGGTGCTTGAAAAATTTTTTCACGATAAGTGGTGGGACTATTCTGATAAGCCCTTTAATGTAAAGGGTTACATATGCCTTGAATTTACCATACTGTGGGGGCTTGCGGCGGCGTTTGTCGTAGGCGCCGTACACCCGTTTGTATTTATGCTTATTAAAAAAACTCCCTTTGTATTTGGAATTATACTTATGGCGGTCTTCCTTGCGGTTTTTGTCACCGACCTTGTTATAACTGTGGTTGAGCTTGCAAGGCTGCCTAAAAAGATGAGTGCAATGCTCGAAGCCGAAAGGGCGCTTAAAGCCCTTTCTGATAAAATCGGCGAGAATATAAGTGAAACTGCAATAAACGCTAAGGCAAAGGGTGATGAGCTTGTAGAGGAAAGCAGACCTAAACTCGGAGAACTAAAGGCGGAATATGCACAAAAGGCGGCGGAATATAAGCGCCAGTTTGAAGACCGCGGCTTTGTTCACAAGCGTATTTTCAAAGCTTTCCCTAATCTTAAGAGCGGACGCTACAGGGAAATTTTTGAACGCTTTGCCGAGAAAAAGGCTGATTTTAAGGAGAAGCTGAAAAATGAAAAAGACGGCGTGTGAAAGCTGTGCCAACTATGTGTATGACGAGGAAAGCGACTGTATGTACTGCGAGGTAAGTTTAGACGAGGACGAAATGCAGAAATTTCTTTCGTCACAGACTTATAACTGTCCATACTTCGATTTATACGATGAATACGGCATTGTAAGAAAACAGAATTAGGGGTAAATACTATGTTTTATGTATATCTTGTGGCAAGTGCGGCTTTGATACCTATTCTTGACAATTTTTTTGAAATTTTAAGGCACTCTTATTCGTGGTGGCTGGTGCCCTTGCTTTTTGTTGCCTTTTTTCTCGGCTTTGTAATTCTTCATATACTTATCACCGTTTTGTGGATTCTTACCATCAGAACCGACCGTCCCGTAAAGCAAAGACCTGCTTTCAGGCGGTGGATCAACCTTACCGTTCCGCTTTTAATGAAGCTTGTAAGGGTAAGTGTAAAGGCAAGCGGCGTAGAAAAAGTGCCTGAAAAGGGCAGAATGCTCTTTGTCTGCAACCACCAGCACGATTTTGACCCCGTGATGATGCTGTCTGTTTTCCCCGATTATGATATAGGCTTTATCGGGAAAAAGGAAATTTATAAAACAATGCCGCTTATCGGCAAGGCGATGCACGGACTTTGCTGTCTGCCTATCGACCGAGAAAACAACCGCGAGGCGGCTAAGACGGTTATCGAGGCGGTACATATCCTAAAGGAGGGTAAGGCTTCTATCGGTCTTTTCCCCGAGGGGTATGTCAGCAAATCCTGCGAGCTTTTGCCCTTTAGAAACGGCTCCCTTAAGATTGCCTGTAAGGCTAAGGCGCCTATTGTTGTCTGCGTTTTAAACAACACAAGGTCTATCCCGAGGCGTATGTTTTTACGGCATACGGATATAGAACTAAGGGTTTTAAGCGTGATTAGCCCAGACAAATATGAGGGTATGACTACCGTCGAACTGGGTGATATTATTCACGCTCAAATGAAAACGGCTCTTGATGAAATAAGAAACAAAAAAAACAATTGACAATTATTATCCCGCGTGCTATAATACTTTAGTATGCGGGATTATACTTTTCCGTAGCGAGTAATTTTTAAGGGAGGTGTAACAGTGCCTACGTTTAACCAGTTGGTTCGCAACGGCCGCGAAACCGTTGAGAAGAAGGCTAAGGCTCCGGCTCTTTTAAAGGGTTATAACTCTATGAAGCGCCGCCAGACCGATAACGATTCTCCTCAGAAGCGCGGTGTTTGCACAGCAGTAAAGACTTCCACGCCTAAGAAGCCGAACTCAGCGCTCCGTAAAATCGCGAGAGTACGTCTTTCCAACGGAATCGAGGTTTCAGCCTATATTCCGGGAATCGGACACAATCTCCAGGAGCACAGCGTTGTTCTTATCCGCGGAGGACGTGTTAAGGATCTGCCCGGTGTACGTTACCATATCGTACGCGGAACTCTTGACACACAGGGCGTTGCAAAGAGAATGCAGAGCCGTTCAAAGTACGGTGCAAAGCGTCCTAAAGCAGGTGCGAAGTAATTTTAAGAAATTTTATCTCTGCTGCATATACAGGCAGCGGCGTTTATATATTAATAACGCCTTTGCTTGGTGACACGGGGAAAAAGCTTCGAGTACCAATGAATTCATTACTATGAAGGAGGGAAGTAAAGTGCCAAGAAGAGGTTTTGTCGCAAAACGCGACGTACTGCCGGATCCGGTTTACAATTCCAAGAAGGTTACCCGCCTTATCAACAATATTATGCTTGACGGTAAGAAGGGTGTTGCTCAGCGAATTGTATATGGTGCTTTCGACATTATCAGTGAAAAGACGGGCAAGGACCCGCTTGAGGTATTTGACCAGGCTATGGAAAATGTTATGCCGCAGCTTGAGGTTAAGGCTGTCCGCAAGGGCGGCGCTACCTATCAGGTACCGTTTGAGGTTCGTCCCGAAAGAAAACAGACCTTGGGTCTTCGTTGGCTGACGACCTACAGCCGCGCACGTTCCGAAAGAACAATGAAGGAACGTCTCGCAGGCGAAATTATGGACGCCGTCAACGGAATGGGCGGCGCCGCCAAGAAGCGTGAGGATACTCACAAGATGGCGGAGGCCAACAGAGCGTTTGCTCATTACAGATGGTAGTTTGATTATATTTATTGCTGACGCATAAATAGCGAATTGGAGGTTAATATGCCAAGAAAGGTATCTCTTGAAATGACAAGAAATATTGGTATAATGGCACATATTGACGCAGGTAAAACTACCACCACTGAGCGTATCCTTTTCTATACGGGTATTAACCGTAAGATGGGTGAAACTCACGACGGCGCGTCAACTATGGACTGGATGGAGCAGGAGCAGGAGAGAGGTATTACAATTACCTCCGCCGCTACCACCTGCTTCTGGAAGGACCATCGTATCAATATTATCGACACTCCCGGACACGTTGACTTCACAGTTGAGGTTCAGCGTTCCTTGCGTGTACTGGACGGCTCGGTTACCGTTCTCTGCGCTAAGGGAGGCGTCGAGCCGCAGTCTGAAACCGTTTGGAGACAGGCTGACGAATACCGCGTACCGAGAATGATTTACATCAATAAGATGGATATTATGGGCGCGGATTTCTATCACGTTCTTGATATGATCAAGGAGCGTTTTAACTGCAACGGCGTCCCGATTCAGCTGCCTATCGGCTCTGAGGACACCTTTAAAGGAATAATCGACCTTGTAAATATGGACGCCGAGATTTATTATGACGATCTCGGAAAGGACGTAAGACACGAGCCTATCCCCGAGGATATGGTTGAGCTTGCCAACAAATATCGCACCGAGCTTATCGAGCATGTTGTTGAGCAGGACGAGGAATTGATGGAAAAATACTTCGAGGGCGAAGAGCCTACTGTCGAGCAGATTAAGAAGATTATCCGTCAATCCACAATAGCCAATAATATGGTACCGATTACCTGCGGTACTTCTTACAGGAACAAGGGCGTTCAGCCGCTTCTCGACGCTATCGTCGACTATATGCCCGCCCCGACCGATATTGAGGCTATTAAGGGTGTAAACCCCGATACAGGCGAGGAGGAGGAGAGACATTCCTCCGATACCGAGCCTTTCTCCGCTCTTGCATTTAAGATTGCTACCGACCCGTTTGTCGGTAAAATCTGCTTCTTCCGCGTATACTCGGGTACCGTTGACGCGGGCTCGGGCGTATACAATTCGGTTAAGCAGAACAAGGAGCGTATGGGACGTATTCTTCAGATGCACGCAAATCACCGCGAGGATATTGAAACCTGCTACTCGGGCGACATTGCCGCCGCCGTAGGTCTTAAGAACACCACAACGGGCGATACGCTGTGCGATGAAAAGCACCCTATTATACTTGAATCTATGAACTTCCCTGAGCCTGTTATACGCGTTGCTATCGAGCCGAAGACCAAGGCAGGTCAGGAAAAGATGGGACTTGCTCTTGCAAAATTAGCCGAGGAAGACCCGACCTTTAAGTGCTACACCGATGAGGAAACAGGCCAGACAATTATTGCAGGAATGGGCGAGCTGCACCTTGAAATTATCGTTGACAGACTGCTTCGCGAATTCAAGGTTGAGGCTAACGTCGGCGCTCCGCAGGTTGCTTACAAGGAAAGCATCCGCAAAAAGGTCGACCACGAAACCAAGTACAAGCGTCAGTCGGGCGGTTCAGGTCAGTACGGTCACGTTAAGATTATCGTTGAGCCGAACGAGTCAGGTAAGGGCTATGAATTTATTAACGCCGTTACGGGCGGTACTATTCCGAAGGAATTTATTCCTGCGGTTGATACAGGTATTCGCGGCGCATTGCAGGCGGGTGTGCTTGCAGGTTACCCCGTGGTTGACGTAAAGGTTACCCTTTACGACGGCTCTTATCACGAGGTTGACTCTTCCGAAATGGCATTTAAAATTGCCGGTTCTATGGCTTTCAAGGAAGCCTGCCGCTTAGCGGATCCGGTGCTTTTAGAGCCCATTATGAAGGTTACCGTTATTGTTCCTGAGGAATATATGGGCGATGTTATCGGAGACCTTAACTCCCGCCGCGGCGAGATTCAGGGCTTTGAGGACAGGTCCGGCGTTAAGCAGATTAACGCGCGCGTACCTCTCGGCGATATGTTCGGTTACGCTACAGACCTGCGCTCTAAAACACAGGGCCGCGGTCAGTATGTAATGGAACCCGACGGCTACAAAGAGGTTCCGAAGAGTATTTCTGAGAAAATTATTTCAGCCAGAGCAAAGAAAGACTGATTTTTACTGAAATAATACTTGAAATTTTTATAAAAATTTGTTAAACTATAGCTATAATGCTTCATTGAAATTTAAGGAGGAAAATATACAATGGCAAAGGCAAAATTTGAACGTAATAAGCCCCATGTAAACATTGGTACCATCGGTCACGTTGACCATGGTAAGACAACCTTAACCGCAGCTATCACTAAGTACCTTTCTCTTAAGGGTCAGGCTCAGTTTGAGGACTACGCAAACATCGATAAGGCTCCCGAAGAGAGAGAGCGCGGAATTACAATCAACACCGCTCACGTTGAGTATGAGACCGATAACCGTCACTATGCTCACGTTGACTGCCCCGGACATGCCGACTATGTTAAGAACATGATCACCGGTGCTGCTCAGATGGACGGCGCTATCCTCGTTATCGCTGCTACCGACGGCCCGATGGCTCAGACCAAGGAGCACCTTCTCCTTGCCCGTCAGGTTGGCGTTCCGTACATTGTTGTATTTATGAACAAGTGCGACCAGGTTGACGATGAAGAGCTTTTAGAGCTTGTTGAAATGGAAATCCGTGAGACACTCGACAAGTACGAGTTCCCCGGCGACGACACCCCGATCATCAAGGGCTCTGCTCTTGTTGCTCTTGAGTGCACTTCTACCGATCCTAACGCTCCCGAGTATGCTCCGATCAAAGAGCTTATGGACGCTGTTGACAGCTATATCCCGACTCCCGACCGTAAGTCTGATCTCCCCTTCCTTATGCCGATCGAGGATGTTATGACCATTTCGGGCCGCGGTACTGTTGTTACAGGCCGTGTTGAGCGCGGACAGCTCAATGCAGGTGATGAAGTTGAAATCATCGGTCTTACCGAAGAGCGCAAGAAAACTGTTGTTACCTCTATGGAAATGTTCCGCAAGACCCTCGACTTCTGCGAGGCCGGCGACAATGTTGGTGCGCTTCTCCGCGGCGTAGGCCGTGAAGAAGTTGAGCGCGGTCAGGTTCTCTGCAAACCCGGCTCAATTCATCCGCATACCAAGTTCCACGGTCAGGTTTACGTTCTTAATAAAGAAGAGGGTGGCCGTCACACTCCGTTCTTCAACAACTACCGTCCGCAGTTCTACTTCAGAACTACCGATGTTACAGGCGTTATCACTCTTCCCGAAGGCACCGAGATGTGCATGCCGGGCGATAACGTAGAGATGGATGTTGAACTTATCACTCCTATCGCTATTGAAGAAGGACTCCGCTTCGCTATCCGTGAGGGCGGACGTACCGTTGGTTCAGGCGTTGTTACTAAGATTAACGGTTAAGTTTTCAAAATTAAAAAAGCCGATCGGTAACGGTCGGCTTTTTTGCAATCAGGAGAAATAATTATGGAACTTAAAGGCATAAAAATTAACTTTTTAGGCGATAGCATTACCGAGGGGCACGGCACATCCGCACCTGAAAACACATTTTGTATGCTGATTGAGCGGGAATATGAGGCTATTTGTCAAAATTACGGAATAGGCGGAACTCGCGTCGCAAGGCAGCATACACCGTCGTGCGAAGAGAAATGGGATAAGGATTTTTGTTCAAGAGTATCAGAGATGGATGCGGACGCTGATATAGTTGTAGTTTTCGGCGGAACAAACGATTTCGGCCACGGCGACGCGCCGCTCGGAACTATGAATGACCGCACGCCCGATACTTTTTACGGCGCGCTTCACACGCTTTATACCGAGCTTTTGGAGAAATTCCCCGACAGTCCTATTGTTGTAATCACTCCCCTCCACAGACTTAACGAGGATAATCCTCGCGGCGATGGGAATAAGCCGCAGGACGTGGGAACCTTAAAAACTTATGTTGAGATTATCCGTGAGGTCGCGGAGTATTATTCGCTTCCGTTGCTTGATTTATATAAGGAAAGCGGATTGCAGCCGAAGGTTTCGGTTATACAGCAAAAATTTATCCCCGACGGTCTTCACCCCAATGACGCGGGACATAAAATTTTAGCGTGTAAAATCGCTAAATTCTTGGAATCACTTTGATACGAAAAACAGCCGACCGAGTAAAAATCGGTTGGCTGTTTTATATGCATTTTTGCAATATTTATCTGTTTATTCAAACACAGGCGTAGAGGTGTTTTTGTTCGCTATGCAGACCCAGCTGCTTCCCGCGCTGACTAAAAGCTCAGTGCCGTCTGATTTTGTAAATTTAAATCCGTTTTTAGCGGCGCCTTTGCTCCACTTTATAGGAGTGTATGTACCGTTAGTGCAATAATATCCCTCGCCTGATTCAAGCAAAACCTGCCTGTGGTATCCGTCGGAATAGTTTTTAATTGTAGTAAGAAGCACAAAAACGTTTTTTACCTGAGTAGTATCTCCGGTATTGTAATCCTTACGCAGGGTATTGCCGAAATATCTTGTATACTTGCCTGTCGCGGAGTCGTATTTGAAAACCGTCTTATAGCTTGCAGAGAACGGAACACTTACCGATGAAGCTGTATTTTCAAGAGCTATTGGAGTCTCGTCATCTGTAAAGTTTGCCCACATAACGCTGCTGCCGCGTTCTGTTTTAACCTTGTCCTTTACGAGACCGTCCCAGAGCTTGCCTCCCTCGGTGTAAAGCGTATGCTCCGTGGCGAGACCGTTCTTTATACGGAAGCCGTAATTTCCTTCCGAAATATTTATATCGTCAATATCCTTAAGGTGAGGGCCGCAATATTTATTGTCCTGACCGTGATGCAGATAAATAGCGTTGTGACCGAGTGCCAAATCAACGTAAGGATACCTTGCGGAACGTATTGTACCTATCCTTCCGACTTCGGAAACATTCTGGTAAACCGCCATAAGACGGGTTATTCCGCCTTCAACCTCGGTTTCATATATAATATCCGCCTTATTAAGACCAGTTTGCACGGGCTGAGCGGTGCTTATGTTGTTAATCATAATTGCCACAGGGCGGTCGTCCGCCTTATCCTCTGTAAGCTCGGATACGCCGGTTAGGGGATTTTTATATAAAACAGGCAATGTTTCGGACGGTAATGAGCTTTGCGGTTCTTCGCCTGTTTCAACGCTTAAACGTTCCTTGTTTTCGGAACAGCCGATAAGCATACAAAGGGTTAAGCATAACAGAAAAGGCAGTATTTTTTTTGACATTATTCTTCCTCCAAAAAGTGATATAATAACAGTATAATATAGGCAATGTTAAATTTCAATATAGATTTCAAATTTGTAATATTATAATTTGTTGATTACATATTTATTTACGTAAAAGCAGTTATGGTACTTCTGCTTTGCTTTTTTCTTCTTTGATTACGGTTTTGCCGTTTAAATCATCAATTGTGACCTTGCTTTCGTGGGGTATCGGTTTCCAGTCGACCTTTTTAAAGAGGGCGACATACTGGGTGTATCTTCCTATAATATCAAAGGTAGGCCAGGTTAAGGTGTAAAGCGCCTTTTTGTAAAGCGGCATTTTCTTAATCCGCTTGTGCTCGACTATAAACAGATAAACCGCCGCCCACATATTTTCAATATACATACCTAAGCGATATAAAAGCCTTAGCCATATTTGCAGAAGCATACCGATAAATACCGCGCCCGCGCCTGATTTCACCGTAATTTCAAAGGGGAAAAGGAAATGCAGAAGCTGACCCAAATAGGTGCTTTTTGAGAAGAAATACACGCCGCCTATGCCGTGAACACCGCAGTAAAAGCCGTATGCGATAACCGAGACCAAAAGCCAGCGGATTATATTAATAACCGAAAAGGGCATTAATTGCATTAAGGTATCGTAGGAGGCGAAACGGTGGCGGATTGATTCGCCCGCCGCAAGGCAAAGCTCTTTAAAATTCCTTTTGCCTTTTTTCTTTTCGTTATCTTTCCAACGGGTCTTTAAAAACCGCTTGCCGAAAAATATGTTAATAAAAAGATACGGTCCTGTCTCGGCAAAGGCGAGCAGGTGGCCCTTTGACCATCGGAGTCTCTGCCTTAGTGCTATTTTAAGGCTAGTGGGCTGTTCATCGTAGAATTCGGCGGCGTCGTTGTATGTAATGGCATACCCTTGAGCCACCGCATCGGCGGTGAGAGCCCTGTCCTCGGTAAGGGATGTGTATTTCCAGCCGTCCTTTACAATCTCATTTGCAAAAAGAAAGCCCGTTCCCTGAATATTCGTAGCAAGCCTTAAAACCGACCGCGCGCGGTGGTTAAAACGGATTGACCGAAGCCAATGGAGAGCATATGTCGAGGCGACCCAGGATTCGTCAAAATTCTTTGTGTTGCGGTAGGAGGTTATAAGCTTCTCCCCCGCGTCAAAGGAATCGTTCATACGGGAAATGTAATCGGATTTTAATAGGTTATCTGCGTCAAATACAAAGTAGCCCTCAAAGCTTTCCCTGCCGTAGTCCTCACCAATCCTTTCAAAAAGGAACTGAAGCGCAAAGCCCTTTGTTCTGTGGTCGTTATCAAACCGCTCGTAGCATATTGCTCCGTGCTTCCTTGCAACCTCGGCGGTTTTGTCGGTGCAGTTGTCCGCCACTACAAAAACCGTGACAAGCTCCTTAGGATAGTCCTGCTTCGCTATACTGTCAAGCAGGTTTCCGATAACCTTTTCTTCATTTCTCGCGGCGATAACAATCGCGTATTTATGCCGTTTTTTGGAGGGCTTGAATTTCCTTGTAAAAAAAAGCCCGATTATACGGTAAACGACCTTGTAGGCAAGCATAACCGAAAACACCGTACCGATTGCGGCGTATATAACCTTAAGCGCAGGATACCAGCCACCCACGGTTGTAAAAGCGCTTGCAATATCGGGCGTTATATTTAAAAACATTTTAAACCCCCTTTTAAACATAGGGGACGATGTCCACATCGTCCCTTGATAATTATAATGATTATAGCATTGCCGCAGGGTAAAATCAAGTCCTATAATTTGTCATTATACTTTAAATTTCTTGTTTGTTTATCAATTCCTCATATTCGCCGCTCAACCGCTCCCACTCGGTCATAACGGTATCAAGCTCGGTTTCAAGAGACTCAATCTCCGACTGAAGCTCGGAAAGCTTCATATAATCCGATTGGTTTTCGGGAAAAGCCAGCTCCTCTTTTATCCCGCCGATTTGCTCTTCCAAAAGTGATATTTTTTCCTCTGCCTTGGAAATAGCCCGCTCGTATTTTGAGCGTTCCTTTGCTGGGGTGGTGTAGGTCTTTTTCTGCTTTATGGGCTGTGCGGCTTTGCTTTGCTCGGCGGGCGGAGTTTTTTTATTTTGAAGATACTGCGCGTAGCCGTATGGGTAGTATTTCACGCTACCTGCTTCAAAGGATAAAAGGCTGTTTGAAATTTTGCGGACGAAATAGCGGTCGTGGGAAACGAAAAGCACCGTTCCCGAATAGCGGGAGAGCATTTCCTCCAGAGTTTCCTTGCCGACAATATCCATATGGTTTGTCGGCTCGTCCAGGATTAAAAAATTCGGTCTTTTCTTAAAAATTTTGCAGAGCGCAAGCCGTACCCGCTCCCCGCCTGAAAGCATATCCACCGTTTTAAAAACGTCCTCGCCGCTGAAGAGAAAGGCGCCCAACGCGCTCCTCGCCTCAAAATCGGTCATAGCGGGAAAAAACTTTAAAAAATCGTTAAGCACCGTGTCCGAGCTTGAATAAAGCGCCATCTGCTGGTCAAAATATCCGATACTTACCCTGGGGCCGAGATTAAACTTGCCCGAAAGCGGTTTTACCGCTCCGACAAGAGTTTTAATAAAGGTCGATTTTCCGAGTCCGTTGCCGCCGATAATACCAACCCTGTCGCCCCTGCGCATATCAAGGTCTATGACCGACAGAGCCGAGGTATATCCTATTTCAAGACCTTTTACCGATAAGACATCTTTTACGCCTATGTCCTCGGGCTCAAAATCGGCGTGAAAGGTACGCATATCGTAGGAAAGCGGCGCTTCGACAGGCTTCATTCTTTCAAGCTGTTTAAGCTTTGACTGCGCCATCGCCGCCTTTGTCGGCTTATAGCGAAATTTTTCCACCAATTCCGTAAGCCTTGCTATCTCCTTTTTCTGCGCATCATACTCCTTTGCCTGCTGTTCCCGTCTTTCCCTTTTAAGCTCGGTAAACCGCGTGTAATTACCCGAGTATTTATGGGTTTTTCCGTACTCAATCTCATAAACCGTATCCACAACATTATCAAGGAACATTCGGTCGTGCGAGACCACGACAAAGGCTTTTTTATAGTTCTTTAGATATTCCTCAAGCCACTCTACCGCCTCAATATCAAGGTGGTTTGTCGGCTCGTCCAGAAGAAGAATATCGGGCTTTGAAAGCAGCAACTTTAAAAAGGCTATTTTGGTGCGCTGTCCGCCCGAAAATTCCGAAAGCGGGCGGTTTTTCTGCTCGTCGGTAAAGCCGAAGCGCTTTATTGCCGCTTCGTACTCCCTTTCAAAATAAAAGCCGCCGCGGTTGGTAAAAAGGTCTAAAAGCGCGGTATAGCTTTTTATATTTTCCTCGCTCTGCTCGAGCTCCATTTTTTCCTGCGCATTATCAAGCTCTGCTTTAAGCCCGATTATATCCGAATATGCCTTTCTTATTTCATCTGTCAGCGTAACGCTCTCATCGTCAAAGGTCATCTGCGACAGCACTCCTATTACAGGCTTTCCCGAAACCGCAATAAAGCTGTCTTCATCGCTGTCCATTTTTGCTAGGGTATACTCACCCGAAATAAGCTTTAAAAGGGTAGTTTTGCCGCAACCGTTGCGTCCCACCACCGCGATTTTACTCGTATCGTTAATCTCTATGTTGACCGCGCTTAAAATCGGCTCGCCCGAAAGCTCGACCGCGCCGTTTTGAATTTTAAGCTGCATATGCTACACTCCCACATTTTGTTACAGTGGATATTTTATCACTTTTTTATTCGATTTTCAAGATATGCCGTACATTACTAAGCTTTAATAACCGTTTTTTAAATTGTATAGGTTAAAACAGCGGGGCAAAGGAAATTTGTTAAATAAAATCTTGACAAAGAGGCAAGATAACGATATAATAATCTTTGTGACGATAGAGGTGGAAGTATGATTATTGATTTAAAGCGAATTTTTGTCAATGAAAATTCTTCTTTACCGATTGAGTATTCGTTGGATATGAGCAATGTGGATTTTTCGGGCTGTTATCCGCTCAAAAAGCCCGTGGAAATTAAGGGCTCGGTTACCAACAAAGCAAGCCTTGTGGAGCTTGACGCAGCTGTTACTTATGTATATGAGGCTGACTGCGACCGCTGTGGGGTTTACACCGCGAAAAAGCATACCCTGCACATTCATAAATCCTTGGCGCCGTCCATTGAGGGGGAGGAAAGCGACAGTATTTTGCTTACTCCAGATATGAAGCTTGATTTGGACGAGCTTGTTTATTCCGAGGTTATTGTAAGTCTTCCTATGAAGCATTTGTGCAATGAGGACTGCAAGGGTATATGCCCGAAATGCGGCAAAAATCTTAACGAAGGCAAATGCGGCTGCCCCGAAAAAGAGATCGACCCAAGGCTTTCGGCGCTTGCCGACCTGTTAAATAATTAAAAACACACTTTTATTTTTTTAAGGAGGTGCTGAAAATGGCAGTACCAAAGAGAAAAACCTCTAAAGCAAGACGCGACAAGAGAAGAAACAACCTTTGGAAGCTTACCGCTCCGACACTTGTTAGATGTTCCAACTGCGGTGAATATAAGCGTCCGCACAGACTTTGCTCTGCCTGCGGCCATTACGATGGACGCGAGGTAGTAAAGGTCGGCGAATAATTTTTGCCGAACGGTCTTCGTAAAAAGGGGGCAGAGGGGGAAGGTTTCCTCCTCTGCTTTTTTAGACGCCAGACGCTAGATACTAGACACTAGACTATTTTTATATTTATCTCTGTTGTAAAAAGGGGTGAAAATATGTCGGTAGTAATAAAATCTGTAGAAAAAGGCAGTCCCGCGTATAAGGCGGGAATAAGAAGCGGAGACACGCTCATATCTATTGACGGAAACGAGATTGTTGATGTTTTAGATTACCGCTTTTATCAGGATAATGAATGCCTGACCGCAGAATTTATTGATTCCTCAGGAAAAACAAGAACCGCTAAGATTAAAAAGGGCGAATACGAGGAATTAGGTCTGGAATTTGATACCTACCTGATGGATAAAAAGCATTCTTGCCGCAATAAATGCGTTTTCTGCTTTATCGACCAGCTTCCTAAAGGTCTTCGCGAAAGCCTTTATTTTAAGGATGACGACTCCCGTCTTTCCTTCCTCTTCGGGAATTATATTACGCTTACGAATATAACCGAGCACGAGGTCGAGCGCATTATTAAAATGCACATAAGCCCTATTAATATTTCGGTGCATACCACAAACCCCGAATTGCGGGTTAAAATGATGGCGAATAAAAACGCGGGCAAGGTTCTCGAAATAACAGAGCGCTTTAACAACGCAGGGATAAAGCTTAACTGCCAGCTTGTGCTGTGTCCCGGATATAACGACGGTTCGGAGCTTGAAAGAACGCTTAGTGATTTGAGTAAACTTGAAAATGCCGAGTGTATCGCCGCCGTGCCTGTAGGGCTTACAAGATACCGTGAGGGACTGGCACATATTGAGCCGTTTAATAAGCAAACGGCGGGCGCGGTGCTCCGAATAATCGATAAGTACGGCGATATTTGCCTTAAAAAATACGGTCAGCGCAGAATTTACGGCGCGGATGAGTTCTACCTTTTGGCGGAAAGAGAAATTCCCGAGGCGGATTATTACGGCGATTTTTTACAGCTTGAAAACGGCGTTGGGCTTTGGTCTCTCCTGCGGAGCGAGGCTTTACAGGCGCTTGAAGACTGTGATTATGTTTCGCAGGTCGAGCGCAGAGTTTCGCTTGCAAGCGGCGAGGCGGCGTATCCGCTTATCAAAATGATAGCCGATAAATGTGCGGAAAAAAATCCGCTTTTAGACTCTCGGGTATTCGCTATTAAGAACAACTTTTTCGGCGGGAAAATCAATGTTTCGGGACTGGTTACGGCAACCGATATTGAGAAACAGCTGAATGGTGAGGACTTAGGAGAGGAGCTGTTAATCCCCTCCGTTATGCTTCGTGCCGAGGGGGATATGTTCCTTGACAGCGTGACGGTTGACGAGTTGTCAAAGCGTTTGAGGGTAAAGATAACCCCCGTAAATAATGACGGCTATGAGCTTGTGGACGCGATTTTGGGAATAAATAAGTAAAAGGGGGCGCGCCTTATGGCAAAACCTGTTGTCGCGGTTGTCGGCAGACCGAATGTCGGCAAATCAACGCTTTTTAATAAAATAATAGGCAAACGTCTTTCCATTGTGGACGATACCCCGGGTGTTACGCGCGACCGTATCTATGGCGACGGCGAGTGGCTGGGCAAAAAATTTATGCTGGTGGACACGGGCGGTATAGAGCCCGATAACGGCGACGTTATACTGTCGGGTATGCGGGCGCAGGCTCAGCTTGCAATTGACACCGCCTCGGTCATAATTTTTGTCACCGATATTAAGACGGGGGTCACGGCATCTGATATGGAGGTGGCGGCTATGCTGCAAAAAAGCGGCAAGCCCGTGGTGCTGTGCGTTAACAAGTGCGACGGTATAGGCGAACTCCCCCCCGAGTTTTACGAGTTTTATAATTTAGGCATAGGCGAGCCTATCGCTGTTTCCTCGGTTCACGGCCACGGCACGGGCGATCTATTAGACGAGGTTATAAAAAATATCCCCGAGTCCGAGTTTGAGGCGGAAGACGAGGACATTATCAATGTAGCGGTTATAGGCAAACCTAATGCGGGAAAATCCTCCCTTATAAATCAGATTGCAGGGGAGGAACGCTCGATTGTGTCGGACATTGCGGGAACTACGCGAGACGCTATAGACACAAGGGTTGAGCGTGACGGTATTAAGTACAATTTTATTGATACCGCAGGGCTTCGCCGCAAAAGCCGCGTTGAGGACAAAATCGAAAAATACAGCGTCCTGCGGGCTAAAATGGCGGTCGAACGCGCCGACGTCTGCGTTATAATGATAGACGGCACCGAGGGCTTTACCGAACAGGATTCTAAGGTCGCGGGGCTTGCGGTCGAGCAGGGCAAGGCGTGTATTATCGCCGTCAATAAATGGGACGCGGTCGATAAGGACGGCAGAACGATGGACAGCACACGAAAAAGCCTTATGAAGGACTTTTCCTTTATGCCCTATGCGCCGATAATCTTTATTTCCGCAAAAACAGGGCAGAGAATTGACCGCCTTTTCGAGCTTATAAAATATGTAAATGAGCAGAACACAATGCGGATATCAACGGGTATGCTCAACGATATTTTAGCCGACGCGACCGCGCGTGTTCAGCCGCCGACCGACAAGGGCAAAAGGCTTAAAATTTACTATATGACCCAGGCCTCGACAAAGCCGCCGACCTTCGTTTGCTTCTGCAACAAGGCGGAGCTGTTCCATTTTTCTTATCAGCGTTATCTTGAAAATCAGATTCGCTCAACCTTCGGGCTTGAGGGTACGCCCGTTCGTTTTGTAATTCGTGAAAGGGGAGACAAATGATGTATTATTTAGGTGCTTTGGCGGCGGTAATTATCGCCTATCTTTTGGGAAGTATCAATTTCGCGGTGATTTTTGCAAATATTTTTCTTAAAAAGGACGTACGAGAGCTTGGAAGCGGAAATGCGGGTACTACTAACGTTATGCGTACCGCGGGCTTTTTGCCGGGAGCGCTTACCTTTATCTGTGATGCATTAAAGGGCTTTGCCGCCTGTTTTATAGGCAAAATGCTTTTTATACACGCTTTTCCCGATACTATACCATGGATTTATGTCGCATATATGTGCGGAGTAGCCTGTATGATAGGCCATGTTTTCCCGATTTTCTTCCGCTTTAAGGGCGGCAAGGGTGTAGCCACAAGCGTGGGAATATTTTCGGTCTGCTGTCCTATCGCCATTGTTATAGGACTTACAGTTTTTGCGCTTATGACACTTATTACAAGGATTGTATCATTAAGCTCGCTTGTCGCTACGGTCACCGTTATTTCGCTTTCGATAGTCTTTTATAATTCTGAGTCTAACATCGTTCTGCCTGCTCTTTTAAGCATTACAATGGGCTTGATAGTCTTTTTAAAGCATAAGGATAATATAAAGCGTTTGGCAAAGGGCGAGGAGAAGAAAATCACGGTACGGAGGAAAAAGTAATGGCTAAAATTACGGTTCTGGGTGCAGGCGGCTGGGGAATGGCGCTGGCGCTTTCCTCCTTAGCCGGCGGAAACGAGGTCAACATCTGGTCGCCTTTCCCCGAAGAAGTCGCCGCACTTCAAAAAAACCGCGGCAATGAGCGGCTCTTATGCGGGATAAAACTTCCCGAGGAAATAGGTATCACTACAGATTTATCGGTTGTAAAGGGCTCGGTGATTACAATCATAGCAACCCCCTCGGTCGCGGTAAGACAGACTGCTATTAGGCTTGCCGCTATGGAGGATTTCGGGATAGTTGTAAATGTTGCTAAGGGATTTGAAAAAGGCTCGCTTTTGCGGCTTTCCGAGGTTATCGCGGAAGAACTTTCCTCTGCAAAGGTTGCCGTGCTTTCGGGCCCCTCTCACGCCGAGGAGGTCGCCCGCGGAATACCCACCTCGGTGGTTGTCGCCTCCGATTCTGCCATTACCGCGCAGATTGTTCAGAGCATAATGTCGGGAGATAATTTAAGGATATACACCTCCGATGACCTTATAGGCGTTGAGCTTGGCGGTGCACTTAAAAATGTTATCGCAATAGCCGCGGGCTTTTGCGACGGATTGGGACTCGGCGATAATACCAAAGCTGCCCTTATAACAAGAGGTCTTGCGGAGATAGCGCGTTTAGGCGTTTGTATGGGCGCTAAGGAATACACATTTTCGGGGCTTGCGGGAATAGGCGACCTTGTGGTTACCTGCACATCAAAACACAGCCGCAATCATCGCTTCGGTGAAAAGGTCGGATCGGGAACGCCTATTAAACAGGCGCTTGACGAGGTCGGAACGGTCGAGGGCTACTACGCCGCAGACCTTGCCTATAAGCTGGCAAAAAAATATAAAATCGAAATGCCGATAACTGAGGAATGTTACGCTATACTTTATGAAAATAAAGATGTAAAGGATGTGCTTACCGACTTAATGAGCCGTCCTAAGCGCAGTGAGCATTAAACGGAATATTTTGTTAAAAAGCTAAAGAACAGCAGGTGAAAGCCCGCTGTTCTGATTCTTATTCAGCAATATTTATAAGCTTCAATCCTTTTGACTCGGCATAGTGAACCGTATAAAATGTTCCACCTGAATTTTTTTCAAGATAGCAAAGACATACGCTGGCTTTAGCTACAAGCTTTCTATTACGCTTGTGCATACAGCCTTTATAATAAAATTCAGAAGTATACACTATTTTATCCGCTTTCTTTTTAATAGCATCATATATTTTGATATCGTTTTTTTCCCAATATTTTGACTGTTCTTTGCAGGGAAGTATAAGTATTAAATTAATATGCGGATATTTTTTCTTCAATTTTAAAACTACCTGTGCGGCGAGTATGTCAAATCCTAATGCGCCTCCTGATTCAAAATTACTATATCCTTTTTTTATTAAATTTTCAACTTCTTTTTCAATTCTGTCTGCAATTACATCAATTTTATTTTCGGGCAATTCTCTATGCCCCGTAAAGCAAACTGTCGGGTTTTCCACTTTTCGTCTCCTAAAAAATTTATTTTATTGTCTTAACTAGATATTAATTATCTACTTTATTCAGTATTATATCATATTTTAGGATAAAATCAATAGTATTGATAATAATTATCATAAATTGATATTATTGAAGGTGCAAAGATGGCGAAAAGCTTGTTTTTAATTAAGGGAAATATCTGTTCTGAGCGCGTCAGGCTTGGTCGAGCTTTACAGAAACCACCGATAACGCAGGAGGAGCTGGCAAGAAAAATGCAGTTTATGGGTATGGAAATGACACCGTTAATAATATCTCGAATAGAGAAAAATCAGCGGCATGTCTGTGACGCTGAGCTTAGAATGATAGCAAAAGCCCTCAATGTATCTATGGATTGGCTTTGCGGCGACAGCAATGAGATTAAACTGTAATATATTTTAATAAAAAGACTGTCTCACCTTGCATTAATGAGACAGTCTTTTTGCGTAACAAAAAACTTAGTTTCTAATATGTTTTTTCAGAGATATGAATATTTAACATTTCTGCTTTTTCTTTGAAGCTATCATTTCGGGCAACTGGGCTGTTATAATTGCGGCAAACACGAGCGCACAGCCGCAAAACTCCTTGACAGACAGGGCGTTACCCGAAATAATCCAGCCGCCAAGCGCCGCAAAAACGCTTTCAAGGCTCATTGAAAGAGAAGCAACCGACGGCTCAGCGTATTTCTGACCCACAATTTGAAGCGTGTACGCCACGCCGCTTGACATTATGCCGAGGTAGAGTATCTGCGGAGCGGCGGCTAAAATGTTTGAAAGCTCGGGGCGCTCGAAAATAAGCGCTAAAATCGAGGACAGAACGCCGACCACCGTAAACTGCATTACCGAAAGCTTAACCCCGCCCGTAATTCCGACAAATTTATCGATTGAAAGAATATGCAGACTGAACGAGACGGCGCATATAAAGATAAGCAGGTCGCCGAGGTAAATTCCTCCGACTCCGCCCGAAAGGCATAAGAGGTAAAACCCCGAAAGCGCCACAAGCACACTTAACCAAATAACGGGGCTTGTTTTTTTGCCCGCAAAAAACGAGATTACAGGCACTAACACCACATAAAGCGCGGTGATAAAGCCGCCGCGCGCTTCTGCCGCCGCTCCGCTCGGATAAGCCGCAAGCCCGAACTGCTGTAGATTTACCGAAACCGTAAGCATAAGACCGCAGACCGCCGCCGCCAAATAATACTGCTTTTTAAGCGCCTTATCGGCGGGGAAAAAGCTCTCTTTCCTTTTTCTTCCTGTAATTTTATAAAACACGAAGAGCGCCGCCGCTCCTATAAAGGAGCGCAGGGCGTTGAATGTAAAGGACGGAACCAAATCCGCCGCGTCGCTCTGCGCCACAAAGGCAAGCCCCCATATAAGCGAGGCGGCGCAGAGAATAAGACTGCCCTTTAAATTATTTTGCTTCATTTATCTTATCTTTCCTCATTGTAAGCGAAATTCTTTTTTTAGCGACATCAACACCGAGAACCCAAACCTTAACAATATCCCCGACCTTTAAAACCTCCGAGGGGTGCTTTATAAAGCGGTCTGTAATCTGCGAGATATGCACAAGCCCGTCCTGATGAACGCCGATATCGACAAACGCACCGAAATCTATAACGTTTCTGACCGTGCCCGTAAGCTCCATGCCCGTCTTTAAGTCCTCCATAGACATAATATCACAGCGCAAAAGCGGCGGGGGTAGCTCGTCGCGCGGATCTCTGCCCGGTCGCTCAAGCTCTTTTATTATATCCTTTAGGGTGGGAACACCGATTTCAAGGTTGTTTGCGAGAGCCTCAAGTCCTCTTTGCTCGGCATTTTCGGAAAGACCTAAAGCCCTGCCGTTTCTGACATCTTGATCATTATAACCGCACAGCTTTAAAAGGCTCTCCGCCGCCTTGTAGCTTTCGGGATGAACCGAGGTATTGTCAAGCGGCTGCTTGCCGTCGGCGATCCGCAAAAAGCCCGCGCATTGCTCGAAGGCTTTAGGCCCTAATTTCGCTACCTTTTTAAGCTGTGTTCGGCAGGTGAATTTGCCGTTTCCCTCGCGGTAGGATACAATATTTTTCGCTACGGCAGAAGAAAGTCCCGACACGCGTGACAAAAGCTGAACCGACGCGGTGTTAAGGTCAACCCCCACGGTATTAACGCAGTCCTCTACCACGCCGTCAAGCGCGGTACTTAGCTTTGCAGGCGGCATATCGTGCTGATACTGACCTACTCCTATCGCCTTCGGGTCGATTTTAACAAGCTCGGCAAGCGGGTCTTGAAGTCTTCGCGCGATTGAGACTGCGCTCCGAAGGGAAACATCGTAATCGGGGAACTCCTCTGCGGCGAGCTTGGAGGCAGAGTAAACGCTCGCCCCCGCCTCGGACACCACCATGTAGGAAAGTCCGTTGTCAAGCTCCCTTATAACCTCGGCGGCGAAAACCTCAGTCTCGTGGCTTGCCGTGCCGTTGCCTATGGCGAAAACCTGTACCGAATACTTTTTAACCAGTTCCTTTATAATCTTTTTTGCTTCTTCAACCTTGTTTTTCGGAGGAACGGGGTAGATAACCCCTGTATCAAGCACCTTGCCCGTGCCGTCTACCACCGCTACCTTACAGCCTGTTCTGTAGCCCGGGTCAAGACCCAAAGTGACCTTATCCTTAACAGGCGGCTGCATTAATAGCTGGCGCAGATTAGTGGAAAATACCTTGATTGCGGAAACGCTTGCCCGTTCGGTAAGCTCGGAGCGAAGCTCCCGCTCGACAGAGGGAAAAATAAGCCTTGTATATGCGTCCTCCGCCGCCGCCTTTACGGCGGCTGTCGCGTGGGAGCCCTCTTTAATATGATTTTTCGCGATTATAAACATCGCCTTATCGCGGTCAAAATCAACAGAGACCTTTAAAAAGTCCTCCTTTTCGCCGCGGTTTATTGCGAGTATTCTGTGATCGGGGATTTTTGAAATAGGCTCGGAATAGTCCTTATACATTTCATAAACGCCTAATTCCTCGCCCGCCGCCTTGACTGTAAGAACGCCGTGAGCCGAGCAGACAAAGCGCATTCGCTTTCTTATGTCCGCGTCGTCCGAGATTTTCTCGGCTATAATATCCATTGCGCCCTGTAAAGCGTCCTCGGCGGTTTCTACACCCTTTTCGGGGTCTATGTAGCTTTTGGCAAGGCTTATCGGCTTTTCGCAGTCGGGCGACTGGGCGTAAATCAGCTCCGCTAAGGGCTCTAAGCCCTTTTCCTTTGCGGCGGAAGCCCTTGTCTTGCGCTTCTTCTTATACGGTCTGTATATATCGTCAAGCTCGGTAAGGGTTTTAGCCGAGTCTATTGCAGAGACAAGCTCCTCAGTAAGCGCGCCCTGCTCCTCGATTGCCGCCTTAATCTTCTCTGCGGTTTCCTCCATATTCCGTAAATATGAAAGCCTGTCGGACAGCTCGCGGAGTATCTGGTCGTCAAGCGAGCCTGTCGCCTCCTTGCGGTAACGCGCAATAAAGGGGACGGTGTTACCCTCGTCAATAAGCTTTACGGTGTTTTCCACCTGAAATGGCTTAAGCGAAAATTCCTCGGTCAGTATTTTAATTATTTCCATTAAATCACCTAAAGTTTAAGTTCAAACGTTTTACCCGAAATGTTGTACTCTCTGAATTTTACCCCCGCGGTAGTAAACATACGCTTTGAGGCTAAAACCGAGTCGGAGTCGGAATATTTGTCCGACATATAGACAACCTCCGCAATTCCCGACTGAATAATTGCCTTAGCGCACTCGTTGCAGGGGAAAAGGGTGGTGTAAACGGTACAGCCGCGGACATTTCCGCTCGCACAGTTGAGTATCGCGTTAAGCTCGGCGTGGCAGACGTAAAGATATTTTGAATCAAGGGGATTTTCGTTTTTGTCCCACGGGAACTCGTCGTCGCTACAGCACCGCGGCATACCATTATAGCCCATAGACAAAATTCGCTTTTCGGAATTAACTATGCAAGCTCCCACCTGAGTTGAGGGGTCCTTGCTCCGCATAGAGGACAGCAGAGCTATGCCCATAAAGTATTCGTCCCAGCTTAAATAATCTTCTCTTTTCAACTAAAACGCCTCCTGTATTTGTTATTTATCTTCCTTAAAGAAGAAAATCGCGGTAATAAGCATAATTACGGGGAAAAGGGCGGTCACCGCAAAGCCCGTGTGCAGGCTTTTTATATCGGCGATAATACCCAACATCCAAGGTCCTAAGCAGCAGCCGAGGTCGCCGCACATAGCGAAAACGCTGAACATAACCGCGTCCCCGCGGGGAAAGGCTCTTGCTCCCGCGGAATAGGTACCCGGCCACATGACGCTTACCGTAAAGCCACAAAGAGCGCAGGATATAAGGGCTAAAAGCGGGATATTTACGAACGCCGCCGTTAAATAGCAGGCGGCGCAAAGCGCGCTTAATGCTATAACCGTCTTGCGGAAAGAAACCCTTTCGGCAAACCTTGCGTAAAGCACGCGCCCTGTTCCCATAAATATCGCAAAGGCACAGGGTCCCGCTAAGTCTCCTATCACCTTTGAAACTCCGAGAGCCTTTTGCGCGAACATTGAAGCCCATTCCGCCATTGCAATTTCGCTTGCGCCCGCGCAGAGCATCATAACCATAAAGCAACGAAAAAGCGGAGAGCTTAAAAGCTTTTTAAGGCTGTCGCTCTTTCTCTCGGGTTCTGGCTCAATAATCGGCACTTTTAAGAAGCTGAACATATTAATAAAAGGTACTATTGCCCAGATAATGGGTATAAACATCCAGTTTGCGTACCCGAAAAGGCTTACTAAAAAGGTTGTTACAAGGGCGGTTACCGCCTGACCCCAACAGTAAAAGGAATGAAGTATAGACATATTTCCGCTCTTGTTCTTTGTCGGCAGCATTTCTACCAACGGGCTTAATATAACCTCCATAAGCCCGCTTGCGAAGGCGTAAACCATAACCGAAATCACAATTCCGACATACGGGTTGGGCATTATACGCGGCAAAAAGGAGAGCAAAGAGAGCCCCAGCGCCGCAAAGCCCTGACACATAAAGGCAGTTTTTCTGTAACCCAAAACCCCAACGATTTTAGGGGTAAGCATATCGGTCACAAGCTGGGTTATGAAGTTGAACATTATAAGTCTGCCTAATTTTTCATAGCCTATTTTATAGACATCCTGAAGCGCTATAAAAAGTATGGGCAGAAAATTATTGACTATTGCCTGAACGAAAAGACCCGCGTATGAGGCGATTTTCGTAGAGGTGTAACTAATTCTTTTAGTCATTTTTTATTTCCTTGATTATATTTAAAATTTGCGCGGGAGTGCTTGCTATATATTTTGCGCCGTTTCGGAGCAATTCTTCTTTAGTTCTAAAGCCCCAAAGAACGCCGATACCCGCCGTTTTCGCGTTTACCGCCGCCGCCATATCCATTCCCGAATCTCCGATAAGCACAGAAGTCTCCGGCGTGACGCCGAGCTCCTTTATAACCTCGAGGGTTAAGGCGGGGTCGGGCTTTGTTTTGTAGCCCTCGCGCTTGCCTGCGACGGTATCGAATATATCTCCGAAGACCTTATCTGTTACCTTCTGCGCCATCTCCTGCGCCTTGTTTGAAATCACGGCGATTTTTAAGCCCTGTTTTTTAAGCTCGGAAAGCAACTCCTTAATACCTTCGTATGCGTCGGTTTTATCAAAATAATGCTCCCTGTAACGCGCCATAAAAAGCTCAAGGCATTTGCTTTTATTTTCTTCGGTCTTTTCACCCTCGGGCAGGGCGCGCTCGATAAGCTTTGGTATTCCGTCGCCCACAAGGTATTTGTACTCCTCGGTTTCGTGAGGGGGAAAGCCTAATTTTTTGAGGGCAAAATTGGTGCTGTCGGCAAGGTCGGCAAGTGAGTTTACAAGCGTGCCGTCCAAATCAAACAATACCGCTTTTATCATTGATAATACCTTCTTACATACAAAAAATCCCTTAGCAGCCGCTAAGGGTTATTTTTGCAAGTTAAAACTTTAGATTGCTCTGGTAACCTTTCCCGAACGCAAGCAGCGGGTGCAAACATTGATACGACGCGGAGAACCGTTTACTATTGCTTTAACCTTTTTAACGTTGGGCTTCCAGGTTCTGTTTGAACGTCTGTGAGAATGGGAAACCTTAATTCCGAAAGCAATTTCCTTATTGCAGATATCACATTTAGCCATGGTCTGCACCTCCTTCTTTCTGTCGGTCATCCGACCGAACCACATAGCAACACTTATAATAACACACCGTGCGGCAAAAATCAAGTATTTTTTTACAATCACGCCAAAAGCTGCGCCAAAGTGATAACAAGCGGCATAGTTACTGCCGCGGCTACCGTGCTTAAAGAGACCATATCCACCGAAAGCGGTGTGTCCGCCCCGTATTTTGAGGAGAACATCGTGGTAATCGCCGCAACAGGCGCGCTGACCGAAATAATCACAGAAACAAGCAGAGTTTCTCTGACCCCTAAAATATACAGAAATCCGAGTACCGCAAGGGGATATACTATCATTCTAAGCAACACCGCAAACAGGCACTTTGCATCCTTAAAGGCGGTTTTAATACTGTTCTGCGCCAAGTGATAGCCGATAATAAGCATCGGTAAAGGGGTATACAATGCCGAAATATAGTCGATTGTGGAATATAGAATTTTAGGTACGGGAATAGAAAAAATGAAAATTACAAGCCCTATTGCAAGACCTATAATCCCCGGGTTTATGAACAGCTTTTTGGGGCTTATGTACCTTTTGTCTCCGCTTGTGAGGAAAACGCCGTAGCTCCAAATAACGAGGTTGAACATTATGATATAAGCCGAGCCGTAGAGGGTGCCGTCAGCGCCTAAAATTACCTGCTGGAGCGGAAGCGACATAAAGCCGCAGTTTGCAAAAATTGTGCCGAAGCGCAGTACACGCTCTCTTGCCTTGTCCTTTGAATGAAGAATTATGTAGCTTAACAGTATCATCAGCACCTGAACAAGCAGGGTGATGATAAACGCAAGGGCAAGGGATTTCATTATCTCTTTGCTGTATTCGCGAATAAGCGATTTTATGATAACGCAGGGAGTAACTATGATAAGTGCAATGTCGGTACAGCAGCGCGCGCCCTCGGCGGTCATTATTTTAGCCTTAGCCGCGACAAAGCCTGTCGCTATCATCAGCATAAGAATCATAACCTGCGAAAAAACGGTTGTAAACATTATTTTACGCTCTCCGCAAATTTTTTAAAGGCGGAAATGCCCTCGGGTGTGCGCTTATAAACTCCCGCGTGCTCAAGCACCTTTGCAAATACGAGACCGATTTCGTCTTTAATAATTTTATCGATATTTTCCTTTGTTATAAGGTCATATTTGGCTCTAATTTCTTCTGCCCAGTCATAGTGCTTTGAAAGCACCTCGTCATTTTTAATGTCCTTGTTTTCAAGTATCGCGTCTTGGAGCAATGCCATCTCGTTTTTAAGTCGGGCGGGAAGGACAGCAAGCCCCATAACCTCTATAAGCCCGATATTTTCCTTTTTAATGTGGTGCAGCTCCTTGTGCGGGTGATATACGCCCAAGGGCTGTTCGGGTGTGGTTATATTGTTGCGAAGCACCAAATCAAGCTCAAAGCGGTCGCCCTTTTTGCGGGCAATAGGGGTTATTGTGTTGTGGGGCTCGCCGTCAGTCTCTGCGAATATGAACGCCGACTCGTCGGTATACCCGCGCCAAGCCTTTAAAATCTTATCGGCAAGTGCTATCAGCCTGTCTGAATCGGGAGAAGAAAGCCTTATGACCGACATAGGCCACTTTAAAATGCCTGCGTCAACATCATTAAAGCCCTCAAAGGAAAGGGGATATTCAACCTTAGCCTTTGCCATAGCAAAGGTGTAATTGCCGCCCTGAAAATGGTCGTGGCTTAAAATAGAGCCGCCCACAATCGGTAAATCGGCGTTTGAGCCGACAAAGTAATGCGGGAACTGCTTTACAAAGTCGAGCAGCTTTTTAAAGGTGTCGCGGTTTATCGCCATGGGCGTATGCTTTGCGTTAAATACTATGCAATGCTCGTTGTAGTAAACGTAGGGCGAATACTGGAAGCACCAGTCGCTGTTGTTGATTTTAACCGGGATAACCCTGTGATTCTGCCTTGCGGGGAAGTTAAGCCTGCCCGCGTAGCCCTCGCACTCGCGGCAGAGCATACATTTAGGGTAGCCTGCCTGTGGCGCGTTCTTTGCCGCGGCTATCGCCTTGGGGTCTTTTTCGGGCTTTGAAAGATTTATTGTAATGTCAAGGTCGCCGTATTCGGTCGCCGTGACCCATTTAATATCCTTTTCCACGCGGTAACGCCTTATGTAATCGCTGTCACAGCTAAGGCGGTAAAAATAATCGGTTGCCGCTTTAGGCGATTCCTTATAAAGTTCATTAAAGCGATCGGTAACTTCGGAGGGTCGGGGCATCATAGCGCCCATAAGCTTTGTATCGAACAAATCGCGATGGACAATACTGTCTTCTATAAGTCCCTTTTCCACCGCAAAATCAAGAAGCTCCTTTAAGGTTTCCTCAAGATTTACGTCGGTAAATTCTTCCTCACAGCCGTATTCGTCCAAATTTAAAACTTCAAGAATACGGTTTGTCACATAAATTCTGTCTCGCTCAGGGAACAGAGTTTTTTCCATTCCGTAGCAGACAAGCTTTTTTATACTTTTATCAATCATTTATCACACCGTCCCATTTTTAAATTATATCTTTTTTACGGTGTGCTGTCAATCAGATTTTAGACATTAGATATCGGAAGCGGGAACTTGCGCGCTATGTATAATCTCTAATGTTTATCCGCGCCGCATTTGCCCTCCATCGGGCAACAGCTGCAGCCGCAGCCGCAGGAGCTTTTGCCGATTTTTCGGTTTTTAACCGCTCTTATGATAATCGCCGCCGCTGCCGCTGAAACCGCGAGCGCGACAATTATTGTGCCCATATTTTCATAGAGCCACGAAATCATACATTTACCTCCTAATTTGCTTTAACCGCCGAAATCTGCGGAAGCCGGTCGGTTTTTTTTCGCTGGTCTTAAAAGTAAGTAAAGCATTACCGCCAAAACCGCCGAAGCAAAGATAAGCCCGACAGCATTAATATTTCCAGAAACCGCCGAGCCAATTTGATAAAAGATAAGCGACACGGCGTATGCAAAGGCGCACTGATAACCGATAGCAAAGGCGGTCCATTTTCCGCTGTTCATTTCACGTTTTATCGCGCCCATAGCGGCAAAGCAGGGGGCGCAGAGCAGATTGAAAATAAGGAAGGAATAGGCAGACAGGCGGGTCATACCCTCAAAATCAAGCACGCCGAACACGCCGACAACCTCCTCCTTTGCGACAAGTCCCATAACCGTAGCGACGGTTGCCTTTATCGTCCCGAAGCCCAAGGGCGCAAAAATTTTGCAGACCGCGCCGCCGATTATTCCGAGAAGGCTGTTTTCAAGCTCGGTATCGGTGCTAAATCCAAAATGTCCGTCGGTAACGCCGAAGCTCGACCCCGCCCAGATAACTATTGACGCTAAAAGAATAATTGTTCCCGCCTTCCTTATAAAGGAGCTTGCCCTCTCCCACATACTACGCAGGATATTTCCGAGTGTGGGTATATGATAGGCGGGCAGTTCCATTACAAAGGGCGCGGGGTCGCCCGAGAACATTTTTGTCTTTTTAAGAATTATTCCCGAAATGATAACCGCCGCTATACCCACAAAGTAGGCACTGGGGGCTACCCACCACGCGCCGCCGAAAAGCGAAGCCGAAATAAGCGCGATAATCGGAAGCTTTGCGCCGCAGGGGATAAAGGTGGTGGTCATAACCGTCATTCTGCGGTCGCGCTCGTTTTCAATGGTGCGCGACGCCATAATTCCCGGTACTCCGCAGCCCGTGCCGATAAGCATAGGTATAAATGATTTTCCCGAAAGTCCGAATTTTCTGAAAACCCTGTCAAGCACAAAGGCGATTCGCGCCATATAGCCGCAGGCTTCAAGAAAGGCAAGGAAAATAAAGAGCACGAGCATTTGCGGCACAAAGCCCAGCACAGCCCCCACGCCACCGACAATGCCGTCAAGCACAAGACTTTTAAGCGGGAAGGCGCAGTTAAGCGCGTCAAGACCCTTTTCGACAAGCACGGGGATACCCGGTATCCACACCCCGTAGCTTTCGGCCTTCGGGACAGCTTCTGCTTCAAGAGCCTTATCAACCGTTTCAGAAATATCAAAGCCCGACTCTGACAAGGAATCGGCATAGGTGGAATAAGCCTCGTCAAAATCGGCAAAGCTGCCGTCATTTACGGCCGCCTTTAACTCTTGAGCACCAACCGTTCCCACCGCCGCGGCGTTTTCGACCGCGGTTTTTACCTCAGCTGTAAAAATGTTCTCGGCGGCGTAGCTGTCCATAGCCTCGTTATAGCTGTTCGTACCTATCCCGAAAAGGTGCCAGCCGTCGCCGAACACGCCGTCGTTCGCCCAATCGGTCGCAACCGCGCCGACTGTCGAAACCGATATGTAATAAACCAAAAACATTATCACCGCGAAAATAGGCAGTGCGGCAAAACGGTTGGTAACAACCTTGTCGATTTTATCGGATACCGTAAGCCTGCCTGCGGATTTTTTCCTGTAACAGCCCTTTAATAAAGAGGCGATATATATGTAGCGTTCGTTGGTGATTATGCTTTCCGCGTCGTCGTCACATTCCTTTTCCGCCGCCTTTATATCGCTTTCAATATGCATAAGCACATTTTTCTCAATATTAAGGCGCTTTAAAACCTTTTGGTCGCGCTCAAATATTTTAACGGCGTACCAACGCTGATTTGAGGCGGAAAAAGCGCGCAGAGCCGCCTCCTCAATATGGGCGAGGGCGTGTTCGACAGGTCCCGAAAAGGTGTGCGGCGGGGTAGGCTTTTGTTCCTTAGCAGCGTCAACCGCCGCCCGAGCGACTTCGGCTATGCCCGTACCCTTAAGCGCCGAGATTTCAACGATTTTTAAATTAAGCCGCCTTGAAAGCTCCGCAGTATCGATTCTATCACCGTTTTTTCTTACAACGTCGGTCATATTTATCGCAATAACCAAAGGAATCCCAAGCTCGGCGAGTTGGGTTGTGAGATAAAGGTTTCTTTCAAGGTTAGTGCCGTCTATTACGTTAAGTATCACATCGGGCTGCTGCTCTATAAGGTAATTTCTTGCCACTACCTCTTCGAGGGTGTAGGGCGAAAGGGAGTAAATTCCCGGCAAATCCACGATGGTAACGCCGTCAAAGCCTTTAAGCTTACCTTCCTTTTTCTCAACTGTAACGCCGGGCCAGTTGCCGACAAACTGATTTGAGCCTGTGAGTGCATTAAAAAGGGTGGTCTTTCCGCAGTTTGGATTGCCCGCCAAAGCTATTTTTATATCCATATCAATTTCCTTTCATTGTGTTAGCTTATGCTAACTTAATAGCCTAAAAATATGGGGTTGCCTTATTCAACCCCTATTATTTCGGCGTCCGCTTTTCTGAGCGACAGCTCATATCCGCGCACGGTAACCTCAATCGGGTCGCCTAAGGGTGCGGTTTTGCGGATATGTATTTCCGCTCCCTTGGTAATTCCCATATCCATAATTCTGCGTTTTACTGCACCCGCTCCGTTAAGCCTTATGACCCTTACGGTTTCGCCGACCGCGGCCTGCTTTAAGGTTTTCATTTATTTTCCCCCCTCATTAAATTGTTATCCTCTGCGCCGTTTCGCGGCTTATCGCAACCCGTGTTTCTTTTACGCTTACGATAAAATTTCCGCCTATGACGTTTATGATACGAACCTCTCCGCCGACTGCAAAGCCGAGGCTTTCAAGGTGTCTTTTTAAATCGTCTCCGCCTCCTATTTTCTTGATAATAAGCTCCTCGCCGATGGCAGCGTATGTTAGCGGCATAAATTTTCCTCCTCCGATTAGCTACGGCTAACCGAAAACTGTAAATTAAGGTTAGCTTTTGCTAACTAAATAATATAATACTTATTATACTCCGTTTTGTCAACTATTTTTCGCAATTTCGGCTAAACGGCAGATGTATTAGCCTTTGCTAACCGATTTTCTGTGCAAAATTACCCTGATGGTATTTGCCGATTTTTGTTGCATTTCGGACAGGTTTGTTATATAGTATTAATGTATGTATTCGGGGTGAAATAATGGATTTTATAAATAATGCGGCGGCAACGCCGATAGGACGTTTGTTTTTAAGCGGCGCGGTCATAAATTTTGTGCTTGTTATACTCGGCAGTCTTTTGGGACTGCTCTTTAAAAAGGGTATTCCAGAAAGGGTTCGCAAAACCCTTATGAACGGAATGGCGCTCTGCGTTATTTACATAGGCGTTACAGGACTTTTTGAGGAAAATACGAACATAATAATTATAATACTCTCCCTTGCGGCGGGCGCGGTCATAGGCGAGCTTATCGACCTTGACAAGCGGGTAAACAACCTCGGCGATCGGCTTGAAAAAAGCTTTAACAAAAAGGGTGGCAACACCAAAATAGCCGACGGCTTTGTAACCGCCACACTTCTTTTCTGCGTGGGCGCGATGTCAATAGTAGGCTCTGTAAACAGCGGTATTTCGGGGGACAACTCCACACTTTACTCAAAATCTATAATCGACTGCGTTTCGGCTATGGCGTTTACCTCAAGCCTCGGCATCGGGGTAATGCTTTCCGCCTTTCCGGTAATAATTTTAGAGGGGTCGATAACCCTTTTAGCCGCGGTAATCTCCCCTGTGCTTACAGATTCGGGTATTGCGAATATGTCGGTTATAGGCTCTCTGCTTATAATCGCCCTTGCGCTTAATATGCTGGGACTTACAAAAATTAAGGTTATGAACTATATCCCCGCAATGCTTATTCCGCTGGTTGTGTGCTTTTTTATTTAAGGAGGTCAAAAATGTCGAAAAAAAGAACAAAAAGACAAAAGGCGATAATCAAAAGAAGAATATTTTTAACCTGCTCGGCGGCGGTGCTTATCGCCGTAATTGCGCTTATAGCCTTTTCGGTAAACGCGCTTATCAAAGGCTCTGATAAGGACAAGGACACGCCCTCCGACAATAAAAACATCTCCTCTGCCGCTTCAAGCGAAGCCGTACCCGAAACCTACGCCACAGTAATAAGCACAGGCGATATTATGGTACATTCAACCCAGCTTACAGGGGCTAAAACCTCCTCGGGCGAGTATGATTTCAGCGCCTTTTTCAAGGAGACCGCCCCATATTTCAAGGCGGCTGATTTAGCGGTTGCGAATTTAGAGGTCACCTTCGGCGGAACCGAATCGGGTAGCTACAGCGGCTATCCCGTCTTCAACACACCCGACAGTCTTGCCGATACAATAAAGGCATCGGGGCTTAATTTCCTGATTACCGCCAACAACCATGCCTACGATACAGGGCTTTACGGCTTAAAGCGCACCGCTCAGGTCTTAAAGCAACGTGGTATTGAATTTATCGGCACAAGGGAAACCACCGATGACCCAGCCTATGCCGTAAAGGAGATTAACGGAATTAAGATAGGCTTTGCGAATTTCACCTATGAAACCTCGGGCAAAACCGCGGGCAGAAAGTACCTTAACGGCGCGATAATAGCGGGGGAGGCGAACGATTTAATAAACAGCTTTTCATATGACCGCATAGATGAGTTTTATGCCACTTCAGCCAATATGATAAATGAAATGAAATCGGGTGGCGCGGATTATATCGTTTTCTATATGCATTGGGGCAACGAATATAAATTAAGCCCCGATACATGGCAGAAAACAATCGCACAAAAGCTTTCAAACCTCGGGGTTAATATGATAATCGGAAGTCATCCGCATGTTATTGAGCCTGTGGAGCTTATCCGTTCCGAAGACGGCGAAAGCACCACGGTATGTATTTACTCTATGGGCAACTGCGTTTCAAATCAGCGTCAGGAGATTATGGACAGCTGTCCTACAGGTCACACCGAGGACGGCGTGCTCTTCAGCTTTACCCTTAAAAAGGCCAAGGACGGCGTTACTTTGAACAGTCTTGACCTTATACCGACCTGGGTAAACAAATATAAGGGCGGGAGCGGCTACCAATACACGGTATATCCCCTTGAGAGCGCGGAAGACGGCAGTCAAAAATACTCGCTTGACTCCGCCGCTGCGGCAAAGGCAGCTAAATCCTTTGAGAGAACCAAGGCTATAGTAGCCGCAGGGCTTACCGAATGTCAGCAGGCGATAGGCTGTGAAATAACCTTTAAGTAGTTTTTTTACGCTTTTTAAGCCTTACGGTAAAGAAGGCGCACAGCGCAATATTCACCGCAAGCAGTATAAGGCTTCCCTCAAGCTTCATATCTCCGCCCGCAAAATACCTGTTCCCGCTCCAAAGGGTGTTTATAACAGCGGGATATTCCGCCGAAACCGTGTAACTTCCAAGCAGAAATCCGCTTATTAAATTATAGAAAAACCGCGCGGTTATAGGCGCTAACAGAGAGTAGGAATACTCCGCCAAAAGGCAAAGGATAATATTTGTAAGCAGCATATTAAGGGCGTATATTATCCCGTGTGAAAAAACATTTATGTTAAGCGAGATAAACAAAACCGTAATTACCGAGGTTACGACAGGCAGGCTGTAATACCTTCTGTAAAGCTTAAACAGATAGCCTCTTAATAACAGCTCGTTTGCGGCGGCTTCAAACAAAAGCGCGATAAGCCAAAAGACGATTCCGCTTGTTTTTTGAGCCCCGTTAAGCTTAAGTGCTTTGAAAAGCCAAAGGATTAAAACGGTAATGCCCAAAGGTATTGCCGCAGTGATAAGCCCCAGCGAATAGTGTCTCAGCTTGTTTTTGAAATTAAACACACGAAGCCTGTTTTTCTCTACCGCCTTTATAAAAAAGAGGGTGAACGCCAGCATAACGCCGAGAAATACCCCTTCACGCCAAAGGCTTAAAAGCGCGGAGTTTTCGGTTTTGATATCGGGTATATAATAGGCGACAACTATCGCCAAATCGAAAAAGAAAAGCGTTTTATATATATTTACGATTAAATTCTTCACATGCATTCCTTCTAATTGTTTTTTTAAATTATATACCAAACAACGAGAGTATTCAACTAAAAAATTTATCATTCTCGGTTGACAATAGAGGTTAATTGGGGTATACTAATTTGCGAACGATTTGCAAATTTAAAAATGATTGGAAATACTACTGTGAAAAAAAGCATTAAACGCATTTTGCCGATATTCTCGGCGGTTTTAATTTTGCTTAGCCTTTGCGCCTGTGCTGACATAAAAACGGCGGAAAGCGGAAAAATCAAGGTTGTCTGCACGGTCTTCCCGATTTATGACTGGACAAGGGAAATAGCGGGCGACAAAGCAGAAATAATATGGCTTACCGAGGGCGGCACGGATATGCACAGCTTTCAGCCCTCGGCGGCGGATATGGTTAAAATCGCTGAATGTGATATTTTAATATATGTCGGCGGCGAATCGGATAAATGGGTTGACGAGACGGTAAAGCAGTACCAAAACGAAAAACGTACACTTATTAATTTAACCTCCCTTTTGGGCGACTCTTTAAAGGAAGAGGAGCATACCGAGGGTATGCAAGAAGAGCACGAACAGGGCGAAGAGGAAACCGAGTATGACGAGCATGTTTGGCTCTCCCTTAAAAACGCCGTGCTTTTTTCGGGCGCTATTGCCGATTTGTTAGCCGAAAAAGACCCCGAAAACGCCGACTTTTATAAAGAAAACGCCCGAAATTATACCGAAAAGCTAAACGCCTTTGACGGCGAATACGAAAAGGCGGTAAGCAAAGCCCAGAACAAAACCCTGCTTTTTGCCGACCGTTTCCCCTTCAGATATTTGACCGAGGATTACGGGCTTTCCTATTACGCGGCGTTCCCGGGCTGTTCTGCCGAAACCGAGGCAAGCTTTGAAACCGTGGCGTTTTTAAGCGCAAAAACCGATGAATTAGGGCTTAAATACATTCTCAAAACCGAGACCGCGGCGACAAAAATTGCCGAAACGGTGATTGCCAATACTAAAGAAAAAAATCAGCAAATACTGGTGCTTGACAGTATGCAGTCGGTAGGTATTAAGGACGCAATGAACGGCACGACCTACCTTTCGGTAATGGAAAAAAATCTTGAAACCCTTAAAAAGGCATTAGGAGAATAACAATGGCTCTTCTTAAAGCTTGTAATTTAAAGCTCGGCTATGAGGGCAAAACGGTTGTAGATAACCTAAATTTCACGGTAAACAGCGGGGACTACCTTTGCATAGTCGGGGAAAACGGTTCGGGCAAAACCACCCTTATGAAGACGGTTTTGCACCTTAATCCCCCTATTTCGGGCAAAATCGAGACAGGAGACGGCTTAAAGCCCTCCGAAATCGGCTACCTGCCCCAACAGACCGAGGTACAGCGCGACTTTCCCGCCTCTGTATGGGAGATTGTGCTGTCGGGCAATTTGGGTCACAGCGGACTTATGCCCTTTTATACAAAGGCGCAAAAGGACAGGGCGAGAGAAAGCCTTAAAAAAATGGGGATTTCCGACCTTTCGGGGCGTTGCTACCGCGAGCTTTCGGGCGGTCAGCAGCAACGGGTCTTGCTTGCCCGCGCCCTGTGCGCCACCGAAAAAATGCTATTACTCGATGAGCCTGTTTCAGGCCTTGACCCTGCTGTTACGGCGGAAATGTACGCCACAATCGAATCCCTTAATAAAGAGGGCATAACCGTAATTATGATTTCCCACGATATGGACGCGGCGCTTAAATACGCCACCCACATTTTGCAGATAGGAAAAGAAATTTTCTTCGGCACTAAGGCGGAATATTTGAAATACAGGGAGGAAAACGGCATATGAGCGGGATTATTGCGCAAATCGCCCACTATTTCCAGTACCCCTTTGTACGCTATGCTATGATAGCGGGGGTGCTTATTGCCCTTTGCTCCTCGCTCCTTGGGGTGACTCTTGTGTTAAAGCGGTTTTCCTTTATAGGGGACGGGCTTTCCCATGTCGCATTCGGCGCGCTGGCGATAGCCTCCGCCTTAGGAATTTCAAACAATATGATAATAGTGCTTCCCATAACGGTTATAAGCGCGGTACTTCTCCTTAAAACCGGCAAAAACGCGAAAATCAAGGGTGACGCCGCGATAGCCATGATTTCGGTAGGCGCTTTGGCAATAGGCTACCTTGTTATGAATGTCTTTTCAACCTCCTCCAATGTTTCGGGGGATGTTTGCAGTACCCTTTTCGGCTCAACCTCTATTCTCACACTCTCAAGGGGCGAGGTTTGGCTATGTGCGGCGCTGTCGGCGGTTGTGACAGTAATATTTATTCTTTTTTACAATAAAATATTCGCCGTCACCTTTGACGAAGGCTTTGCACGGGCGACAGGCGTAAGGGCGGGAACATACAACCTTCTGATAGCGGTTATCACAGCGGTCGTAATAGTGCTTGCGATGAATTTGGTCGGTTCTTTGCTTATTTCGGCGCTGGTTATTTTCCCCGCGCTGTCGGCAATGAGAATATTTAAAAGCTTCCGTCCCGTTGTGATTTTTTCGGGGGCTATTTCGGTTTTCTGCGCCGCCTCGGGAATACTTTTTTCAATCCTCGCGGGAACGCCTGTCGGCTCTACCGTGGTTGCGGTGGATATGCTTGCGTTCTTACTTTGCAGTATAATAGGCGCGGTAAGGGGCAGATAAATGAAACAGCTTCACACTATACCTCCCCTCTATAATAAAGACTCTCGGGTGCTTATTTTAGGTAGCTTTCCGTCGGTAAAATCAAGAGAGCAGGCGTTTTTCTACGGTCACCCGCAAAACAGGTTTTGGCAGGTCATCGCAAATATTTTTGAATGCGAATTTCCAAGCACTATAGAAAATAAGAAACATCTTATTTTAAATAACCGCTTGGCGCTTTGGGACGTTATCGCAGAGTGCGAGATAACAGGCTCGTCTGATTCGAGCATCAAAAAAGTTGTTCTAAATGATATAAGCAAGATTTTAGCCGACAGTAATATTAAGGCAATTTTTGTGAATGGCAGAACGGCGGAAAAGTATTATATCCGCTATACCGAGCCGCTGATCGGTAAAAAAGCGGTTTGCCTGCCCTCGACCAGCCCCGCAAACGCCGCTTGGAGCGTTACAAGGCTTTGCGAGGAATGGAAAATTATAAAGGAATATACATTTCGCCCGTAAATGGGCGATTTTTTTATTTTTTAAATAATAACTTGACAAATTCATATGAACGGTGTATCATATGAATAATAATTCATATGAATGAAGGTTAAAATATGCATAACCACGAAGCAATATTAAGTGCTGTCAAAAATGAGCTTCCCACCGAGGAACTATTATGCGATTTGGCGGATTTGTTCAAGCTTTTCGGCGACACAACGCGTATGAGAATACTATTTTCTCTTTTTGAGTCGGAAATGTGCGTCTGCGCCATTGCGGAATTACTCGGAATGACCCAATCGGCGATTTCTCATCAGCTTAGGGTGCTGAAAGAAAGCAAGCTTGTAGACTGCCGCCGCGACGGAAAAACGATTTACTATTTTCTGGCGGATAACCATGTAAGAACAATAATCGGTCAGGGCTTTGACCACCTTATCGAGGAAAGGAAGAACGAAAATGAGGAAAACATTTGAGCTTGAAGATTTAGACTGCGCCAACTGCGCCGCAAAAATGGCGGAGGGTATAAGAAAAATTGAGGGAGTAAGCTATGCCGACATAAATTTTCTTACCCAGAAACTGACGGTTGAAGCTGAAGACAGCGAGTTTGACGCGATTATGAAAAAAGCGGCGAAGGTCTGCAAAAAAATTGAGCCCGACTGCCGTATTAAATATTAAGGAGCGCTTTTTATGAGCCGTAAGCATAAAAAAAGGCTTGCAAGAATAATAATTGCCGCCGCGTCGCTGGGGGTCATTGTTCTTTTGCCTGTAAACGAGAAAATCAAGACGGTTTTATATCTTTTACCCTACCTTATCGTCGGGTGGGATGTTTTGTGGAACGCGGCGCGGAATATCGCCCACGGACAGGTGTTTGACGAAAACTTTTTAATGTCGATTGCAACGGTCGGCGCGTTTGCGCTCGGAGACTATGTCGAGGCGGCGGCGGTAATGCTCTTTTATCAGGTAGGCGAGCTGTTTCAGAGCATCGCGGTCGGCAAAAGCCGGAAAAGCATTGCCGCGTTAATGGATATTCGTCCCGACAGCGCGGTAGTTTTAAGAAACGGCGAAGAGCTTAAGGTCTCGCCCGAGGAGGTAAAGAAGGGCGAAACCGTTATAATAAGGGCAGGCGAGAAAATCCCGCTTGACGGAATTGTATTGGAGGGCAAGACTTCCGTAAACACGGCGGCGCTGACGGGTGAGAGCCTACCGCGCGACATTTCGGCGGGTGACAGGGTGGTAAGCGGTTCTGTCAATTTAAACGGCGTGATTACGGTCAAGACCGAGAGCGTTTACCGCGACAGCACCGTTGCGAAAATTCTTGATTTGGTTGAAAACTCCTCCTCCAAAAAGGCAAAAACCGAGAATTTTATCACACGATTTGCGCGGTATTACACCCCTTGCGTTGTTGCGGCGGCGGTGCTTTTGGCGGTTTTACCGCCGCTTATATCGGGCGGTGGCTGGATACAGTGGCTTCAGCGCGCGCTAATTTTTCTTGTCGTTTCCTGCCCCTGCGCGCTTGTAATTTCGGTGCCGCTTTCCTTTTTCGGTGGCATAGGCGGTGCGTCAAAGCGCGGTATTCTTATAAAGGGCGCTAACTACACCGAGGTGTTAGCTAAGGTCGGCACGGTGGTCTTTGACAAAACGGGAACCCTTACAAAGGGCGTTTTCAAGGTGACCGCAGTTCACCCCGAAAGTATGAGCGAGGCGGAGCTGCTTGACGTTGCGGCGGCGGCTGAAAGCTATTCAAACCACCCGATTGCCGAGTCTATAATCGCCGCGCACAAGGGGCATATCGACCGCGCGCGGATAGGCAGAGTCACCGAGCACGCGGGAATGGGCGTCGAGGCGGTAATAGACGGCAGAGACATTTTTGCAGGAAACGGTAAGCTTATGGAGCTTGCGGGCGCTAACCCACACGACTGCCATATATCGGGAACGGTAATTCATATTTCGGAGGGCAAAAATTATTACGGACATATTGTGATCTCCGACGAGCTAAAGCCCGATTCCAAAACGGCTGTTGCCGAGCTTAAAGCCCTCGGAATAACAAAGACGGTAATGCTTACGGGCGATCGAAAGGAAATAGGCGAGGCGGTAGGCAAAGAATTAGGGCTTGACGAGGTTTGCGCGGAACTACTGCCCGACGGCAAGGTAAACGCCGTCGAAAAGCTGTTAAACCAAAAAATGCCCCTCGCTTTTGTTGGGGACGGAATCAACGACGCACCCGTACTTGCGCGTGCGGACATAGGTATAGCTATGGGCGGTATGGGCAGCGACGCGGCGATTGAGGCGGCGGACGTTGTCCTTATGGACGACAAACCGTCGAAGCTCCCCGAGGCGGTAAAAATTGCCCGTAAAACAATGTCAATAGTATGGGAAAATATTATTTTTGCCCTTGCCGTCAAGGCAATTGTGCTTGTTTTGGGTGCGGCGGGTATTGCGGGAATGTGGCTTGCGATTTTCGCTGACGTGGGCGTTACGGTGATTGCTGTTTTAAACGCTATGCGGGCCATGAGAACGGATAAGTTTTAAAATACCGAAACATAAAAAACGCACGGAGGAAATTGCTCTCCGTGCGTTTTTATCAAGCCTTAAAGCCTTTTTATAATTTCATTATTTTGCGAAATAAGATGTCCTACGGCGTAAATTAAAAACAGCGAAATAAGCGCCAAAATGATTCCGACAATGAAGACAGCAACGGCAATAACCGCAAAAATCTTGTCAAGCATAACAAGTACTGCCGCCGCCGCGGCGAAAATCAGAAGTATCCCGATAGCCACAATAAAGGAAATTGCCTTTATTATCTTGTCAAGGTGCTTAAAAACGCCGTTTCCGTAATTTTGGGTGACGGCTTTTAAGCTGCTTTTAGATTTAGGTAGTGATGAGGAGCTTATATCCTCAAACAGAAAATCCTCATTATTATCAGTCAACGCGGAACGCTCCTTTCGGTTTTAGATTTTTTTAACGCCTATCTCTACTGTCTCGCCGTTAATATCCCATTCCTTGGTAAAACCAACGGGACTTTCGGCGGTAAGGAAATCGGCAAGGGTATCACCTTTAATATCGTTCTGCTTTTTAATCGCGGTGTCTGTAACCCTTTTACTGCCTTCTAAAGTGATAGAGATATGGTCGGTTACGTTAAAGCCCGCTTCCTTACGCATAGTCTGAATCTTGCTGATAAGCTCCCTTACAAAGCCTTCTTCGATAAGCTCTTCTGTAAGGGTTGTATCAATTGCTACGGTAATTCCACGGTCGCTTACCGTATAAAATCCGTCCTTTTGCTTAGCATCAATCAGTAAGTCCTCGGTTTCAAGCTTAACATTACCTGACGGCAGTTTTAATTCTATATAACCGTCCTTATCAAGCTGTTTCTTAGCGTTTGCGCCGTCGATTTCTGAAAGGGCGGTTCTTATTTCGTTAAGCTGTTTTCCAAACTTAGGCCCTACAGTTTTAAGCTGAGGCTTGAACTGATAGGTTACAAAGCCGTCCACGCTGTCCGTGAAGCTTACATTCTTTATGTTAAGCTCATCGCGGATAATATCGGTATAAAAGCTGTCTAAGTCGCCGTCGAGCTTTACATACATAGTGGAGAGCGGCTGGCGGTTTTTAAGCGAAGAACCGTTTCTGGCGGCTCTGCCCAAAGCAACTATCTCAAGCACCTTGTCCATATTGCTTTCAAGCTCTTTATCGATTGCCTTTTCGTCCACGGTTGGGAATTCACTAAGATGCACGCTTTCGGGAGCGGACTTATTAACACTTCTTACAAGGTTTTGGTAGATGCTCTCGGTCATAAAGGGTATCATCGGTGCCGCCGCCTTGGCGGTGGTGACAAGGGAGGTGTAAAGGGTCATATACGCCGCAATCTTATCCACGGGCAGACCCTGTACCCAATAGCGCTCGCGTCCGCGGCGAACATACCAGTTGCTCATATCGTCCACAAATTCCTGCAAAGCACGCGCCGCCTCGGGTATGCGGTAATTCGCTAAATTTTCGTCAACCGCCTTAACCATAGAGTTAAGCTTTGATAAGAGCCACTTATCCATTACGGTGAGGGCGCATTTTTTAAGCTCGTACTTTGTTGGGTCAAACTCGTCAATGTTGGCGTACAGCACATAGAAGGCATAGGTGTTCCAAAGCGTGCCCATAAACTTGCGCTGACCCTCGGTAACCGCCTTGTTGTGGAAGCGGTTGGGAAGCCACGGGGCAGAATTGGTGTAGAAATACCAGCGAATCGCGTCCGCCCCAAACCTTTCAAGCGCGTCAAACGGGTCAACCGCGTTGCCTTTTGACTTGCTCATTTTCTGACCGTTTTCGTCCTGAACGTGACCTAAAACGATAACGTTTTTATAGGGCGCTTTATTGAAAATAAGTGTGGAGATAGCAAGCAGGGAGTAGAACCAGCCTCTTGTCTGGTCGACCGCCTCGGAAATAAAGTCGGCGGGGAACTGCGACTCGAAAAGCTCCTTATTTTCAAAGGGATAGTGGTGCTGTGCAAAGGGCATTGAGCCTGAATCAAACCAGCAGTCGATAACCTCGGGAACGCGGTGCATTTGCTTGCCGCAATGGGGGCATTTAATGGTTACCGCGTCGATATACGGGCGGTGAAGCTCGATATCGTCGGGGCAGTTGTCCGACATACTCTTTAATTCCTCGATACTGCCTATCGAGTGCATATGACCGCATTCGCACTGCCAGATATTAAGGGGTGTACCCCAGTATCTGTTGCGGGAAATACCCCAGTCCTGAACATTCTTAAGCCAGTCGCCGAAGCGTCCCTTGCCGATGCTTTCGGGAATCCAGTTTATGGTATCGTTGTTGCGGATAAGGTCGTCCTTAACATCGGTCATTTTTATAAACCATGATTCGCGGGCATAGTAGATAAGGGGAGTGTCACAGCGCCAGCAGTAGGGATAATCGTGCTCAAACTTAGGCGCGTCAAACAAAAGCCCCTTAGCGTCTAAATCAACCAAAACCTTGGGGTCGGCGTCCTTAACGAAAAGACCTGCATATGGGGTTTCCTCGGTCATTTCGCCCTTGCCGTCAACAAACTGAACAAAGGGCAGGTCATAGCGTCTTCCGACCTTAGCGTCATCCTCACCGAAGGCGGGGGCAATATGAACAATACCCGTACCGTCGCTCATGGTAACATAACTGTCGCAGGTGATATAGAAAGCCTTTTTATTCTGCTTTTCGCAAACCGGCTTTGCGCAGTCGAACAAAGGCTCATATTCTTTATATTCAAGTGCACTGCCCTTATATTCCTCTAAAATTTCATAAGCGGGGGCTTCTTCGGTTGCAAGCTTGCCTAAAACCTTGTCGAGCAGCTCTTTTGCCATATAGTAGGTGTAACCGTCCGCCGCCTTTACCTTGCAGTATATATCGTCAGGGTTTACGCAGAGCGCGACATTTGAGGGCAGAGTCCAGGGAGTGGTCGTCCAGGCGAGGAAATAAGCGTCCTCACCCACTACCTTAAAGCGTACAACCGCGCTTCGCTCCTTAACGCTCTTATACCCCTGAGCTACCTCATGGGAGGAAAGGGGAGTCCCGCAGCGCGGGCAGTAGGGGACAATCTTAAAGCCCTTGTAAAGCAGTCCTTTTTCATAAATTTGTTTAAGCGCCCACCACTCGGATTCAATAAAATTATTATCATAGGTAATATATGGGTGCTCCATATCCGCCCAAAAGCCGACGGTTTTGGAGAAGTCCTCCCACATACCCTTATATTTCCAAACGCTTTCCTTACAATGCTCGATAAAGGGCTCCAAGCCGTATTCCTCGATCTGCTCCTTGCCGTCAAGGCCTAGCATTTTTTCAACCTCAAGCTCTACAGGAAGACCGTGGGTGTCCCACCCCGCCTTTCTCGGCACCATATAGCCCTTCATTGTGCGGTAACGCGGAATCATATCCTTTATAACGCGGGTGAGCACGTGACCGATGTGCGGCTTGCCGTTAGCGGTCGGAGGACCGTCATAAAACACATAAGGCTCGCCCTTTGCTCTTGAGTCTATACTCTTTTCAAATATTTTTTCGTCTTCCCAGAATTTTTCTACCTTTTTTTCCTCTTCGACGAAGTTAAGGTTTGGGGAAATGCTTTTGTACACGGTTTAATTTCTCCTTTCAAAGATAAAAGTCTCCGTCCATAATAGGACGAAGACTGTATACTGCTTCAAACCACCTATTACGGCAGACATAATTATATATCTGCGTTCCCTTTAACGCGGGAAAAGCGGAGCGGCTTACTGTGAAAATTTCAGCCGTCGGCTCGGGAGTGATACCGCTGTTTAACGACCGCCGAACTTTCACCCTCTTCGGCTCGCTTTCAGGTCGCGGAAAAACAGCGCTGTCTCCGTCACAGCCTTTGGTATTATATTTTTAAATTTCCGCCTTATTCCTTAGCGGAGGGAATCTGCTGCTTTAAAGCGGCGCGGGTTTTTCTTACCTCGCCTAAATTGGCGGTAAGTCCCTCGTCGGCACGGCGCATAATATCGTCAACAAAATCCTGCGCCGCCTTTCTCATTTCGCGGCTCTTGGTCTGTGCGGTGGCGATTATCTCCGCCGCTTTTTGCTGAGCTAATTTTACAATCTCCTCCTGAGCAGTCATAGCCTTTGCGCGTTCCTCGGCGTTTCTTATAATTCCGTCAGCCTCGCGCTTGGCGTTTGTGATAATGTCGGCACGGTCGGCAACAATGCCCTTTGCCTGCTTAATCTCGGCAGGGATGTTAAGGCGTATATCGTCTACAACCGCCCTCAGCTTTTCAACGTCAACCACGGTCTTTTTACCGGGGATTTTAATGCCGCTGTCCAAAACCTCGTCAAACTGTTCAAGTAATTCATCAAGTGTCATTTTTTATTCCTCCGTTAAATTGGTCTGTTATTTTTCAATGTAAATCCTGTCTATTATATCCTGCTTTATAACCTCGGGGACAAAGCTCGAAATGTCTCCCCCCATGCTTGCGACCTGCTTTACCATACTTGAGCTTAAATACATATTTTGTGTAGCGGTGGTTAAAAACAGGGTCTCGACATTCGGGTTAAGCTTTTTATTGGTAAGCGCCATCTGAAACTCGTATTCGAAGTCGGACATAGCGCGGAGTCCCTTAATTATCGCGCTGGCATTGCGCTCTGCCGCGTAATCGGCGAGCAGACCGTCGTAATGCACAACCTCGATATTGTCAAGCTCGGCGATGCATTTTTTAATCATCTCCACCCGTTCCTCGGGGGTAAAGGAGCAATGCTTCGCGCTGTTGCTGGCTACAACCACAATAAGCTTATTGAACATCTTTGCGGCTCTTGTTATAATATCAAGATGCCCGCAGGTTACAGGGTCAAAGCTGCCGGGACAAAGAGCGGTAAGCGTGTTCATTTCGGTTCTCCTTTCCGATAAACCGTGACCAAAACCTTGCCGTAGCGATAGGTCTTATGAACCGAAAAACCACCTACAGAAGTATCGGGCACAACCTCGGGCGGATGCTCGCAGACTATCATCCCGTAATCACTCATAAGCGGAAGGACCGCCTTGACAGCGGGCATAAGCAGTCCGGCGGCATAGGGCGGGTCAAGAAAAACTATATCAAAGGTATCCCTGCACGCCGCCGCAAAGGAGGCGTAATCTGAGCGGAAAACCCGCGCCCTACTCTCAAAGCCCGTAAGCTCGATATTCTGTTTTACGATTTTCACCGAAGCGTCCGCCGCGTCAACAAATACGGCGCTTTCCGCTCCGCGGCTCAAAGCCTCAAGTGCTAACTGACCTGATCCCGCGAAAAGGTCGAGAATCCTTCTGCCCTCAATATCAAACTGTAAAGCGCTGAAAAGTCCTTCCTTAACCCGTTCGGGTGTGGGGCGGACATCTCTGCCCACGGGCGTGACAAGTCGTTTGCCCCTCGCTGAGCCTGTAATAATTCGCATCTGTATCACCAAAACAAGCTTAGTCTACAAAGAGTATACTACTCTTTATAACTAATTCTATTATCCCACTAACAAGTACCTTTTGTCAATACTTTTTTATGTTATTACCTTATATTTTTGCAAATCACCCTCAAACTGCAAAAGTAATCATAAAATATAAGGTTAAAAACCGATTGAATTATGATATTTTTCAGAATATTCATATGTAAAAAAACATAGAAATAATACGCATAGCAAAAAAGAGACATCCGTCAGCGTATGACAAATGTCTCTTTTTATTAACACAGGATTGGGGTTGTTTTGAATTATTTGAAATAACGTCCTAAAAGACCCTCAAAAGCCTTGCCGTGGCGAGCTTCATCACGTGCCATTTCGTGAACAGTGTCATGAATTGCGTCAAGGTTAAGCTCTTTAGCAAGCTTGGCAAGTTCAAATTTGCCTTTGGTAGCGCCGTTCTCTGCATCAACGCGCATTTCGAGATTTTTCTTGGTGCTGTCGGTTACAACTTCGCCGAGCATTTCAGCAAACTTGGCGGCATGTTCAGCCTCTTCATAAGCCGCTTTTTCCCAGTAAAGACCGATTTCGGGATAACCCTCGCGGTGAGCCACTCTTGCCATAGCAAGATACATACCGACTTCGCAGCACTCGCCGTTAAAATTCTCGCGGAGACCGTCAATTATTCTCTGGTCAACTCCCTTTGCAACACCTACAACGTGCTCGGCAGCCCAGGTCTTTTCAGCAGCCTGCTCAGCAAATTTTGAAGCCGGCGCGTGGCAGATGGGGCATTCGGCGGGAGCGGATTCACCTTCGTAAACATAACCGCATACAAGACATACATACTTTTTCATTTTAATTTCCTCCATTAGATTCTGTTTTTTCTTTTGCATTACACTCGCCGCACACTCCTCGGGCAATGTAAACCGATGAGTCAGGAATGAAATCATTTTTCCGAGCGGCTTCAATCAAATAATCGGTTTCAAGCGCAATATCGCTAATCCTTCCGCATTTTCTGCACTGAAGATGCGCGTGCGGAAAATTGTTGCCGTCAAAACGCTCATAACCTCCGCCAACCGAAAGCGAAACTATTTCACCGGCCGCGCTTAAGGCGGCAAGATTACGGTAAACGGTACCTAAGCTGATGTTCGGTATGATTTCACGAACCTGATCGTACACCCAGTTTGCAGTTGGATGCGTATCGGTCGAATGTAATACATTGAGAATAGCTTCACGCTGTCGTGAATATTTTTTCATATAATCACCCAAATCAGTAATGATTACTATTTTATTATACATATAATATGATTTTTGTCAAGTTCTTTTTTTAAAAACTTGACATTTTTTTCACAATGCTTTATTATTAATATGAAATAAATTAAAAAGAGTGATTAAATGAGCAGTAGTATAATATCCGATTCGGTTATAAAGCGTCTGCCGAGATATTACAGATTTTTAGGCGATCTTAAGGCTTCGGGAATGACACGGATTTCTTCTCGCGAGCTTTCAGAGCGGATGGGACTTACCGCAAGTCAGATAAGGCAGGATTTGAATTGCTTCGGCGGCTTCGGTCAGCAGGGATACGGTTACAATATTGAACTTTTACAGTCGGAAATCGGTCATATTTTAGGACTTGATACTCCGAAAACCGCTATACTTATCGGTATTGGAAATTTAGGGCGAGCGGTTACGCTCCATATTAATTTTGAATCAAAGGGATTTAAGCTTATCGGACTATTCGACAGTAAAGAGTCCCTAGTTGGTCAGGTTATCAAAAATCTGCCTATAAGAAGCACAGATACGATAGACGAATTCTGCCGAGAAAATCTTCCGGACGCCGCGATTCTCTGTATTCCAAAAAAGGCGGCTATGGCAATGGCAGACCAGCTTGTTGGACTTGGCATAAAGGGATTTTGGAACTTCAGCCATTATGATTTAGCGCTGAAATACCCGGGGATAAAGGTTGAAAATGTGCATTTCGGGGACAGTCTAATGACGCTTTCGTACCGTTTGCACAACGAGTAGCCATTACGCTTAACTAAATGCTTTAAAGCCTGAGGCGGAAAACCTCAGGCTTTAATTATTTATTCTTTGATTCTTTATATTTAAGGTCTATAAAGTTTACAACCTCGTCATAGTAAGCCTTAGGCAGATTTCGGAGTATTTTTATAATACTTTCCTCTTTGTGGGTAGGGATGAAAGGCGCAGGACCGTAAGAGTCATTGCTAAAGGGATTGTTATTCTGGTTTAGGGAATTCGCAGATGTTTCGTTGCCGAGAAAGTCAAGCTTTTTACCGCCCGGAGATTCGTAAAGCAGCATTTCGGGGGTAACGCCGAGAATTTTAGACAGGGCAAGAAGACGCTCCGAATTTATTGATCCCTTGCGCTCCATTTGCGAATAGGTGCTGCATTTCATACCCATTTTTTCGGCGACCTCTGTCTGAGTAAGATTTGCCATTTTTCTATATAATAAAATTCTTTGATTAATTGATTTATCCATATCTAATTTCTCCGTATATTTTATTTTTTTACTTGACTTAGCGCTTGGATATTGATATAATCTTATAGAAAACGCTGGAGTGGCTCAGTTGGTAGAGCAGCTGATTCGTAATCAGCAGGTCGTGGGTTCGAGTCCCATCTTCAGCTCCAACCAAGTGCCCCGATACGCAGTCTGCGTATTTGAGGCGCTTATTTTTTGCTTTTAAATTCGGAGTTATTGTCGGCTTTTAGTTGTCAGCTGTTCGTAGCGTTAGTCAAACATATGCGGGGTTTTTCGGGTTATAACCGAACTTGTTACATATTTCACTATTATTTTATTAATGCTGTCGAAAAATGTCAAGTAAATTATTGTTAACAGTATATGTATATTTTATATAATAGCTATTCATTTTCAAAATTAAAATAAGACGTTCTCCGTAGGTTTCACCGCGGTCTTTATCCCGAATATGCGCTATTTTAATTACCAAGGTATATACTGCGGTATTTTTTTAGAATTCTTTATTTCTTTTTCATTGCATTTTTCATAAGCACAGTTTATGATATCTCTGCGCGTTTAATAATGAAAACTCGGGGCATAAAGTTATGCTCCGAGTCAGTCTGTCGAAAAACCTGTATTTTCAATGTTCGGCGGCGGTCAGCCGCATTTTTGTTTTTCTGCTGACATGTGCGGCAGAAAAACTCCTTGTAAGCGAAAACCGCTTAATTAGCGGTTTTCAAGGGCACGTGGGTGGTATTGGCGGGAGTAGAGCGCAGTCCGAAAATCCTTTGGATTTTCGACGAGCGGCATTCCCGCCAAGAGAGTGGCAACTTTGTCGACACTCTCAACTCGGGGCATAAATTTATGCTCCGAGTTTTCATACGGTTACAAAATGTTTTTAAGATCCATAAGGGAAAAAATTTCATATTTTGAGGGGTATTTTGCCTTAAGTCCCTGGGGATTGTACCAGCAGGTATCTATACCTGCGTTTATTCCTCCCAAAATATCGGAGCTCTGGCTGTCGCCCACAATCAGTATTTTTCGTCTGTCCTTTTCGGGAATCCGCGAAATAATATAATCGTAATATTCCTTTTCGGGCTTTTGATATCCTGAATCCTCAGAGACAAAAACCCTGTCAAAATAGGGCGCAAGCCCCGAGCCTTTTATTCGGCGGTTTTGAGTGGCGGAAAGCCCGTTTGTTGCAGCGTAGAGCCTATAGCCTTTCTGCCGAAGATAATCGAGGATTTCGAAAGCGCCCTCAACCGTAAAATACCCTGCGGCAAGTGCATTGCCGTACTCCGCGGAGAGTGCGGCGGGGTCCCCCTCACGACCGAAAATTTCTAAAAGCCTTTTGAAACGTCCTGTAAATATGGCGCTTTTCGGTATTTCTCCCCGCTCAAAGCTTTCCCAAAAGCTTTTGTTAATTCTCGAATATGTTTGCACGGCTTCGTCGTTTGAAGGCAGGGAGTTGTTTTCAAGCACACCGCGTATCGCCTGAGTCTCTGCCGCCTTAAAATCAAGCAATGTGTCGTCAAGGTCGAGAAGCAAAGAGGTATAGACCGTCACAGCGTTTTCGCAAGCTCCTTTAAGTATTCTCTGAGCTCTTCCTTAATTTCGGGGTGGTTGAGACCAACCTCAATATTAGCCTTTAAAATGCCGAATTTGTTGCCCATATCATAGCGCACGCCGCTGAAATCCACGCCTATCATACCGTATTTTACCGCGAGCTCGCGCATAGCGTCGGTCAGCTGAAGCTCTCCGCCCACGCCTAAAGGAGTATGTTCTAAAATACTGAAAATCTCGTTGTCCAGCACACAGCGGCCGAGAATAGAGTAGTTGGAAAACTTAGTCTCAAGGCTGGGCTTTTCAATCATGTCGCTGACCGCGTAATTCTTGCTGTCAAGCTGCTCGAGCTTTAAGGAGCTGTATTTAACGATCAACTCATCCGAAACCTCTTTTATGCCGACAACGCTTTTTCCGTATTTTTCATAAGCCTCGCACAGCTCGCCAATGGCGGGCGGGTCGCCTACTATAACGTCGTCGCCGTAAAGTACGGCAAACGGCTCTCCGCCAACAAACTCTTTAGCGCGAAGCACCGCGTCGCCGAGACCCCTTGTTTCCTTTTGGCGTATATAGTAAATGTTAGCGAGATTTGCAACCTTGTTAAGCGCTTCAAGCATTTGAGTGTTGCCGCGCCTTTCTAACATTGCCTCAAGCTCTACCGAATGGTCGAAATGATCCTCGATAACCCCCTTGCCGCGGTTGGTTATTATGAGAATATCGGTGATTCCCGCCCTTACCGCCTCTTCGACGATATACTGTATTGCGGGCTTATCCACAATGGGTAGCATCTCCTTTGGGAGCGCCTTTGAGGCGGGAAGTACTCTTGTGCCCAGCCCCGCTGCGGGGATAATTGCCTTTTTGATTTTCATAACTTTTCCTCTTTTTTATTTATTTTATATCAGCGAAAGCATTACGGTAATTGCAGACGCGATATTCTGAATAACTATCATTGATATTATGCCTACCGCGAGCATACCGCCCGCGACCCCACCTAATGAGGCGAGTCCCATCCGGTAATATCTTTGATCGATTCCATTCTGCAGGAATCTCTTTATCGTTTTAACACAGTGGTTTTTATATGCGTAAAATCCGAATAGACCCGAGAGCACGCAGACCGCAAGGCTTGCAAGATTATCAAGCCCCGAGGCTAAAACATCTCGGGCGGTTTTGCCGCTCCCCGCATTTTCAATGGCGTCAATCAAGGCGTCGGTGTCCCCCTCGGTTATCGATTCAAAAATACCGCTTATGCTTTGGGAATTTGTATCGTAGGTAAGTGCGGCGGTTGTGAAGGTGAGCACCGTTCCCGCGGCAAGGAGTATAAGCGCGATTTTATACATCTTTCGGTAGAAAAACCACAGCGCCGCACCGAGCGGACCGAAAATAAAGCCTAAAATCGCTGCGGGCCAGCACCATGACACCTTTGTATGGGTGATTTCCATCTTCATGAATTTAGGCATTATTTCCGCTGACTTTTTGCCCACAAAGAAAGCGACATCTTCGGCGGGAATACCGTCTATCGCATAAGACGTGTAGGTACTATACGGCGAATACTGCCCTGTGCCGTAACCCTGCGCGCCGTATTGGGGCGGGGTATAACCGCCGTCATATGCGCCCTGACCTGAGCCTTCGCCGAAGCTGCTTTGCGCGTCACCTGTATTTTGCGCCATGTTTCCGATAAACTCGGGCTCCTGCTGAGTGGCGGGCTTTGTAAGGGGCGCGCCGCAGTTTTTGCAGTAAATATATTCGCTTTCGTTTGCCACTCCGCATTCAGAGCAAATTTTTTTATCCATACTTATTCCTCCCTAGGCTGACGGGAGTCGAACCCGTCACGCCTGACATTTGAATAATTTTGTTCGTACTTGTCTCATCACTTGCAATACGCCAGTATTGCCACGTTCTTCGACTTCGCCCGAATCAAAATTCTTCTAAATGGCAGGTTGAAGAGTTTGTGTCTCCGCCTTTTTTCGTTCGGCGAAGCCACGAATTTGCAGGAATACTCTGCGTATTTCAAAAATGAGTGCAAAGCCGACGAGAAAAGGCGGTGACACAAACCGTAACTGGTTCGACTCCCGTCAGCCTATATAAACATAGCTATTATCGCGGGCAGATACTGAACCGCCATAACCCCGATAAGAAACAGAAATATGTTTACTCCGCCTTTTTTTCGGTAGTCGTAATCCATATCCTCGCTTTCGGCGCGGATTTTTTTAACGGTGGTTATAGTATAGCCTTTATAGAGATAATCCCCGAAAATCGCCGAAACAACGCGGATTGCTATATTAAAAATAAATCCGAGCATAGCGAAAATTATTACTCCCACTCCGATATCCGAAATATGGGCAAAAATATTGTTTGCAATGTCGGCATAGGTTTCATTTCCGACGAATCCCAAATTGTATACGGCGCTGCTTAGGGGAAGATAAAGAAGCGTTGCTATAACGGTCAATAGTCCTGTGATAATTCCGTTTTTGTACATCTTGCGCGACAGCATCCAACCGCAGGGGAAGAAAAACGCCATCCAGTTCCAGGAGGTGCGGTTCTTTTTATTTAAAACCGCAAATTTCGGAATATACCGCGGCGTATTCGCCGCAACAATCCGCTTTGCCTCGTCGGCGGTCACACCCTCGCCGATGTCGCAGTCGGCTGGTACGCCGCCTAAAAAGTCGAAGCTTGCAAAGCTTCCGCCCGCTTTTGCAACATTCGGAGCGCCGCACTTAGGACAGGCGTTAAGGGAAAAATCGTAGCTTTCGTGACACATCTGACAGGTAATTTTGCCCTCGGCGTTTTCGCCCGTATGCCCCCTTTCCGCCTCCCTAGCGGAAACGGTTTCCTCGGCGGCTTTAATTTTATCGTACTGCTTATCCGTTCCGTGAAATTCCTCGAGCGCACAGTGACCCAGCTCGTTGTAGCAGTCCCTGTGATGCGGAGCGCCGCAGACGGGGCAGTAAACAATATCGTCGTCATCGAAAAGATAGGCGTGACACCTTGCGCAGGTAACGCCCTCTGTTTTAAGACTCATAAACCGCACCTCTTATGCTTTTGATTTTTTCAAAAATACTGTCGAAATATTCCTTGCCGTAGTTGTGGAAATTTCCGTTTTCAATCATCTTACGAAGTTCTCTTTCAGATACCCATTTCGCCTGCGCCACTTCGGAGCGCTGAAGCACAAGCTTGTTTTCGGGAATATTACAAACAATAGCCCAAACATCAAGTAACGAATTGCGCCTTTTGATTCTTTCAAGCTTTTTAAGGCTATTACGGTCGGATTTTATACCCAATTCCTCAAAAAGCTCCCGACTTGCGGCGGCAAAGGAATCCTCGCCCGAGACCGCCGCTCCGCCCGTCGCCGCCCATTCGCCGGGCATAAGCTTTTTATCGTCCGCGCGGCGCTGGATTAAAAACTGCCCGGAGCTTGAAACAATCCATATATGCACGACAAGGTGATACTCTCCCGATTTTAAAATACCCTGACCGCGCAGAGCGGTTTTGCCCGTCGGGTTTCCGTTTTCATCGAGCACATCCCATATTTCAATACTCATAGCGCTTTTTTGCTACCTCGCCCGCTTTTTTGTAAATGCTGTTTTCGGGTATAACTCCCCTAACCGAGGAAAGCGGATAAACATTGGTATTTTTCCCGATTACCGTACCGGGATTAAGCACCGAGCCGCAGCCGACCTCTACAAAGTCGCCTAAAACCGCCCCCATTTTTTTAAGTCCTGTTTCATACCTCTCGTCCCCCGATTTTATCACGACAAGGGTTTTGTCGGACTTAACATTAGAGGTAATAGACCCCGCGCCCATATGAGAATGCGAGCCCAAGACCGAATCGCCTACATAGTTGTAATGCGGGACCTGAACGGTATCTATCAGTATTACGTTTTTAAGCTCGGTCGAGTTGCCCACAACGCAGTCGTTTCCGACAAGGGCGCTGCCGCGTATAAAGGCGCAGTGGCGAACCTCGGTGCGCTCGCCGATAATACAGGGGCCTGTTATGCTCGCGGTGGGGGCAACCTTAGCAGACCTTGCAATCCAGATGTTTTCGCCCTTCTGCTCGTAAATATCAGTATCAAGGGTCGGACCTATCTTTTTAATATAATCGCTTATAAGGCTCAGCGCTTCAAACGGATAGGTTACGGTTTTTAAAAGCGAGTAGCCCAAGCTTTCGTTTTCGGCGAAAAGCTCCTTTACGGTAATTCCTTTCAAATAAGACACACCTTTCTATCTTACTATACAACCTAATTATATCAACAATATGAATTTTTTTCAACATTTTATGTGTTTGGTATTGTAAAAAGATTATTTTTGTGATAAAATAACTTCTGTCAAGCAAGCTTGCGTGTTTAAGTGTGCGAATGGGCGGGTCCTGTGCGACGGGGCGCTGCGAACCATGTCAGGCGGGGAACCGAGCAGCATTAAGCGGTCTGTCCCGTGCGCCGCAGTAAATCGGCTCATTCGTACACTTAAATACGCAATTTTTGTAAAAAGGAGGGTGTAACTATGGCATATCAGGCGCTTTACCGCAAATACCGCCCGCAGACCTTTTCGGAGGTTGTCGGTCAGGAGCATATAACCGAAACGCTAAAAAACGAGCTTGCTTCGGGCAAAACCGTGCACGCCTACCTTTTCACGGGAACAAGGGGAACGGGCAAGACAAGCTGTGCTAAGATTTTAGCAAAGGCGGTAAACTGCTTAAACCCGCAGGACGGCGACCCCTGCCTTAAGTGCGAAAGCTGTCTTTCGGTCGCAAACGGCGAGAACACCGATATTGTCGAGATTGACGCCGCCTCAAACAACAGCGTTGACAGTATAAGGGAGCTTAGAGATCAGGTTTCGTTTGCCCCCGCCTCCTCAAAGTACCGCGTCTATATTATAGACGAGGTGCATATGCTTACCGTCAGCGCCTTTAACGCCCTTTTAAAAACCCTTGAGGAGCCGCCCGCCCACGTGATTTTTATACTTGCTACTACAGAGGTGCACAAGCTCCCCGCTACGATTCTTTCACGCTGTCAGCGGTTTGATTTTAGAAGGATTGAGGCGGACAGAATCTGCGAGAGGATACAGTATATCGCAGATAAGGAGGGGCTTTGCGTTACAGAGGGCGCGGCTTCGCTTATCGCCGCGGCGGCGGACGGCGGAATGAGGGACGCGCTCTCGATATTAGACCTATGTGCCTCGGCGGGGAAAAATATTGACGAGCAAACGGTGGAGGGCGTCTGCGGAATGGCGGGCGGCGACTATCTGATAACCCTTGCCGATTACATTAAGGAAAAAGACTCCGAGGGCGCTTTAATGCTTATAGACAGGCTTTACGGCAATTCGGTGGATATGTTGCGTCTTTTGTCCGAGCTTACCTCGCATTACCGCGATTTGATGATAATAAAAACCGTAAAGGGCGAAAAAAAGCCTATTGTCTGCTCTGAAGCAAGGCTTAAAAGGCTTGAAGAGCAGGCGGCGGATTACGATATAAAGGATATAATGTATACCCTTTCCCTGCTCCAGTCGGCAAACGCGGCTATGCAGAACGGCAACCGCCGCTGTGAGATGGAAATGACGGTGATAAGGCTGTGTAACCCCGCACTTTCTTCTGATATCGCCTCGCTTGAGCGGAGGGTAAGCGCCCTTGAAAACGGCACGGCAAGGGTAACACCCGCACCCGTAAAGGAAACGCCGATTAAGGAACAGCCTGTTACGGAGAGTCGGCAGTCACCGCCCGAGCCCGAGGAGGAAATCCCCCTGCCCGAGCCGCCCGAGGAAGCGCAGACCGCGGCAAGACCCGCGCAGAGTGGTGAAATAACGCCCGTCCAAAGCTGGGGTGAGGTTTTGAGTATTTTAAAAACCTCCTGCCCGCTTATCGCTGGGGTGCTTAAAGGTTCTGAGGCGTACATTAAGGGGCAGTACCTTTTAATTGACGCGCCGAACACGCAGTTCCGCTCCCTTATAAACAGCGGCAACAGCACCTATAAGGACAGTATAAGAAAGGCGGCGCAGACGGTGCTGGGAGTTACCTATAAATTAGGTCCGTACACCGCGGCAAAGCCGAAAGCACAGGAAGACCCACTCGTAGCTCTTGCGGATAAGCTTAAAAATTTTGAAGTTAATTAAGGAGAATATATATGAAAGTAAGAATACCCAATTCAGGCGGACCTAACAATATGAACCAAATGCTAAAGCAGGCTCAGAAGATGCAGGCGGATATGGCGGCGCTCCAGGAGGATTTGGAGCAACGCGAGTACACCGCGGTATCAGGCGGTGGAATGGTTGAGGTCACGGTCGACGGCAAGCACCTTATTAAATCGGTAAAAATCAAGCCCGAGGCGGTTGACCCCGATGATACAGAGATGCTTGAGGACTTAATTACAGTCGCGGTAAACGAGGCTATAGGCAACGCCGTAAAGGATTCCGAGACCGAGATGGGCGCTGTCACAGGCGGACTTAATCTGCCGGGAATGTTTTAAGAATGGCTAATAACATAGTACCGCTTACCGAGCTTATCGCACAGTTTGAGCGGCTCCCCGGTATCGGCAGAAAGACCGCTCAAAGGCTTGCTTACAGTATTTTAGAGCAACCGCCCGAGCGCGCCGAAAAATTCGCCGAAGCCCTTGTTAATGCGAGAAGAAAAATCCATTTCTGCAAGGTCTGTCAAGGACTTACCGACAAGGAGATCTGCGACATCTGCGATGACAACCGCCGCGACCGCTCGGTTATCTGCGTTGTGGCAGAGCCAAAGGACATTATGGCGTTTGAGCGCACAAGGGAATATAACGGCATTTATCACGTTTTGCACGGGGTGATTTCGCCGCTTGACGGCATAGGACCCGACCAATTAAGGATTAAAGAGCTTATGGCAAGGTTAGGTTCCGGCGAGGTAAACGAAATTATTATGGCTACAAACCCGACGGTAGAGGGGGAGGCAACGGCAAGCTACATTTCCCGCCTTTTAAAGCCGATGGGAATTAAGGTCACCCGCCTTGCGTACGGAATACCCGTAGGCGGCGACCTTGAATACGCAGACGAGTTTACATTAGCCCGCGCCTTAGAGGGCAGAAACGAGATTTGAGGTAAGAATATGACCGAAGAAAAGATAAAACGCATAAACGAGCTTGCGCGCAAGCAAAAGTCCGAGGGGCTTACCGAGGAGGAAAAAGCCGAGCAGTTCGGTCTCCGCCGCGAGTATATTGACGCTTATAAGCAAAGCCTTATCGCTCAGCTTGAAAACACATATATTTTAGAGCCTGACGGCACAAAAAGAAAGGTCGGGCGGAAAAATGAAGCTCCTCTTAACTGACTGCGCCACACTTAAAGCAAACGGCGACCTCTCGCTTGATACCTTTAAGCAGTTCGGCGAGGTAAAAGAGTACGGCAATATAAGCCGCTCCGAGCTTTTAAGCGAGGCGGCGGATACCGATATTATGCTCTGTAACAAGACTGTTATTGATAAAGAGGTTTTTGACTCCGCGCCGAAGCTCAAATATATCGGCCTTTTTGCGACGGGGTATAATAATATAGATACCGAATATGCCGCAAAAAGGGGCGTTACGGTCTGCAACGCGGGCGGATATTCGACAAACGCGGTCGCTCAACAGGTTATCGGCTATATTTTAATGCACTACACCAAGATACCTCAGTATGACGCCTTTGTGAAATCGGGCGGCTGGAAAAGCGCGGAGGTTTTCTCGCCGCTTGCCTTTTCAACCGAGGAGGTTTTCGGCAAAACTCTCGGTATTGTCGGCTACGGCAGTATCGGAAGAGCGGTCGAAAGGGCGGCAAAGGGACTCGGTATGCAGGTTATTGTATTCACGAGAACAGTCCGCGAAAACGGCGAGACCCGCTTTGTTGATTTTGATACCCTGTTGAAGGAAAGCGATATTGTATCTCTCCATTGCCCTTTAAACGAGCAGAGCGCAGATATGATGAATGAAGAATCGTTTAATAAAATGAAAGACGGCGCATTTTTTATCAACACCTCGCGCGGCGGTACTGTGGACGAGGACGCGCTTTTGGGCGCCCTTTTATCAGGCAAGCTGTCGGGCGCGGCGGTTGACGTTTTAAAGCGGGAGCCGCAGAGCAAAAAAAGCTGTCTTGAAACTGCGCCGAACATAATAATAACGCCCCATACCTCCTGGGCGCCCTTAGCCACAAGAAAGCGGCTTTTAGGGATAGTCGAGGATAATATAAAGGCGTTTTTAGCGGGCAGGCCGCAGAATAAAATTGTATGATTTAGACGTTAGATGTTAGACATTAGACGTTAGACAAACGGACGGGAAAAGCCCGTCCGTTTAATCAATCTGAAATTACTCAAGCCCCAAGGTATGAAGCGGGTCGGCGGCGTGACCGTCCTTGCAAACCTCAAAATGCAGGTGGCTTTGGTCGGCACATTCACTCGGAACGGCTGTGACCTTTCCGATTATATCTCCTGCCGAGACCTTATCCCCCGACTTTACCTTAACGCCTTTAATCGCGGCATATTTAGTGGTTATTCCGTTGCCGTGGTCAACCGTGACCGCCGTTCCGAGGGTGCCGCTCTCGTCGACCGAAAGCACCTTTCCGTCCCCCGCGGCGCTTACCGACGTGCCGTCCTCGCAGGCTATATCAATCCCGCTGTGGATTCGCATATCGCCGAAGGTCGCGGAATACTGAAGCTCTTTTTCGCTGTAGCCCTTAATTATTTCCCCCTGTACGGGCATACTGAAAACAACGGCTGTGGCGGGGCTTTCGGTTGATTCCGCCGTTTCCTCCTTTGATGAATAAGGCTCGTCCGAAACCGTCTTGCCCGCTTCTTCGGATGTTGTCGGATTTGAAGCGTTCGGCATACTGCCTATGCTTTCAAAAAGGGAATTTTCCGAGGAATGGTAGCTGCTGTTTTCTCCCTTTGTTTTTTCGTCGTGTTTATTTATATTCGCCGCGGCGAACCACGCCGCGCCGCCTATCGCGATAAGACAGCAGGCTATTATAATATAAAAAGCCGCGCTGCCTGTAAATTTAGATTTTGAGTGATATTCAGAGTAGTTCATTCCAATTGTTCCTTTCCTTGGTATTTGTCCATATCGGGCTTAATACTTCTATTATTAACAAATATACATATTATATTCCCTAAAAATTTAAAATCCGTTCACAGAAACGAAAAAATTATAGTTTAATATATAAATGTACCGAAAAGGGAGCCGCACCCATTTTGGTATAATTTCTCTTTTTCAAAAGAGAAGTTCTCTCCTCAAACCCCTTAAAAGTGAAAAAGAGCCGTTTCGACGGCTCTTTTTCACTTTTTTAAATATACAAAGCAGAATTTTTGCTGTTTTTTTGGGCAAGCTAAAGTTATTAACGCCTAAGGTGGAATTGGAAATATGTCGGGAGAAATTGCGGATTACGCGGATATGTCGCTTGCAAAGGGGCTTGAAGAGAACATACGACTTTTTAAAGGTATATTCAAAAAAGACGCGGTGTTAAGGCTGAGACGTGTAAGCGTGAGGGGAGCGTGCTGCTACGACTGCGCCCTTTTTTATATGGACGGAATGATAAACGCCGAGCTTTTAAACGAATCGGTTATTCGTCCCTTACTTACAAGCAACGCCGAACGAAAAGAAGATTCGCTTATCGGCTTTATATCAAAGCAGGTGCTTTTCGCGGGGGAGACCGCGGCGACCGACAGTGTGGAGAATATGCTCCGCTCTTTGCTTTACGGCGACACCCTCTTGCTTGTTGACGGCTGTACTGACGCTATAACAATAAACACCAAGGGTTGGCGCACAAGGGGTATAAGCGAGCCGGAGGACGAGAGGGTTTTGCAGGGCCCGCGCGAGGGATTTGACGAGGCGGCGCTTTTAAATCTTGCAATGATAAGGAGAAAGCTTTTGACCCCCGACCTTTGCACCGAGACTTTAAGGGTCGGCAGACGCAGCGACACGTTGGTATTTATATGTTATCTCGACTCCCTTGTAAATAAAAGAACGCTTGATGAGGTAAAAAAAAGGGTTAAAAAGCTTGATATGGACGGCATACTCGATTCAAACTACATTGCAGAGCAAATAAGAGACCATCCGCGCTCCCTTTTTAAAACCAGCGGCTCAACCGAACGCCCCGACATTGCGGCGGCAAGACTGCTTGAGGGCAGAATAGCCCTTGTGGTGGATGGAACTCCCGTTGTTATGACGGTGCCCTACCTTTTTTCGGAAAATTTTCAGTCTGACGAGGATTATTATTTAAATTATGCCGTCTCCTCGGTAGGACGGATGCTTCGTTTTGTCTGTTTTTTCCTTTCTGTAAGTATTCCAGCGGTGTTTATCGCCGCTACCTCTTATCACAAGGAATTGCTCCCCACCTCGCTTGCCCTTACTGTCGCCCAGCTTCGCGGCGGAGTACCGTTTTCGGCGTTTTGGGAGTGCGTACTGCTTATTTTTGTTTTTGAAATTCTGAAAGAAACGGGGGTGCGTATGCCTCAGAGCCTCGGTCACGCATTAAGCATTGTCGGCGGGCTTGTTGTAGGTCAGGCGGCGGTGGAGGCACGGATTGTAAGCGCGCCTATGCTTATTATTGTGGCGCTGTCGGGTATTTCGGGACTTATGGTTCCGCGGCTTAAGGGCGCGGTTTTTTATCTTAGAATTATATATGTGGTGTTAAGCGCCCTTTTGGGGCTTTACGGATATATTTTAGGCGTGACGCTTACCTTTATACACATTCTCGATTTAAGCTCCTTCGGCACAAGCAGTACCGTTTCCCTTGAGCGTGCGAGCTTCCAGAGCCTTAAGGACTCCTTTTGGCGCGCTCCGTGGAATAAAATGCGCACCCGCCCATTTTTTAATAGAAATATTATACGTGCGGGAGAGAAAAAAGAAAAATGAAAAAGCTTTCGTTATTGCTTGCCAATGTGATTATGTGCTGTATGCTGGCGGGGTGTAGTTTTACATCGGGATCGGCAGGCAACGACCGCCGTTTTATGGTGACGGCTCTGGGATTTTCGGAAATCGGAGATAATATAACCGTAACCGCAGAGATTGTGACGGTAAATTCCGAATCTGCCAAAAGCGAACCGACCTCGCAGGTGCTTTCCTATACCGCAAATGGAATAACCTCCGCGCTCGACGGCATTGCCGACTCCCTTTCAAGGCCGATGCTGCTTGAACATTGCGGCATTATTGTGATCGACACTGCATTGAGCGCGAAACGGTTCGGTGAAATTTGCGATTATCGCTTTAGGGAAAACCGAATAACCCTTTCCGCCTATATGGTTGCGGCGGACGACCCCGCTGTACTACTTGACGACGAGCCTGTTTCCTCGGTCGCGGTCGGGTATGATATTATGGGGATTATAGGGCAGAAAGTGAAGACGGCAAAAATTAATTTTGAGAACCGTTATTTTGAAATTGAGAGCAGACGTGAAAAAGGGAAGCCGATGTTTTCTATGCCATACTTTTCAAGAAGCGAGTACGGGGTGGCGCTTGAAGGTCTTGCGGTTTTCAGCGGAGATAAATTTTCTAACAAATCAGATCTTGGGGAGGGAACAAAATGACGGCAAGCCCTACCTATAACAAACACCTTGTTGGCATTACGGCATTTTTTATTCTGGGCGACGCGATTATTTCATTGCCATGTGCTTATTCAGGAGCAATATCCATTTTTGGCTTTTTGACCGCGGCGATAGCGGCGGTAGGATTATATTTTGTTGCTGTTCCGCTTGCAAATCGCCTTATTATCGGCGAAGTAACAGCTTGGATTTTTTCCGTACCTTTGCTTTTATCCGCCGCAGTCTATGCCCTTTATAACGCGTACGGGGCGCTTATAAACTATACCGATTTTGTGGATAGGGTACTGCTTCCTGAAACGCCGCGCTTTTTTATCGCCGCCGCTTTTATAATCGCCGCGGTTTTTTTGACGAGCAGACGGCAGGAAGTAATTTTAAAGCTTTCACTTATATTTCTTGTCACCGCCGCGGTTACGGTACTGTTGTTTTTTCTGCTTTCGGCAAAGGACTATAACGCGGAAAATATCGCGGTTAACCGTCTGCCTGATTTAAAGGAACTGCTTTCGGGCGCTAAGCCCTACATTTTAGAGCTGTCCCTGCCTGCGTTGTTAATTCCGGTATATTCCGCGCTTTTTACGGGAGAAAAGCGTATTCGTGCGCCTTTTTTCGGACTGCTTACGGGGATTGCCGTAACCGCGCTCAGTCTTCTTGAAAGCTTGCTGCTTTTCGGTGCTCCGCTTGCAAAAAGGCTTGATTTTCCTCTTGCCGCGGCAGTAAGCACAGTTACGGTAGGACAGCTTTTCTCAAGAATGGACGGTATAGTTTACTGTCTTTTCTTCGCTACTGCACTTATTAAAACGGCTGTATGTATCAAGCTGGCTTATTTCGCACTATTGAGATTGAAAAAACGCTGAAAATTAAAAAAATGCTCCTTGTTGCCGTATTTTTTTGCTTTACCCCTTGAAAACCTCACGAAATATGGTAAAATTATATTATAAATTCAAATACGGCAAGGAGTAATTTATAATGGCAAAAGAAGTTTTGGTTGAAATTTCCGCGCGTCACGTGCATGTTACAGACGAGGCGCTTGAAATCCTTTTCGGCAAGGGTCACGCCCTTACCCCTAAAAAAGACCTTTCACAGCCGGGTCAGTTTGCCTGCGAGGAAAAGGTTACGGTTGTAGGACCCAAGTCCGAGCTTAAGGCTTCAATTTTAGGACCGACCCGCCCCGAAACTCAGGTTGAGCTGTCGCTTACCGACGCGCGTACAATAGGCGTAAAGCCCCCTGTAAGAGAATCGGGCGACATTAAGGGTTCCGCTCCCTGCAAGCTTGTAGGCCCCGCGGGTGAAATCGAGCTTAGCGAGGGCGTTATCGTGGCAAAGCGACATGTACATATGACCCCCGAGGACGCGGAAAAGTACGGCATTAAGGATAAGCAGGTTATCAGCGTTAAAATCCCGACCGAGGGACGCGCTCTCGTATTCGGCGATGTTGTAGCAAGGGTAAGCCCTAAATATAAGCTTGCAATGCATATCGATACCGACGAGGCTAACGCCGCCGCCGTTCCCGGCAGCTGTATCGGTGAAATTCTTGACTGATAAAAAGCCTTTAGGACTTTATCTCCATATCCCGTTCTGCCAAAGAAAATGCGCCTACTGCGACTTTTATTCGGCATTCTATGGTGATAAAGCGCTTGATAATTACACCGAGGGTCTTATTTCGCAAATAAAAAATTGGGGCGGCAGACTTTGCCGCCCCTTAGTCGATACGGTCTATTTAGGCGGGGGAACTCCCTCACTTTTGGGCGAGCGGATTATACCTATAATTGGGGCGGTAAAAGAGGCGTTTTGCCTTGCCGAAACGAAAGAAATCACCCTTGAAGTAAACCCCGCGGGGGATTGTGAAAGCATACTTGCCGCCGCAAAAAAAGCGGGTGTAAACCGTCTGTCGGTCGGCGCGCAGAGCGGAGACGGCGCTATGCTTTCCCTTTTGGGGCGCACTCACACCGCCGACGATACCCTTAAAACCGTAAAAGCCGCGCGGGCGCTGGAGTTTGACAATATTTCGCTTGATTTGATGATAGGTCTGCCTGATTCTGATTTAAACACCCTTAAGTCCGATCTTGATTTTGTGCTTTCGGCAAGACCCGACCACATCTCCGCCTACATTTTAAAGCTTGAAGAAAACACCCTGTTTTACAAAAAGCGGGATACACTTAATTTGCCCGACGGGGACGAAACTGCCGATCAGTATTTATTTATGTGCCGTTATTTAGAGGAAAAGGGATTTGCCCACTATGAGATTTCCAATTTTGCAAAGGAAGGCAAAGAGGGTAAGCATAACCTTAAATACTGGCGGTGCGAGGAGTACTTAGGAATCGGTCCGTCGGCACACTCCTTTGTCGGCGGCGAGCGGTCTTACTACCAGCGCGACAGCCGTGCCTTTTTAAGGGGCGAGCCGCCCGTTTCGGACGGCAAGGGCGGCGGTGAAGAGGAATATATAATGCTGGCACTGAGACTTAAAAAAGGGCTTTGCTTCGACAAATACCGCGAACGCTTCGGTAAAGACCTGCCCGATGCAGTAAAAAAAGCCGCCCTGCCGCTTAAAGGGGCGGGACTGCTCAACATAGACGCCGACCGCATCTACCTTACCGACCGCGGTATGCTTTTATCCAACAGCATAATAACTAATTTATTGGAGTACCTATAATGAAAACTCTTAGAATACATCTTATACGCCACGGCGCGACCGACGCCAATTATGCGGGACAGTATATTGGCTGTAAAACCGACCTGCCCCTTTCGCCCGAGGGTCTTAACGAATTGAGACTATTGAAGGACGATATTGAATACCCCGAAATCGGGAGGCTTTATTCAAGCCCTCTGCTTCGCTGCCGCCAGACAGGCGCGGTGCTATATCCCGATATGGATATTATCCCTGTTTCGGATTTAAGGGAGTACGATTTCGGATCGTTCGAGGGCAAAACCGCAACGGAGCTTGAAAGTGACCCGAATTTTATTCCCTGGACGTCGGGCAAGCTTTCAGCCCCTCCGGGCGGAGAGGACAACTCCGAATTTATAAAAAGGCTGTGCATAGGGCTTAACAAAATTGTAATTGATATGGCAAACGACGGCGTTACCGACGCCGGAGTTATTATGCACGGTGGAGCTATTATGATGCTGTTGGGCGTTTGTGCCCTACCGCGGCACAAGCCCGTTGAATGGACGGCAGACTGCGGACGGGGTTATTCCCTGCGCATCACACCGTCGCTTTACCACAAAAGCGGAGTGGTCGAGGTCTACGATTATATTTAAATGTTTATTAAAATGCTTTTTTGGATAGACAAAACGGGAGTTTTGAGATATAATAATTTATATTGAGTTTTATACTTACGGAGGTTACTATGGAAAAGGTTTTGGTGCTTGACTTCGGCGGTCAGTACAATCAGCTTATCGCAAGAAGGGTAAGAGAAAACAACGTCTATTCCGAAATACGCCCCTATACCGCTCCGATTGAGGAGATCGCCGCGGCGGGCTACAAGGGAATAATATTAACGGGCGGTCCGAAAAGCGTTTACGGAGAAAACGCCGTTCTGTATTCAAAAAAGCTTTTTGAACTCGGAATACCGATTTTGGGTATCTGCTACGGCGCTCAGCTTATGTCGCATATGCTGGGGGGCGTGGTTGAGGCAGGCGCGAGCGAATACGGCAAGGTTGAGGTAAAGGTTGACGGCACGAGCAAGCTGTTTACCGATATTCCCGCGAAAACCGTCTGCTGGATGAGCCACACCGATTATATAAAGCAAATTCCCGTCGGCTTCAAAATCATTGGCAAAACCGACGATTGCCCCGTTGCGGCTATGGAAAACGCGGCGGACAGGCTTTACGCCGTGCAGTTCCACCCCGAGGTTATGCACACTCCGCTCGGCTCGCAGATGATAAGGAACTTCCTTTACAATGTCTGCGAATGTAAGGGGGAGTGGACTATGTCCTCCTTTACGGTTCGTACTATCGAAAATTTGAAGAACAAAATCGGCGATAAAAAGGTGCTTTGCGCGCTTTCGGGCGGCGTCGACAGCTCTGTTGCCGCGCTTCTTTTGCACAAGGCGGTAGGGGAGAACCTCACCTGCATTTTTGTGGATCACGGTTTGCTTCGAAAGGACGAGGCGAAGCAGGTTAACGACCTGTTTAAGGGGACTTATAATATTAATCTTATTTCAATCGATGCGTCCGAGCAGTTTTTGGGTCAGCTTCGCGGCATAAGCGAGCCTGAACAAAAGCGCAAGATAATAGGCAGGGAATTTATCCGCGTTTTCGAGGCCGAGGCTAAGAAAATCGGTAAGGTTGACTACCTTGTTCAGGGCACGATTTACCCCGACTGTATTGAATCGGGCGTGGGCGACGCCGCGCTTATTAAGAGCCACCACAATGTCGGAGGACTTCCGGACCACGTCGAGTTTGACGAGATTATCGAGCCACTCCGCGACCTATTTAAGGACGAGGTCAGAAGGGTAGGACTTGAACTTGGTATGCCTGAAAATATGGTTTACCGCCAGCCTTTCCCTGGTCCCGGACTCGGAGTTAGAATTATCGGAGAGCTCACAAGGGAAAAAATCTCAATTCTGCAGGACGCCGACGCTATCTTCCGTGAGGAAATCGCAAACGCAGGGCTTGACCGCGAAATCGGTCAGTACTTCGCCGTGCTTACCGATATGCGCTCGGTCGGCGTTATGGGCGACTTCAGAACCTACGATTACACCGTTGCGCTCAGAGCGGTTATGACAAGCGATTTTATGACCGCGGACTGGGCGAGAATCCCCTATGACGTGCTTGACGCCGCATCCCGCCGAATAGTAAACGAGGTAAAGGGCGTAAACCGCATAGTCTACGATATAACCTCCAAACCCCCTGCCACAATTGAGTGGGAATAATATCAAGAGTTGCGTAAACCCGCATAAACACTGGGTTTTAGACTCTCAAATTCCCGATTTGATAGCAAAATGATAGCAAACTGAAAAATGACTTTATTCTAAGCGTTCTATCGGTTTGCAGGTACAAATATTTTAATACTATAAAAGGCATTACTGACTTTTGCAGTCGGTAATGCCTTTTTTCTATGCTTGTTTTAAGCGACTTGCTCAAAAATATTTTTTTGCATATTCAAATAGTATTGTAGATCGGAATAGTTTTTTTTCTTCAAAATCTTGGGCTTGCTAATAAGTGTCGGACTCATATTATTTGCTTCAGCCAAACATACGGTGTAATCAAATATGTTTTGTATCAAATCACTAAATTGGGAAGGCGTGATTTTCAAGTTTACTGCCTTAGAAGTATCGTCATTTGAAAGTTCATCAAGGGAGTTTATTAAATTATCTAAAATTTCCACAGTTAGTTTGCCATCTTTTGCGGCATCTAAATAAATCTGAAGATTTTGGGCAAATCGCTTTTCAAGGTTTCTTTTATCACGGGTTGCAATGTAACCGATGACACCGGCAACAGCACTACCTATTATGAGAATTCCACTAACAATAACAGTACCCTTTTTATGAACACGAATAAAATCAATAGCCTTAGCTGCACCTTCTTTAGCAGCATCTGCAACAGCGGGAATATGCTTTGCAACTCGTTTGTTGTCAATATTTTTCGCCATACCGCAGAGTTCCAAAACTCCGGCTTGAACAGCAGCATATGTCTTTTCGTCAACTAGTAAATTAACATTTACTACAGGCATTTTTATCCCTCCTTACGATAATTGAAAGCTACGCCTTCGGGGTAGTTATATCTCCAATTATCATATTCTTCTTTTGTGATTTCGCCGTTTTTAAGTTTTTCTGCTTGTTCCTGCCAAGTGGAAAACATATCAAACATTGTAAGATAATTTGTTCCCATACCTTTATCAAGGCGTATGCAAAGCTCATCATCAAGTTTACCAATACGGAAACCGTATAAATCCTCAAGAGTAAACAGAGTGTGCATTAATCCGTTGTAGCTGTCAATGTCGGGCACAGTTAAGGCACTTGTCGATATGCCAAACACATTTGCAAGATTGTTTGTTAAATCAGCCTTAGGCGTTCTGCTGCCGGATTCATACTGTGCCATACGGATGTCAGCGGTTTTTTCCGGAAAGCCCACCTGCATACCAAGGTACTTCTGCGTCATACCTTTTAAATTTCTGAAAAATCTTATTCTTTCGCCGATAGCCATACTATAGCTCCTCTCACTTTACTGTTAAATATCATAGCATAACAAGTTAAGCAATGTCAAGTAACATAAAACAAAAAAGTTTAATATTCTTGTGAAAACCACTTGACATAACGGAATATGTTTAGTATAATCATTAAGCAAATAGCGTTAAGTCTATTCGCAAACAACAGAATAACCGTCATACATCACGGTAATGGTGTATCCGCTCGGGCAAATCGGAATGCGGTCAGAAAGTATCCGACAATAAATATGAAAATATAAAAATGAAAGGATGATGTTTATGTCAAATAAAATGTTTATGCGTGTTGAAGATGTGGCAGAAGAAATGGGCGTCTCCGTTTCTTACGCATATAAACTCATACGCAAACTAAACAAGGAATTGCAGTCAACCGGGTGTATTACAATTCCCGGCAGAATTGACCGTAAATTCTTTCACGAAAAATTTTACTCAACTAAAACAATTGAAAGGAGCGATTAAAATGGGAGCATTTAAAAATGAAAAAAACGGAACTTGGTATGTGCAGTTCCGTTACACAGACTGGCAAGGCTTGCGACAGCAAAAATTAAAGCGTGGCTTTGCCACCAAACGAGAGGCACAGGAGTGGGAACGAGCATTTCTGACCGAAAAGAAAGCCGATGTCACTATGCCATTTAAGACTTTTACGGAATTGTACGAAAAAGATGTTAGACCAAAGTTAAAGGAAAACACTTGGCTTACCAAAGAACATATTATTAAAACTAAAATATTGCCGTATTTTGAGCATAAGCGATTATGCGATATATCGGCAAAAGATGTTATCGCTTGGCAAAATGAGATTAGAAGGCAAACAAATTCAAGTGGAGAGCCGCTTTCTCAGGGATATTTAAAGACGATTCATAATCAGTTGAGTGCATTGTTCAATCACGCAATCAAGATTTACGGCTTAAGATTAAATCCTGCCTCTACGGTCGGTAATATGGGTAAGGAAGAACGCAAGGAAATGAGTTATTGGACTGTGGAGGAATACAGTAAGTTTTCTGATGAAATGATGGACAAGCCTATTTCATATTATGCTTTTCAAATGCTTTATTGGACAGGTATTCGTGTAGGTGAGTTGCTTGCATTAACTGCCGGTGATTTTGACTTTAAAAACAATATGCTTACAATCAACAAATCTTATCAAAGATTGCACGGAGAAGATGTTATTACTCCACCGAAAACGGAGAAAAGCAAAAGAACAATAAAAATGCCGCAGTTTTTATGTGATGAAATGCAGGAATATTTGAAAATGTTTTATTCACCGAATGACGGAGACAGAATATTCCCTATTTCAAAAAGCTATCTTCATCACGAAATGGACCGAGGCTCAAAAGCCACAGGGGTAAAGCGTATTCGTATTCACGATTTGAGACATTCGCATGTTTCACTTTTAATAAATCAAGGGTATCAAGCCGCTGCAATTGCTGATAGGGTTGGTCACGAAACAGTGGAAATTACCGACAGATATACACACATATATCCGTCAAAACAAAATGAAATGGCAAATACGCTTGATGAATTATGGAAGGAGAGAAAGTAATATGTCACTTAAAAACAAAGATGAACATAACCGTTGGAGAAATAAGACTGTGGCTTTTAGAGTTTCGCCCGAAGAGTGGGAACAGATTGAGCGCTATGTTCAGCTTTCGGGTTTAACCAAGCAGGACTATATCACAAGGCGACTTACTAACAAAGAAGTGGTCGTTCAAGGTAATCCGAGAGTATACAAGGCTTTGCGTAATAATCTTGCAGATGTACTTACGGAATTACAGAGAATTGAGAACGGCGGTGAAGTCAATGACGAATTACTTGATTTAATCGAAATGATTGCTGATATTCTCGGTGGATTAAAGGAGGCATCGGAATGACAGAAAAAGAAAAGACCGCTCCGATCGTATCTGTTGGCGCAGATACGGAGCAGTCAATCCTAAAACAAATTAACAACAGTATAACTGATTTTAATGAAAATGACAAGAGTTTAGATGATTATCTTGAAGAAATGCAAAAAGAATTTTTGCAACAGCTCGATCCATCACATTTGAAAACGATTTCTATGCGTGAGTTGTATAACACGGTATATCAAAGTAAACCGCCGCTGATTGACGGTTTGCTTTATCCGGGCACATATATTTTTGCAGGAGCACCAAAACTCGGCAAAAGTTTTCTTATGGCACAGCTTGCTTACCATATCAGTACAGGTACACCGCTTTGGAATTTTGATGTGAGAAAAGGAACTGTTTTGTACCTTGCGCTTGAAGATGATTACCACAGATTGCAAGAAAGATTGTATAGGATGTTCGGAACAGAAAGTGCGAATAATTTGTACTTTTCTGTTTCGGCGGGTCAACTTGGAAGTGGACTTGACGAACAGCTTACAAGATTTATGGCAGAACACCCCGATACAAAATTGATTATCATAGACACTCTCCAAAAGGTGCGTGAAGTGGGCGGTGATAATTACAGTTACGCAAACGATTATGAGATTATAACAAGGCTTAAAAAGTTTGCGGACAGTTACGGAATATGTTTGCTGCTTGTTCATCATACACGCAAGCAGAACTCTGAGGATAAGTTTGATATGATTTCAGGAACTAACGGATTGCTTGGCGCCGCCGACGGTGGCTTTATTTTACGGAAAGAAAAACGAACAAGCAATTCGGCAACGCTTGAAGTTTCAGGCAGAGACCAGCCCGATCAAAAGATTTATCTCAATCGCAATCCTGAAACCCTTGTGTGGGAACTTGAGAGAACCGAAACGGAACTTTGGAAATTGCCGCCTGAACCTTTGCTTGAAAATATCGCCGTCAAAATCACAAATGAAAATCCCGAATGGTATGGCAGCCCGACGGAACTTGTTGAATTTCTCGGCGTTGAAATGAAAGCAAACGCTTTGACGATGAAGCTGAATATCAATGCAGGGCGTTTGTTCGATGAGTATGGAATCCGTTATCAGAACAAACGCTGTCACGATGGGCGTAAAGTTAGTTTGACTTATGAACAGCGTGACGATGTGTGACGGTTGTGTCGCTGTTTTAGGCGGTGACAAAATCACCGTCACTATCGACACAGACCGACACAGATAAAGTTTAGCGGAGTGTGCAGAGAGTGCCTTTTCAAAGGCGGCTCTTTGCCCCTCGGAGAGCGCAAAACCTGCTTGCAGGTTGCATTTTTGATGGGCTTGCCTGTCAAAAGTGCTTTTGCGTTACTCTTGACAAGAGTAACAGAACCGAGGACGAGCAAGTTTATGAGATTGGAGGTGTATATAATGCAAAGAACGATAAGCGCAATGGTGGGTAAAGGCTCGGTCAATCATAACAGCCGCAAGTTCAAGGCGGAAAATGTTGATGGTAGCAGAACGCATTTGAACATTGATTACTGTAACGAGCCGATAAAGAAAATCTATCACGAATTGTTTGATGAAGCGCTAAAAAGATACAACGAAAAACAGACAAGAGCCGACCGTAGAATAGAAAATTACTATGAAAAAATCAGAAATTCTAAGCAAGAAAAACCGTTTCACGAACTGATTTTGCAGATTGGCGATAAGGAAAATATGAGTGCCGAAAGCGAAAACGGACAGCTTGCACGGCAGGTTTTAGATGAGTATTACCGTGGATTTCAAGAGCGAAATCCCAACCTAAAAGTGTTCTCTGCTCATCTGCATATGGACGAGGCGACGCCCCATTTGCATATTGATTTTGTTCCGTTCACAACCGGAAGCAAGCGTGGACTTGATACGAGAGTAAGTCTCAAACAAGCGTTAGCCGCACAAGGTTTCAAGGGCGGAACTCGTGGAGATACCGAGTGGAATCAATGGGTAAGCGTAGAAAAGTCCGCTTTAGCTTTCGTAATGGAACGGCACGGAATTGAGTGGGAACATAAAGGCTCGCACGAAAAACATTTGTCTGTTCTTGATTATAAAAAGCAAGAGCGAGCGACGGAACTTGAACAGTTAGGTGCTAAAATCGAAGAAAAACAGACTGAATTCAATGTGTTATCCGAGCGAGTGTTAAACTATGATGATGGTTTGGAAAACTTAAGAAATGTGGAAGAAATGCTTGATAATGCACCCGAATATCAACTGTCCGAGCCGCAAGGTTTTATGTCTGTAAAAGCATATAAAACTAAAATTGCAGAGCCGCTTATTCAAAAATTAAAAGCGTTAATTAAGACTGCATTGGCTCGTTGTTTTGAGGGTTGGGACAATTACCACAGGCTAAATATTACAAATGGCAACCTATATCGTGAGAACGAAATGTTGTCTAAAATCAACAGCAAGCTGAAAAGCGAAAACGAAAATTTGCGTTCGGAGGTCAAAGATTACAAGCTTTTGCGTAAGGCTTTCGGGCATAAACAGATTGACGAGTTGCTTGAACAGGCAAGAAATATTAAAGGTCGTAAGCGTGAAAATCCACGCTCGAGATAAATAAATTTTTGGAGGTAAAACAAAATGGCAAACACAATTTTTGAAAAGCAAGGCGGTACTTATACGCAGGTGGGCGACTATATGTTGCCCGATTTATTACCGGCGGAAGAAGAAAAGGAAGCGAATATCGGCGTTTGGGGAATGAGGCATAAACGATATTTGAAGCAACACCATAAGGTACGTTACTACAATTTGCTGACAAGCGGTAAGCTCAATTCATATCTTGTAGATATTGAACAGCAGGCTCAAGACCTTTTTTCTCGGCTTGTAAAAGACTTAGCCGAAAAAGAAAATGTAACCGAAGAACTCAAATCAACCGATATGATGTTGTGGGTTCAAAAGATGAACAATATCCGTAATAGATCAACAGAAATTGTAAATGCAGAACTGATTTACACAGTATAAACACAACAGCGGCAGGGAGCAATCCCTGCCGATTTTTTGTTGCTTAAAAACAGTTGACTTATTTGCGGATTAAACATATAATTAAACTGTATAAATATAGTCTGCGGTATGTGCAATTTAATATCGAGGGTACATTATGATTACAGATAAAATTGGTAATAGAATACGAGAGTTAAGAAGTCATACCGGATTGAGTCAAGAAAAATTTGCTCAAAAAATAGGTATGGATAGAACTTATTTTGCAAGCGTTGAACTTGGAAAACGTAATATTTCTATCGTTAACATTGAAAAAATAGCCAATGGATTAGAAATATCTCTTTCGGAACTGTTTGACGGAATTTGAAAGAGTACGATTTATTGGACACTGTATTTGATATAATCTAAATATTTAGTATAATTATAGATAGATAAAGATGATTGTTGGAGGATTTGCAATGACTGCAACTGAAAATACTTATAAAACCTCATTGATAAACAATAGACGTTATTTAGGAAATAAATATAAGTTGCTTTCGTTTATCACCGGCGTTGTAAATGATGAATGCGCCGATATTGAAACAGTTGCAGATATTTTTGCGGGAACCGGTGCAGTTTCTTCTGCTTTTGCAGATAAGACACTTATTACAAATGATTTGATGTATAGCAACTATATTTGCAATTTTGCTTGGTTTGGTGCTGAAAGCTATGATCAACAAAAAATAATTGATTATGTTGTTAGGTACAATGCAAAAACTAATTGTGAGGAAAATTATATGACACGCAATTTTGCAGATACCTATTTCAGTAAAAAAGATTGCGCTAAAATCGGATATATTCGAGAGGATATAGAACGAAATTATAAAAAAGGCAATTTAAATAATCGAGAAAGAGCAATCTTAATAACATCACTGCTTTATGCAATGGATAAAATTGCTGTAACCTGCGGGCATTACGATGCATACAGAAAGGGGGCAAAATTCGAAGGTTCGTTGGAACTTTATGTTCCCTTGGCTGAAGTTAACAACAATCCCAAAAATCAATGCTTTAATGAGGATGCCAATAACCTTGTTAAGAGGATTGAGGCTGACCTCGTTTATATAGATCCGCCATATAATTCAAGACAATATTGTGATTCATATCATTTGCTTGAAAATGTTGCACGTTGGGAAAAACCAGAGGTTTTTGGTGTCGCCAAGAAGATGGATAGAAGCGGAATGAAGAGTAAATATTGTACAATCGGAGCAACAAAAGCATTTGAAACACTGATAAACGATATTAAAGCCAAATACATTCTACTTTCATATAATAATATGGCTGAAAAAGGAAATTGCCGTTCTAATGCCAAGATTTCCGACGATGATATTATGAGAATACTGAGTCAAAAAGGAACTGTAAAGGTTTTTGAAGAAAGCTACAAAGCATTTACAACCGGAAAATCTGACATTTCAGAAAATGCCGAAAGATTATTTTTGTGTATTTGTTTTAACGAGGAGTAAATTAGATGATACAATCACCGCTTAATTATACCGGCGGCAAATATAAATTGTTACCTCAAATATTGCCGCTTTTTCCAAAAGACATAGATGTGTTTGTAGACTTATTTTGCGGTGGATGTAATGTTGGTATCAATGTTGATTGCAACCGAGTTATTTATAATGATTTAAATGAAAACCTACTTTATTTGTATAATACGTTTAAGAATCTTGATAAAGAATCCATTTTAGAATGGATTTATGAAATTATAGAAAAGTATAACTTGTCACTTGTGAGTGAACACGGATATGACTATTACGGTTGTGAAAGCAGCAAAGGACTTGGTAATTATAACAGAGAAGGATATTTAAAGCTGCGTGCAGATTTTAATCAAAAACATGCAAATGAAAACTTTGATTATTATTACTACGTTATGCTTTATGTAATAATCGTATATGCATTTAATAATCAAATTCGATTTAATTCAAACGGCGAGTTTAATTTACCGGTTGGAAAAAGAGATTTCAATAAAAAGATGGAACAAAAACTCATTGATTTTATTGACAAAATCCAAGAACAAAACTGTATCTTTACCTGCTGTGACTTTAGAGAATTTGATACATCGAAGTTAACATCAAAGGATTTTGTATATGTTGACCCGCCATACTTGATTACTTGTGCCACATACAACGAGCAAGGCGGTTGGAGTGAAGAAGATGAAAAAGACCTACTCTCTTTTTTAGACGAATTGAATGATAGGAATATTCGATTTGCTTTATCGAACGTATTGAGAAGTAAAGGTAAGGAAAACAGTATTTTAATTGAGTGGCTTGAAAAAAACGCAGAAAAATATAAGGCAATACGACTCAATTATAGCTACTCGAATTCAAATTATCAAACTAAAGATAAGTCCTCCGTTACCGAGGAAGTCCTAATAACAAATTATTGAGGAGAGTACGGTTATGCCGAATGTGATTCCGTATAAAAGCTTTTGCTGGAGTCTGGGAACAACCAGCTTTAGAACAAAAAATTTCAATAAAACTATTGAAGAACAACTTTCGTTGTTAGATGAGTTTTGGAAGCTTGAAGAGAATAAGAGTAAAAGCTGGTCGGGAAATAAAGATTTACAAACTCGTTATTATGATTTTATGCAATCTAAAGACTTTGTTGAAGGCAATGCCGGAAACAAACCAAAAGACGCTCGTGAAAAAACTTCAGGCTTAGTTGATATTGGGTTAATAGATGATGGAAGAAAACTGAGCAATGCCGGTAAAGCACTGCTTAAAATCACTTCAGAAAATGATTTTTCTTCTGATAATCAATTTCAAATAGCAAAAGACAGCTATATCTATTTGAAGCAATTGCTGAAAACATATTATAATGTGGACGGACACACTGTGCGACCATTTATGGTATTGATTCATTTGTTGAATAAATTTGATTATTTAACACTTGATGAATATACATATCTTTTACCTCTTTGCATTGGCGAAACAGAAACGAACGAAATTATTGACGGTATATCCAAATTGCGTTGCAGAAATATATCTATTGATGAAATCATTGTAAATCGATTGATGGGAATGCTTAATTACAAAACGGCTTTGGATTATTTTATTGATAATGAAGTTACAGAAGAGTTGATATGTGAAATAGGACTCAACAGAAAAAGTCGACAATACGATAAGTCGTATTTTAAATTGTATCAAGCATTACACCGAGTTTTCGTATTGAATGATATAGATAACTTGATATCTATTTATGATGCAACAAGAGATATAAAAATAGGGAAATGGTGGCGCAATTATTTATTTGATACCACCTCTGAAAAGGCAATTAGTAACCATCCTGTGGCACATTTGAAAACAACCCTATTTAACGAAGTTGAAGATGAAAACACCTTCAAAATTGCTTTCTTTAAAATAATGCACTTATTTAAGGCTAAAGCCACGCTTTCAGACTATCTTGACCTTAATCGTAGGTATATTAAAACAACGGATGTAGTGTTATTTGAGGATGATACTATAAAATTTGATATAGTGCCGAAACACTTTTTCAAATCAGTAGCAGCGAAATTATATCAAGATGCATTTACTTCTTCTGAATTGCTGTATGAAGATTGTGATATGCCAGAAATATCAGAATGTCTCATAGTTGATGATGACACTATTGTTGCAGGAATTAATGAAGAACTCGGCATAAATGTTTCTGATATGCAATCGGCCCGTGCTGCTTTGGAGGATACACGCTACCAGAGATTACAGCACCTTATAGATACTAAATTTACTGATGACAAGATATTGTCACTTTTGGATTGCTTTGAAACCAGAAATGATGATGAAATCAGAAGTATGGTTACCGATAATGCCGATGTACCTACGATTTTTGAATATGTGCTTGGTATTTTGTGGTACAAAGCAAGTGAAAGGCACGGTAAGATTCTTGATTATATGAAGCTCTCGCTGGATGCTGATTTACTACCTAAAACTCACGCAGCCGGTGGCGAGGCAGATATAGTTTATGAATATGAGGCAACCGAGTACTATCCTGAACATACACTTTTGCTCGAAGCAACACTTGCCGACAGTACAAACCAACGTAGAATGGAAATGGAACCGGTATCAAGACATTTGGGCATGCATTTAATACGCAGCGGTAATATGAATTCTTACTGCGTATTTGCTACAAACTATCTTAACATAAATGTTATTTCTGATTTTCGTAGCAGAAAAACAACGCCGTTTTATGATCCACAAGACTATTCAAAGTCTGTAGCAGGAATGAAAATCATTCCGCTGCAAACATCGGAGTTAAAGAAAATTGTGTCTAACGGCAAAACATATAAAGAATTGTACCCGTTATTTGAAGCTGCTTTTAATTCGACTTTACTCCCTCACGAGTGGTATGAAAGCTGTATAAATGAAAGGATGTGACACGATCTTGGGTTGCGAAATTGAAACAATAGTACTAAGATATAGAGATTTGTCTTCAAAAAACACGATCAAGATACACAATGATAAAATTGCAGCAAAAGGTTTTGTTTGGTGGGGATGGTGGGCGAAGCCACAAGAAAAAGTTGCGCTTGAAGTCTTCAAATCATTAGCAGAAAAAGCTGTTAGTGATACACATTTTGAAGTGTTTTTACTTGATTCAGGTAGAAGTGAACTTAGAAGGGCACAATGTATAGATATAAAATTTGATTTCAATAATCCTATCCCTTCACCACAAAAGAATGCAACACCTGCGTATTACAATAAAAATGAATATTTAATGTGGTTCAAGTTCGACAAGATATCCGAACCTATAGATAGTCCTGACAAATACATTAACAATTATTCTTATGTACAAGTTGATGAGCATTTTGCAAGTAAAACGTCTCCGTTTTCTGTTTTTAATAATAAAAAGGTTTATAATTTAAATGAGTTGATTGAACAACAATGTACCATTTGGTTTTTAAGAAAAGCTAAAACTGATGATGAAAATCGACAAATTGTTTCATATGCTCCGGGAAACGGAAATGTTGAAACATCCTTTTCTATAGCTAACACCAATCAATTACTATGGCTTTCTGATTTACACTTCTCTGACAATCATTTTGCTTTCAAAAAATCTGTTGGCAGTAACAACCAAATATTTGATATTTTAAAAAACAAGTTGGATTCAATAAAATTTAAAAAATTTTCAAAAGTTATTGTATCAGGGGATTTTACCTTTTCTGCTGATGAAAAAGAGTTTGCAGAAGCAAAAAAATTTTTCTGTCAAATGACAAGTGGTTATGGAACAGATGGCGAATCATATATATTTTGTCCTGGCAATCACGATATGAAATATTCTGAAAAAGACTACGAAGACAATTCGCCTATTGAACTTAATTATGACAAAGCAAAGAATAATTACATTGATTTCTATGAAAAGGTAAAAGGCATAACTGCTAATAAATATAACAATAATATTCATAGATTTGTTGCACTTAATGGCACATTAGTAGAAATAATAGCACTAAATACCTGTATATTACAACAAGATCGAGAACATTTTAGGGGAATGGGTTTTGCTGGAAATAATCAGTTGTTTGAGTTAAGGAATGCATTAAAAGTGACCGATAAAATGAATGTATTGAGAATTTTAGTTATGCATCATAATCTTTTGCCAGTGATATATTCAGAAGAACCTAAGGTTAATCCGATGTATTCAATGTTACTTGACAGTGAAGCCATTTCTCAGTTCTGTATACAAAATAATATATTATTAGTATTACACGGACATACTCATAAAAATTTTTATGTAGAGATGACACGAAAATGTGGAAGTAAAGATGATCAAAAAAAGACAATTTATGTGATTGGCTTAGGAAGCACAGGTGCTTCTAAATCTGATTTAACAGATGGATATAATAATCAGTTTGCTACAATTCAAATAGAAGAAAAAATCTTAAAGCTCAATATATATGAATTATTCCCTAGTGGTAGCAATGAAAAAACAGAACCTATATGCAAATATATAATACCTTTTGGGGGTTAAAATGAAGAAAATAATAATAACTGATTTAGACGATACGCTATATGATTGGCTTGGTTTTTTTATCCCTTCTTTCTATGAAATGGTAGATGAAATAGTAAACATCACAAAAATAAACAAAGATATTCTTTTAAAAGAATATAAGTCGATACACCAATGTTATGGTAGTGTTGAGTATCCTTTTGCTACGTTAGAACTACCATCGATATTGAACAAATATAATGGAAAAAGTAAAGAAGAAATAAAAGAGATCTTGGGAGAAGCCTTTCATAAATTTAATTCCGTTAGAAAACGTAAATTACAATTATATGATGGAGTTGCAGATACGCTTAAGCGATTGTTCGAGAATGGCGTTACAATAATTGGATATACTGAATCTGCTCAAGAAAATGGTTTTTATCGTTTGAAAAGATTAGGAATTTCTCAGTATTTTAAACATATATATACATCTGAAAGTGAATACGAAAGCAATATTCCTTTGGATGAAAAAATAATTACAGTAAAAAGCAAAAAACCTGATAAAGATGTGTTGATTAATATTTGCAACCAAGAAAATTGTAGTATAAGTGATGCGGCTTATATTGGAGATAGTTTAACTAAAGATGTATATATGGCAAAGTTGGCAAATATAACATCTGTATGGGCTAATTATCCGAAAGAAAAAAACAATTATTATGATTTGCTTGTTGACATAACAAGTTGGACTGAGGACGATTTCATAAGAGAAAAAGAACTAAAAAAGCAATACATTTCCTTTGGCATAAAACCGGATTATACAATTAGCAAATTTTCTCAACTTTTGCCAATTATATTACAAGAAAAATAATTTAGAGAAAATCACTTTTATGATAGCATACAAGTGATAGCTATTTGATAGCAAAAGCAGAAATACCTCATAGAATTGAGATAATCTGTACCAAATAAAAACATATTAAGTCATAATTCCTAAGCAAAAACAGTTAAAGTCTGTTTTATACTTAGGAGTGGGAATAATCACAGAAAGCCTAAAAGCCCAGTAATATCAAGGGTTTTCGGATTTCGCTCACCTCTTTTGATAACGATTTGATAACAATCCTTAGAGTGACCATTATTCTATACCACGAGTGGTTTGTAGGTTATCAGAATAATAGTCAAGTGGTTGTCATCAACAATTAAATCTGTATTAGACGATTAAAAAGCCCTTAACTGTGGATTACCGCAGTTAAGGGCTTTTTGTCGTCTTTTTTCTTAGTCCGGTTTCAAACGGTCTTTGAACGCTTCGACCATAGCATCGCTGAGTTCTTGGGAAGGAACTTTAACCCATCCGCCAGTTGTATCGAACTTGGGATAGTGATAGCGCCATTGGTCGTAGGTTTCCTTGTCGATCTCACCTGAATCGAGTTTGGCTTTCTGTTCGTTCCAAGCGGCAAGCATACGGATAACCTCTGCGGCATCCTTGCCTTTGTCGGCATTAACTTTAAGGCAGAGTTCCCCATCGGCTTCGCTGACGGTAATGCCATAAATGTCTTCAAGCGCAAAGAAAGTGTGAGCCAAACCTATGTAACTGTCAATATCGGGCACGTTCAATGCTTCGGGTGCAACATCCAAAACTTGTGCCAACGCTGCGGTAATATCCGCTTTTGGAGTACGGGAACCTGTTTCATACTGTGCCATGCGAACATCAGCAGATTTATCGGGAAAACCGAGTTGTAAACCGAGATATTTCTGTGTCATTCCACGCAGATTTCGGAAAAAGTGAATTCTTTCGCTAATAGCCATAAAAGCACCTCTTTTCAAGTGTTCACATATAGTATAGCAGAAATGTTTAGTGGTGTCAAGAGAAATCAAAACAAAAAAGTTTAGTATTTTCTTGCAAGCCACTTGACAAAAGCAAATATGCTTAGTATAATGATATAGAACTAAGCAATTACGCTTAGTAAAATTGAATGACCGTCCAAGTGTGATATGATTTTGTCAAGACCTCCGAGTGGCGACGGAGCGAGCGAAACAACGCCGCTGAAACAGCAGGGGTAGGAACGGCACTTGGGTAAAACGGCAACCCATTATATCAACCGAAGAAAGGAGGAAACTTATGGGACAACAGTTTATGCGTGTGGAAGAAGTCGCTGAGATTCTCGATGTTTCAACCTCGTATGCCTACAAAGTCATACGAGAGCTGAACGGGGAACTGAAGCGTAAAGGTTTCATTACCATCTCAGGAAGAGTCAACAGAGAGTATTTTAATGAAAGGCTGTACCAAGCCAGAAAGGAGAACAAAAATGCCTGTTTATAAAAATGAAGATAACGGCACTTGGTATGTTTTAACACGATATGTAGATTGTAAAGGCGAGCGCAAACAGAAATGTAAGCGAGGTTTTGAAACCAAACGAGAGGCTCAGGAGTGGGAGCGAGTATTTAAGCAGCAAAGTGCTGCCGATATGGATATGAACTTTTCCGCCTTTGTTGAGCTTTATATAAAGGACATAAAACCTCGCTTAAAAGAAAACACTTGGCTGACCAAAAAGCATATCATTGAAACCAAGATTTTACCCTATTTTGAAAAGAAAAATGTCAGTGAGATCACCACAAAGGATGTAATCGCTTGGCAGAATGAATTGCTCGCTTTTCGTGATGAAAAGAAGAAGCCGTATTCACAGACCTATCTCAAAACCGTCCACAATCAGCTTAGTGCTATATTTAACCACGCTGTAAGACATTATGACCTTCGTTCCAATCCCGCCGCAAAAGCCGGTAATATGGGCACAGAGGAACGCAAGGAAATGAAGTTTTGGACGAAAGAAGAGTACAAGAAGTTTGCCGATGAAATGATGGACAAGCCCGTATCCTATTACGCATTTGAAATGCTTTACTGGTGCGGCATTCGTGAGGGCGAGTTGCTCGCCCTGACTGCGGGGGACTTCGACTTTGAAAAAGGCACAGTTACAATCAGCAAATCTTATCAGCGTTTGCACGGCGAAGCTGTCATTACCACACCGAAAACAAGGAAAAGCAACCGCACAATTAAAATGCCGCAGTTTCTCTGTGAGGAAATGCAGGATTATATCGGTATGCTGTACGGCTACAAAAAGAAAGACCGTATATTCCCCATTTCAAAGAATTATCTGCACCGAGAAATGGATCGTGGCTCAAGAGCCGCAGGGGTAAAGCGTATCCGCATTCACGATTTGCGCCATAGCCATATTTCCCTGCTCATAGATATGGGCTTTTCTGCGGTGGCAATTGCTGACCGTGTCGGTCACGAAAGCATTGAGATCACATATCGCTATGCACACTTATTCCCGTCAAAACAGACAGAAATGGCAAAGAAACTTGAATATGAAAGGATGGATATTGAAAATGTCCGCTAAAAATCTTGACCGCCACAACCGTTGGAGGAGCAAAACAATCGCTTTTCGTATGTCGCCACAGGAGGCTGATGTTTTGGACAGTAATGTCAGAATATCGGGACTGACAAAGCAAGATTATCTTTGTGCTCGTGCCCTGCAACAACAAATAACGGTGGTCGGCAATCCGAGAGTTTATAAGGCTCTGCGAAACGAGCTTGCCGCCGTCCTCGATGAACTTAAACGCATCGAAGCCGGCGCAAATGTTCACGATGACCTGCTCGATCGTATTGAGCAGATTAACACCACGCTATATGGAATGAAGGAGCGAAAGGATGGCATATAAAACCGAAAAGACTGTTCTCAATGTATCTGTTGGCGCAGATACGGAACAGTCTTCTCAAAAAATGTACTGCAAATATTATAACCTATGACTCCTCCAATTTCAATAGTTTTGAGAAAAATTGAAAGGAGGCAACGCCTATGGCGGAATTAAAAATCATCAGTATGGATGAAGTGCCCGTCGAAGAAGTGGAATGGCTGTGGTATCCCTATATCCCATACGGTAAGTTGACAATCATTCACGGCGACGGCGGTGAGGGTAAAACAACACTGATATTGAGATTAGCGGCTCTGTTGTCAAGGGGAGAAAAACTACCCTGCGACGACACCGAGCGTGAGCCTATCAAGGTAATATATCAAACCGCAGAGGATGGGCTTGGGGATACCATCAAGCCCCGTCTTCTTGCCGGTAATGCTGACTGCTCACAAATCAAGGTGATCGACGAATCTGAGGCAACATTGACGATGCTTGACGAGCGAGTAGAAAAAGCAATTGCAGAAACAGGGGCAAGGGTAATTATCTTAGATCCGATGCAAGCCTATATCGGCGCAAAGGTAGATATGAACCGAGCAAATGAAGTCCGTACCATTCTCTCTCAGCTTGGCAGGATCGCCGACAAATACCGTTGTGCGATTATACTTGTGGGACACTTAAACAAGGCACAGGGTAACAAATCCAATTATAGAGGTCTTGGTTCCATAGACTTTCAAGCAGCTGCAAGAAGCGTGCTTGTAGTCGGCAGAGTAAAGGACAAGCCGGAGATACGAGTGGCGGCACATCAAAAATCTTCCCTCGCACCGGAAGGCAAGCCTATCGCCTTTGAACTGAGTGAAGCCAACGGCTTCAAATGGCTCGGTCATTATGAAATTTCCATCGACGATCTTCTCAGCGGTGTCAGTCGTGAGAAGAAATCCGATATGGCTGAAAGCCTTATCGTTGACTGCCTATCCGGCGGGAAGTACCCGCAACAGACCTTGCTACAAAAAGCGCAGAGTTTGGGTATCTCCAAACGAGTGCTCGATGAAGCAAAGAAAACTCTGCGTGTGCGATCTGTTAAGGAAGGCAGTGTGTGGTATTGGCAACTACCCGAAGAAAAAGAGAGCGGCGACCTGTAAGGTTGCAACATTGCAAAGGCGGGGGCTTTCGCAATCTTGCAATGTTCTTTTTCGGCAGGTATTCCAATACGAAGTTTAGGCGGGGTGCAGGGTGCCCTTTTCAAAGGGCGGCTCTGCTGGGGAGTTGTCCGCAGACAACGGGGCAACGCCCCCTCGGAGAGCGCAATAGCAGCTTTTGATGGCAGAAGGCTGTCAAAAGTGCTTTTGCGTTACTCTTGACAAGAGTAACAGAACCCCGGCTACGCCGGATAAGGAAAGGATGTGAAATTTAATGAAAAGAACGATTAGTGCAATGGTCGGTAAAGGCTCGGTTAATCACAACAGCCGCAAGTTCAAAGCGGAAAATATTGACGGTAGTCGAACACATCTAAATATCGACTACTGCAATGAAAATATCAAAAATGTCTATCACGAATTGTTTGACGAAGCTCTTAAAAGATATAATTCTAAGCAGACAAGAGCCGACCGCAAGATAGAAAACTATTATGAAAAAATCCGTAATTCAAAGCAAGAAAAGCCGTTCCACGAACTCATTTTGCAGATAGGCGATAAAGAAAATATGAGCGCAGAAAGCGAAAACGGAGAGTTTGCACGACGGATTTTGGATGAATACTATCGTGGGTTTCAGGAACGCAATCCTCAGTTAAAAGTGTTCTCTGCTCATCTTCATATGGACGAAGCAACACCACATCTGCACATTGATTTTGTTCCGTTCACCATCGGAAGCAAGCGTGGACTTGATACAAGAGTATCACTCAAGCAGGCTCTTGCCGCACAAGGATTTAAGGGCGGAACCCGTGGAGATACCGAGTGGAATCAATGGGTAAGCGCAGAAAAATCCGCACTCGCATTTGTTATGGAACGCTACGGAATTGAGTGGGAACACAAGGATACTCACGAAAAACATCTGTCTGTTTTAGACTATAAAAAGCAGGAGCGAGAAAAGGAAATCGCTGTATTGGACAATCAAATTGCCGAGAAAAAAGATGAGTTTCGTGTTATGGCTGACCGCATTGAGAACTTCGATAACGGAGAGAAAGCCTTGCAGAAACTTGATGAAAGTATAATGAATGAGCCTGAATATCAGCTCCCTGAACCGCCTGCAATGATGTCGGCGAGAAGTTATAAAACAAAGTTTGTTGAGCCGCTTGTAGCCCGATTTAAGTCTTTAATCAGCACCTTATTTGCACGATATTTCAAGGCATTGGACAGTTACCACAGATTGAACATCACAAACGGAAACCTATATCGTGAAAACGAGAAGCTATCGAAAGTTAATGAAAAATTATCACAAGAAAATGAAAATTTGCGTGTGGAAAACAGGGATTACAAACTTCTCCACAAAGTATTTGGTCATAAACAAATTTATGACTTGCTTGATAGAGCAAAGTTGGAAAAACAGTCTAAACAGCGTGAAAAACGCTTTAGAAATAATAAAGATGAAAGGTAGGACAACACAATGAAACAGCATTTTACAGACGAAAAAACGGGGATCCGTTACACCTTGCAGGGAGATTATTATCTGCCTGACCTTGCATTACCCGCTGAGGAACAACAGCCAATCGGCATATGGGGACAGCGACATTTGCGACACCTCAAGCAAAATCGAAGGGTGCTATATGCCAATCTGCTGACCAGCGGCAAGTTAAACAGTTACCTTGCTGATATTGACAAACAGGCGGAAGAAATGTTTTCTCGGCTGGTGAAACAGATGGCAGAGCGTGAGGGTGTGACCGAACAACTCAAGGCGGACAATCAAATGGCGTGGGTTGGTCGAATGAACAACATCCGCAGCAGAGCCACCGAGGTCGTGAATACAGATTTTATTTACACCTAACCGGAAAAAAGCGGCAGGGATTTTGCTCTCTGCCGCCGTTTTTTATTGGTTGTTTTCTGTATCATCACGGGTGATTTTATTGTACGCTAAGACATCGTTAATCTCTTTGTCGTCGCATACAAAATCGCCATCCTTAAACTTGTTTAAGGCAATGATGCTTTGGCTTTTTCAATAATAATATGGTCTTTCATAACTATTCTCCTTTTATTTTTAGCTTTCCTTCAATTTCTTCAACTCTGCCTGTAGAAATTAAAGCATTTACTGCATTGGACATTGCTGACGAAATATTTTGACCTGCTCTGTTAAAACCGTAAACACGTGTGGTTTCCGAGCAAAGCGCTTCTCTTGTAGTTCCGACGCAAGTTTGCAAAACTCTAAACATTGCTTCAGATAGTTCTTCAATACAGATGTGTTGAATTTTTCTACTGTTTGGCATACGAACAGGAATTGTTTCATAACCATTCGGGAAAATAAAATCGCCTTTACGAACAATTCTTGTTCCCAATCGTGCCAAGCCTATATCGGCTTCTCGACGAATCTTGACTGTCGCCTTTTCATTTCCGAACAGAGGAGCTAATCGTTGACAAAGCAATTCGTAATGTACAGGATATTCTGTATTAACCACTTCCATAATACAATCTGTTAATTCTAAATATCCATATCTGTTACGAGGTAAAGATGAGAAATTCGGCAATTCTGCTTCCTCAAATCCATAAGGGTTTTCCGTGGATTGAACCGACAATTCTTTTTCTTCAACGCTTACAAAATCATCAGCACTTGTATTTTGAGTATTGTTTGTTAAATTCAACTGAATAGCATCTTCATCTATACCATAATTGGCAATAGCATTTTCAATGGCCTCAACAAGTTTTTGTCCTTCGGTTATTGGATCTTTTATCCAATCGGTAGACCATATACGATAGATTTTCCAACCCATATTTTCAAGGACATCTTGTCTTAAACGGTCACGTTCTCTGGCAGTTTTTGCAGAGTGATAAGCGGCACCATCGCATTCTATACCTAAAACATAGATTCCGCTCAATGTAGGATGCTTTACAGCCATATCAATTCTATAACCCGAACATCCTACTTGTGTTGCAAGTTTATAGCCTTTTCTATCGAGGAAATTATACACCGCTTCCTCAAAAGGTGAATCATGCTCTACAATATCGCTTTCGGTTATTTCTCTTTCAAGTACCTGTGTACCATTTATTGCAAAATCGATATACGCTCTTAACAGCTTCGGACCCTCAGAACTAATTTTATCAATATCGATATCGGTAGGCATAATCGAGCCGACAAGTTTTACATTATATTTTGCTCGAGTAATTGCAACATTTAAGCGACGCTCACCACCTGATTTGCTAAGAGGTCCGAAATTCATCCTGAACACACCTGCGGCATCCTTAGCATATCCTATGCTGAAAATGATAGTATCTCTTTCGTCACCCTGAACATTTTCAAGATTTTTTATAAAGAATGCTTCCTCTTTATCTTCTGAAAAGAACGGCTCAAATTCTTGATTTTGAATTCTTCTTTCTCTAATTACAGTTTCAATGGCTTGTTGTTGAACTTCACCAAATGCAATAACACCTAAAGAACGATAGGGTTGTTCTTTGAAATGTTTAAATACAAGATCAGCTACTTTATTAGCCTCTATAACATTTCCTTTCTTACCGCCTCGATCATAATAGCCATCTGCTACATATATGTATTCGACACCATTATTCTCTACTTTTTCTATGTTTGAGGGGAACGTAATGAGTTTGTTTTTGTAGATTTTGGCATTAGAAAAAGCAATCAAGCTTTCGTGCCTACTTCTGTAATGCCATCTTAAAGTCCTTTCCGGCAACATATTTGCTTCATCCAGAATGGATTCATAAGCATCTGAATCGTCAAATTCGTCGTCATCATCAGTGTCAAAATCACCTTCCGACACTGCTGCCTGAAAGAAATTTGTGGGAGGCAATTGTCTGCTATCGCCGGCAATGACAACTTGCTTCGCTCTTGAAATTGCACCAATGGCATTTTCTGTGCACACTTGAGAAGCCTCATCGAAAATTACAATATCAAATTTGTATGTTTCAGCTTCCAAAAACAAACTAACCGAAAGTGGAGACATCATTAAACAAGGCTTCAGCGTAAGCAACAAATTAGGGATAGCTTTAAATAAGCGTCTGATTGGCATAATTCTGCGTTGCTTATTCAACTCTCTTTTCAATATGCTTATTTCGTCGACACCATTTGTAAAATGTTCAAGAGAAGGCAAGTCATTAATAAGCTTGCTTTTGATTCGAGCTTTTGCAATTTCAAATTGCATTTTATCCAACAATGTGAATTCATCAATGGTCGCTTCCTGCACTTTTCTTCTGAAATTCAAAACAGCAGGATATTCAGGAAGTACAGCATCCAACCACAAGCGGAAGAAACGCTTCTTGAAAATCGGTATAATATCCTGTGACGGAATATTGTGTTGTTCAATAACCTCTATAAAACTGCTCAATCCGCCGGCTATACAGTTTGCTTTTGCGGAACTGAAATCGATCCACTCTTCCAATAAAAACAGTCCGTTAACGCAAGCATTTAACCTATTATAAAGATCGGGAAGTTCTATTGTATCAAATATTTCAGGATGAGCAAAATTTGATACAAACCACCTGTACTCGAAAGATATCGTACGCTTAAGTTCTTCCAAAGTATCATTTTCTTGTTTGCAGATGTCAATGAATTCATTTCCATCACATACCGCTTTGACAAAATAATCTGAAACGTTTATTTTATATATGCTGTCCTTAAATGATATTGCCCAATTTAAAGCACTACGGATTGCCTCCCAGTCGGATAAAATTCCGTTATACAAGAATTGGTAATGTTCTTGCAATAATTGTTCCTTATCACTAATGTGATTGAAAATTTCAACCATATCGTTAATGATTTTAATTGCATTATTTATGGCGTTGAATGCTATAATACGTTTTTGATAAACAGTATAATCTGTGTTTTCATCGACAACATCTTCGCCAAAATATTCCCTCAATGATTTAGCGTTATCGGCATACCATTGCCTTGTTTCGTCTATTTTGCGAAGCTTCTCGACAAGAGACAGCATTTCTTCATCGCTGATTTTCTTAACAATATTCTTATGATGAAGTTGTATTGCCTTTTTGTCCTGTTTGTATTCTTTCTTGAAAACCTTTGTAAACGAGGTGTATTCTGTTTTGATTCGTCCTAATATTGCATTGTAATCCAATTCAAAAACCGTTGGTTCATATACCTCAAGGAGTTCATTCTTTAAGGCGTTTATTTCATTAGCCGTTTCAATAGCCTGTGACAACAGGGCTGTTACGCTATCAATTACATCTGTGTTCCAAGCAGAATAAGGCTTAGTAGAAGTAACTAATTCTTTTAAGTTTCGTTTCTCGCTTATTAAAGCAGAAGTATTATTTAAAGAATCAGCAGAAGAAAGCTCCGCTATTGATTCATTTGTGTGAATTGTTTTATATTTATCTGCTAAATTATCTGACAATGAAATAAGTTCTTTTTTTAGTTTGATGCAATTTGTAATTTCATCAAACAAAGGCTGAATTCCATCAGTCAGTATCCATTCTGATGGGATTTTTTGTGCTGATTCAATAACATTTAGCACTTCAATTATTTGGTCCACATTTTGGAGAGTATGCGGTACATCCATATGTAGTGTAACAAATACTTCTGCTAACTTTTCATCAAAATCTTTGAGTTTAGGCAAAAGATTATTAAGGCGGGAAGTTGCATCGTGTCTAAACTCGTTAGAAACAGATGTTAAGTGGCATTCTCGCCAAGGATTGTTTTTAAAGTCATCTGTCATTTTTCCAATGGTGGTAGCAAATTGAGCTAACAGATAACTATATTTATTATATTGTTCTTTTGTCACATTGCGAATATCGCTAATATCGAAGATATAATCATCGTAACTATCTAAGTTTGCTACAATACCGTTCACTTCATATATTGATTTACCAAGAGGTTCAATTTTTTCATATACTTGCTCAGCATAAGCGTTTAATTTATCCTTGTCTGCTTGTAAAACATTTAATTTTTGGTATGCCTCATCAGTCAATTTAACTTTTTTCTGACTAAGATCCAATACTTTGCCGAGTTGGTCTAAAACGTTTCTTTTATTTGCCTTATGACTATGTAAAACAAGACAGAAATCATCTAAGCCGGCACTTGATAATCTGCGGTGGACGACATCAAGAGCTGCCATCTTTTCAGAAACAAATAAAACCTTTTTACCGTCGGCAAGACTTTCGGCAATTATATTTGTAATCGTTTGGCTTTTACCGGTGCCGGGAGGCCCCTGTAAAACAAAGCTAACGCCTTTTTTCGCCATCATGATAGCATCTTGTTGACTGGCATCGGCATCTACAACTTGAAATACATCAGTCGGTTTTATCTGCTTATCAAAATCGAAATCTGTCATTTCGTCAGAAATTCTGGTAATAGCAGACGCATCACCACTTATTGCTCTTACGATAGGATTAGCAACGATAGATTCTTTATGTTTGTTTAAGTCTGAATACATATTGATTTTCAAAAAAGAAAGCAGACTCAGCCCAACATCCTTTGTAACTGACCAGTTCTTTAATGTAATACTTCTTTTGACTTCTTCAAGAAAGTCGTCAATATCCCCGTTTTCATCAAACGTAGGCAGAGTAATTCCAAAATCATTTTCAAGTTTATAAACAAGGGTGGGATTGACAACGATTTCATCTTCGTGAAGTGTTAAAGTATATGGAGATTTAATTGATTCGATTGTTAATGTAACCGGAACTAAAACTAACGGAGATGTAAAACTCTGATTGGAGTTTTCTGATTCTGTCCATTTCAGAAAACCAAACGAAAGATACAAGACATTTACACCTTGTTCCTCAATAGCAGTCTTTGCCTTATTTCTTAAATTTCTAAGTGCTTTTTGCAAATCACTGGTATTTTTATTAGTTTCAACATTAGAAACATATTCGATTTCTGAATTTTCTTCGTCGTATTCAAAAGGAAAGACCAATGCGTTCTCTTCTTTTACAATCATATTATACAGAGTGCCGCACTCGGGGTATTCAATTTTAACATTTGAGCGTGCAGTATCTTTATAATTCAACAATCTATTGCGTTTTCCTAAATCCAATAGTTTGTTTTTCCAAACATCATATTTAACGTCAATATTTGCCATAACTACCTCCAAAATTACATCCATTTCCCACTATAAGCAGACCATTTGTCAATAATCTCTTTACCTTTGACTGCCGCTACAAACGGTTCTGTAAGAAACTCTTTTATTGTTTTCAGCACAGTACCATAATCATCGGTTTTTGTATCAATTTTTCGGACAAATGCTTTCCATTTCTTTTGCATTGAGCCGTCTCTGTCAAAGCCCATAACCTGCTCAAACTGTTCAACCGTAAAGGTGTGTCCACGATTTTCAAAAGTTTTCTTAAGTGCTTCGGTGAGCACCTTGCCGTCAAAATCAAATTTATTGGCAAGATAGTAAATATCGTAGTAATCTTTCATTCGGCTTGAAAATTCCATTAGACTAAGAATAACGTCAATCTTCTCGGCAATGGTTGTTTCAAGGGAGTATGTATTTACTGTCGGGGCGTCAAAGTCGGAAAGCTGTGTCGGGATTTTTCGTTTTTCCTGTTTCGGTACGATGACATCTCCTACACCAAAGTCAATACTGAACGGTGTTTTGGTGTTTTTAATGCGGGCGACCACCGATGCACCGATTCCTGCATACTTTTTGGCAACAGCAATAGGAGCAATATCTTTAATCTCAAAAGTGATAAAGTCGTTTCCGGTAGGTGTTGCAATAATTTCCTCCAACACGGTTTTTAACTGCTCCGGCGTATTTGGCATTTGGCGGAGCAAAAAGTCCACATCAACTGTTACTCGGCTGTCAAAGTCGGTAAGGGAATAGATAAACAATCCGCCTTTCAGCACAAGATTTTCTGCATATTTGGATTTTTCCAAACGGCGCAGAAATTCTTCCTGGCAAAAGAGCTGCAGACAAAGCTGATAACTTCTTCCGCTTTCGGCAGCCTTATTTTTCAGTCGTGCAAGCACAGATGCAGCAATATCAGCCATTAAGCAGTACCTCCATTACATTCATCATTTTTTTATAAACGCCCATTTCTTTTGCATATTTGGAAAGGGTGGCAAGGTTTTTCTTTTCGTCTGATACATAGGCGTTGATTGCTTTATTAAATATCTCATTATCCAGCTTCGTACGGTATTTGAAACAGTCACAGATAGTGCGTTCACGGTCATATACGGGAAGTGTGACACCGTTAAAAGTACCTGTTGTTTCACCGAGGTGGTACATATCGTTCTGAACATAATACGCCTTTACCGGTACTTTTTCCTGTATGGCTTTTACGGTTCTGGAATAGGAACGGGGAACGGTAATCGTCCACTCACGGGGTGCAAAATCGCTGTAACCGTAATAAAACAGCGCCGATTCAACACAAACGATGCCTTGTGTCATCAATTTGGAAAGGAGAACTTCTTCTTTGAGTTCATCCCCAACAGACAGTTTATAATAACCATACCTGACACGTTCAATATATCCCTGCTTAAAAAGTGTATAAATATCTTGTTCTTTCAGTCCGGCAGAAATGAAATCAGATTTCTTTGCAACTTCACCGACTGTATTAAATACTTCGTTTACGATATCGTGCTTACTCAAACTGCCACCAACTTTCTGCATGCAGTATTCTCATTATGCGTGTTTATATTATAATAGATTGTTCCCTAAACCGCAAGAGGTTTGCACGCTTTTTGTCAATCTTGCGTGTAAATTTTGAAAAACATATTGCAATTTGAGGTCAAGTGCGATATAATACACACATACCACTTCCTTATTATCCACGGTGAAATTATTCTTGTTATCAACCACGATAACAAAATGATAACAAGGGCATTTTGGCACAGGATAATACAGATACATCGTAAAATCAAAACAGAGAGACTAACGAAAAGCAAAATTACATAAACAGAATTGTTTAGTCCTCGTCGAGTGGGAGTAGAATCAGGCGGTTTTCAAGTTAATATAACAGTTAAACGGCGGCAGGGAGAAATCCTTGCCGCTAATTTTTTTGAAAAAATAAATTTGTGTGTCACCTTTTATATTGCCCGTGCATCTATATATCAGAACAGCGAAATGATGGTATGGTTATGGTATTCAGTAGTTTACAATTTATCTTTATATTTATGCCGATATTCTTCGGGTGCTACTATATTGTACCTGATAAATTAAAGAATTCTATATTATTTATTGGAAGTTTGTGCTTTTACTTTGTGGGCACGATCCATAACCCCGAACATTTTATAGTGTTTATACTAAGTATTATTGCGGATTTTGTGGTTGGTGTATGGATTGAAAAATTTTCGGCACACAAGAAGGTATTATTGACCATAGGCATAAGTTTACACTTAATCAGTCTGGCCGCATTTAAGTATTCCGGTTTTGTAATAAACGAAATTGGTCGGCTCAATCCGAGTTTTAACTTTACGGCAGATATTGTATTGCCTATTGGCATTTCCTTTTACACCTTTCAAGGAATTTCATATATTGTTGATGTTTACCGAGGAACTACAAAGGCACAACAAAGTTTGCTTAAATATACGATATATATTTCAATGTTCGAACAGCTCATTGCCGGTCCGATTGTTACTTACGGTCAAGTGGAAAAAGAACTGTATAAGCGGCAAATCAAAACATCATCTGTGCTGAGAGGTATCGGCATATTTATTTTCGGATTAGGATTAAAAGTGCTACTTGCTAATCCTATCGGAAAACTGTGGTCGCAGACTTGTGCGATTGGGTTTGAAAGCATATCTACACCGCTTGCGTGGATGGCGATAATAGCATTTTCTTTTCAAATATATTTTGATTTTTTCGGTTACTCCCTGATGGCTATAGGTCTTGGAAAAATGCTCGGATTCAAGCTACCGAAAAACTTTGACCACCCATATACAAGCCTTACAATGACAGAATTTTGGCGGCGGTGGCATATAACACTTGGGGCTTGGTTTAGAGAGTATGTATATATCCCTCTTGGCGGAAATCGCAACGGCAAAATTGCTACTGTCAGAAATCTGCTTATCGTATGGTTGCTTACGGGGTTGTGGCACGGTGCAGGATATAATTTCGTTTTATGGGGAACAGTTCTGTCCATTATCATAATGCTTGAAAAATTCTTTATAGGAAAATATCTTAATAAAATGCCTGTCATTGCCCACCTTTATATGTTCATATTGATCCCGATTACTTGGGCAATATTCGCTATTGATGATATAGGGCAGCTTTGGGTGTTTTTTACTCGGTTGTTCCCGTTTTTCGGTCAAGGCGTATGGTCGATATTTAGGTATGACTACCTAAAATACTTAAACTTATTTTATTCGTTTTTTATCGCAGGTATATTGTTCTCGACAAGATTGCCGTTTCGTATTTTGAAACGAATTAAAAGCCGTGTTGTTATATGCCTGCTGTTATCGGTGATTTTCTGTGCAAGTGTATATTGTATGTACCGTGGCTTTGATGATCCGTTTTTATATTTTAGATTTTGAGAGGTAAAGAAAATGAAAAAGTCAAATTTAGTTACTCTTTTGTCCTTATGTTTTTTAGTTGTTGCTGTTATACTGTTGATGTTTTTTTGGCAAACCCCATCTTCAAGCTCCGACACAGAAACCGACAACAATTCGGTAACGCAAAACGATATTATATCGAATCCCAAAGACACCTTAGAAGATACAAACTCTACGCAAACAGAGGGTGATTACGAAGCGAGTACATCTATAACAGAAACATCAACTTCGGAAAATATAACAACGCAACCAAACAGCGATATTTCTATGGATGATGCTCTGTTCATCGGTGATTCAAGGACAGTGGGACTTATGGAGTATGCAGGTATCGACGGAGCAGACTATTTTTGCACGGTGGGAATGAGTGTTTACAACATTCATAAAAAGCCTGTTTCTGTTCCCAATGTCGGCAAGGTGACTTTGACGGAGTTGCTGAATAGCAAAAAGTATGGTAAAATATATATAATGCTCGGCATCAATGAAGTGGGATACAAATTTAGCAACACCATCGAAAAATACAGTGAGTTGATTGAATTTGTTAAAAGCAAACAATCCGATGCTGTTATTTTCATACAAGCAAATCTGCACGTTACGAAAAGTCGTTCGGATAGCGATAAGGTGGTAAACAATACTGCTATTAACGGGTTAAATGCAGAATTGGCAAAACTCGCGGACTCAAAAAGCAAATTTTATCTTGATGCCAATATTCTGTTTGATGATAAAACAGGCGGACTATCTTCCGACAAATCGGAGGACAGCACACATCTTTATGCTAAATATTACAGTGAGTGGGGCAAATGGATCATAAGACAAACGGCTTCACTAATCGGGGAGGGATGATTTTGACCGACAAAGACGCATTTTGCGAACATATACGGCTTTGTGAAAACGCAATGTATTCTTTGGCTTTTTCTATTGTCTGGAACGATTCAGATGCGGGCGAAATCATCAGCGAATCCATATACCGAGCCTATAAAAATTTAGACACACTAAAAAACGAAAATTCTTTTAAGCCGTGGATATTGCGTATTGTTCATAATACAGCAGTTGAAATGATCCGCAAAAATTCAAAAATTATACCTATGGAAGAAACACCGGACATTCCCGATGACAGTCCCGAAAACGACATAACTACAAGTCTTACAGTTCGTGAGGCTGTGAATAGCCTTAAACAACCCTACCGTACAGTTGTTGTGCTGTTTTACTATGAAAATCTTTCGGTATCAAAAATCGCACAAATTACAAACACGAATGTGGTTGCTGTAAAAAAGCAGCTTTCTCGTGCCCGAAAGATGCTGCGAGAAATTTTGAAGGAGGATTTTAACGGATGAATGATTTTGATAAGTATATAAAAAGCAAAGCGGCACAAGAACAGACAGAAATTCCTGATTCTGTGAAAAACCGTATAGAACAAACGCTTGCCGACTTACCCGAAAAGAAACCCGTTATAAAACAAATTCGCATATTACCCCGTATTGCGGCGGCAGCAGCATGCTTTATTTTTATAACACTTTTCTTATTGCCTAATGTGAGCGTAGCATACGCACAGGCTCTGGAGCAAATTCCCGTAATCGGGGATATTGTTCGGGTGGTAACTATACGTAATTATTTTTACTCTGACGATAAACACGAAATGGGTATTGATGTACCGCAAATAGAGGGTGAGGATAGCGAAGCTGTTGATTATATAAACAAAGATGTCAGCGAGCTTACAACTGCTCTTGTAAATCAGTTTTATAAAGACCTTGAAATTACCGGGAATAATGGCTATGGCTCTATCCACGTTGATTATGAAGCGACAACGAATACAGATCGTTGGTTTACGCTCAAATTATCTGTAAGTGAAACGGCGGCAAGCAGTAATACTTATTTTGAATTTTATCACATTGATAAAAAGCAAGGAAAGATAGTCGAGCTTGGCGATCTGTTCAATACCGATAAATTTTCCGATATTCTTGTGGCAGAAATCAAAATGCAAATGCAAGAGCAAATGGCCAACGATGAAAGTATCTCATATTGGATAAATAATAGTGGGATAGGCGAAGAATTTGCAACCGTCAGTGCAGACCATAATTTCTATTGGAATGAAAACGGCGATTTAGTAATAATCTTTGACAAATACGAGGTTGGTCCCGGCTCAATGGGAACTCCCGAATTTGTTATAGATAGAGATGTCATTAAGGATATTTTAAAATCGGAGTTTAAAGACATTATTTTATAATGTGGAGGTTATTTCTTTTACAAAATCTATTGAAAAAACGACAATTAGCGTGTATCATATCATTGTTGGCGTGACAACACGATGACAACAAAAATCTTGATAGTCCGTATTTTGCGGATAATCTGAACACTCCTGATAATATGAGCAAAAACACCCATACAAAATTGTTTAAGTCACAGTTTTCGGGAGCGAGTGGGAATGATTTCATACCCTTAAAAAAGCTCATGAATAAAGGCTTTTTGCCGCTTTGATGTCCTTTGTGGCAACAAAATGACAACATTTTTTGAATTATTGTAAAAGTAAAGAGTTAACTGACTTTTTGAGAAGTCAGTTAACTCTTTTTATTATATCATATTGAAATAACGAAAAGCTTGCTCAATATATTTTTGTTTTTCTAAAGGGCAAGGCTTTTCTCGTCTATCCGGCAAAATTCTATTGGGTGCATTTTTCACGGGAATACCGCAAACTTCCTTCATGTGTGCAATCCAGCAAGTTTTTGGAGTAAAACCATAATTTGTTTTAACATAAGCTTGAATTTCTATGTATGTAGCCAAAATCATCATCTCCTATTTATTTGTGGATAGTTTTAACGCCAATTAACAATCTTAAAATAAACCCTTGCCGTGAAATAATAAATAAGCAAATAAATCAGCGCAAAGACAGCTACCGTGCCCTTATGGGTTATAAGACTCAACGCACCAGTAGTACCCGCTGTAAAAGGGCAGAGAAATATCAAGCAGTACAAGCTGAGGGCTTACCTCTGCTAACTGCTCGGTTATATTTTTAAAATCCTCGGCGGCATAAACCTTATAGTCCCAGGCTTCAAGGTGTGCTTTTATCGCCCCCGAAATCACGGGATCGTCCTCGATAAGAAAAATGTTAAACATAAAAAACTCCCCTTTTCTGTTATTCTAACACAACTAAGGGGAAATTTAAAGCGTATACTTGATAATTCTGCCACGGTTTATTATAATGATAACTGAATGTTGAAAGGCTGTGAGAAAATGTACGACGAGCTAACTCAGGTTGATATAGATAAAATGAAGGAGGAGCTTGAATACCGCGTCGGCGTTATAAGACCTAAGATTTTAGAGGAGGTCAAGTTCACAAGGAGCTTCGGGGACTTAAGCGAGAACGCAGAATATCACGCGGCAAAGCGTGAACGCGGCAGGAACGAAAGCAGGATCAGGTATCTTCGCAATATGATTAAGACCGCGAAAATAATACACCCCGAAAGCAAAGCGGACGAGGTGGGACTGTTTGACACGGTGGAATACTATGTTGAAGAGGATGATTGTACCGAAAGCGTAAGGCTTGTAACATCGCTTAGGCAAAATTCACTCGAAAGGCTTATAAGCCGCGAATCGCCCTTGGGTCACGCGGTAATGGGCAAAAAGGTGGGCGACAGGGTCTGCGTTAAGGTAAGCGACGAATACAGCTACTTTATAGTAATAAAGAGCATTACCAAGGGAGGCGACGATAAAAGCCTTGAAATACGCAAATTCTGAAAAAATCATTGATTATATATACACCATTTGATATAATTAATACAACATAAGAAACGGAGACAAAAAAATGGCAAACGTTATTCTTTTAGCCCACACGCCGAACCCTGAGCATACGGTTGCGGCGGCGGCAAAGCTTTGTTACAGCAGTTCCGACATAAACAGTTTAAATGACAATTTAACAGATGAAAAGGCGGCGTCCTTTGTGGAAATGCTTTCGGAGATAGGTCACGAAAGCCCTATCGAGCACGCAAGCTTCACTTTTGGAATCGAGGGGGTCTCCCGCTCGCTTTTAGCTCAGATTACAAGGCACAGAATGGCGTCCTTTTCGGTCAAGAGCCAGCGGTATGTAAGGGAGGGCAGCTTCTGTTATGTCACCCCGCCAGAAATTGCCGAGGACGGGGAGGCAAAACGCATATACGACGAGATAATGGCGGAGGATCAGGAGCGTTATGACCGCCTTGCCGCCATATTAAAGGAAAAGCATATTAAGACCTTCTTAGCCGAGGGAAAGGACGAAAAGACCGCAACCCGCCTTGCCGAGAAAAAAGCTATTGAGGACGCGAGATTTGTCCTGCCCAACGCCTGCGAGACACAAATGGTGCTTACAATGAATGCCCGCTCGCTTATGAATTTCTTTAAGGTGCGGTGCTGCCGCCGTGCACAGTGGGAGATACAGGACGTTGCAAACCAGATGTTAGCCCTTGTAAGCGAGGTTGCGCCCAACCTCTTTAAAAACGCGGGGCCGTCCTGCGTAAGAGGCGGTTGCTCTGAGGGTAAGATGTCCTGCGGAAAACCCCAAGAGGTGCGGGAATTTTATAAATCCCTTAAAAGTAAGTAAGGAGCGGGCGTTATGATTTATGTGTTCTTAAGCGACGGATTTGAGGAAATCGAGGCGTTAGCCCCTGTCGATATTTTAAGGCGGGGCGGTTTAAATGTTAAAACGGTCGGCGTAGGCGGAAAAAACGCCGTCGGCTCTCACAAAATCCCCGTTGTGTGCGATATTACAGCTCAAGAGGCAACAACAGACGGGCTTGAGGGAATAATTCTTCCCGGAGGTATGCCGGGAACGCTTAATCTTGAAAAGAGCGAGTGTGTTCAGCGTTTTATCGATTTTGCGGATAAGAACGGACTTTATATCGGCGCTATCTGCGCCGCGCCCTCAATACTCGGTCACAAGGGACTTTTAAAGGGCAAAAAAGCCACCTGTTTCCCGGGTTTTGAAAAAGACCTTTACGGAGCGGAATTTGCCGATCTTCCTGTTGTGACAGACGGAAAAATAACCACCGCCTGCGGCGCGGGAGCGGCGTTTGATTTCGGCTTCAAGCTTTTAAGCGGGCTGACAGGTGACAAAGAGTGCGCTGACACCCTTAAAAAAAGTATGAAGTACAGTAAATAGGAGATAAGGAATGGACGGTAATAATTTCAGCGAAAATCCGCGGGAAAACAGCGGCTTTACAAATGCTCCGGACGACGATTTTGTGATAGGCAGGGGCTTTGAAATTGATGAAAACTCCGGGTCGGACAAGCCGAAAGGAAAAGGCAGTAAGCACTCGGACGGTCACAGCCTTTCTAAAACCCTTGTATGGGTGCTTTGCATAATAATTGTATCTGTCGGCCTTGCGTTTGGGGTTATTTACGCGGGAGCGGACTATATGGGCATAGGCTTCGGCAGAGGAAAGGAATGTACAATAGAAATTGAGCAGGGTATGGCTACGGCGCAGATTGCCGATGAGTTAAAAGACTGCGGCGCGGTTAAAATACCCTTCCTTTTCAGAATGTACGCCAAGCTAAAGCACTACGACAGTCAGTTCAAATATGGCGTTTACACCTTTAATAACGAGGCGGGCTACGAGGCGCTGTCGGTTATGCTTATTGAGGAGGGCGCAAAGGCTCAGAGCGTTCACGTTACAATACCCGAAATGTCCTCGGTGGACGATATTGCGAAAATCCTTGAGGAAAAAGGAGTTTGCACGAAGTCCGACTTTTTAAGCGAGGTACAAACCGGCGAGTTTGACTATGATTTTGTAAAGGATATACCCGAGGAAAAGGTTTATTACCGCTTAGAGGGCTACCTTTTTCCCGATTCCTATGATTTTTATAACTTTGATTCCAAGGAGTGCGCCCATTTAGCGGTTGACAAAATGCTAAAGACGCTGGATCAAAAGCTTGACAGCACACTGCGCAAAAAGATTTCGGACAGCGGCTATACGCTTCACGAAATTATGACTATGGCTTCTATTGTAGAGTTAGAGGCGGGCGGCAGTCCTAATGAAATGGCAAATGTAGCGGCGGTCTTCTTCAACCGCTTAAAAAGCGACGGGTTTTCAACCTTAGGCTCGTCCCCCACAAGAAAATATCCCTATGGCGGCGGCAGGTACAACACCTACGAGTCGGCGGGGCTTCCTCCCGGACCTCTCTGCTCGCCCAGCCTTAATTCAATTAAAGCGTCGGCTGAGCCTACGGAAAGTTTTGATTACTACTATTTTGTAACCGACGCGTCAATGAAATTTTATTACAACAAGACCTTATCCGAGCATAACTCGACCATAGCAAGGCTTAAGGCGGCAAAGAACTGGATTTATGAAGAATAACATTAAAATACCCGAGCTTTTATGCCCTGCGGGGGATTTGACAAGACTCAAAGCCGCCGTGGATTACGGCGCGGACGCGGTTTACCTTGCGGGCGAGGAGTTCGGTATGCGCACCGCCGCAACGAATTTCGGAGAAGAGGATTTAAAAAAGGGGATCGAATACGCCCACAAAAACGGCGTTAAGGTGCATATTGCCTGCAACACCATTCCCCACAACGAGGAAATTCTGCGACTGCCCGCCTTTTTGGAGCTTATAGACTCATTAGGAGCGGACGCAGTTATAGCCGCGGATTTAGGCACGATAGGGCTTATAAAAAAATATGCCCCACGCTTGGAGCTTCACGCCTCGGTGCAATCGGGCATATGCAATTACGAAACTGCCAACGCCTTTTACAATTTAGGCGCAAAGCGGGTAGTGTTAGCGCGGGAGCTGTCGCTTGACGAGATTACTGAAATTAGGGCAAAGACCCCAAAAGACCTTGAAATTGAAGCCTTTGCTCACGGCGCTATGTGCGTTTCCTTTTCGGCAAGATGCCTTTTATCAAGCTATATGACAGGGCGCGATTCCAACCGCGGCGACTGCGCCCAGCCCTGCCGCTGGAGTTATTCCCTTATGGAGGAAAAGCGGGAGGGTCAGTATTTCGATATTACCGAGACCGACAAGGGCACCTATATTCTGAACGCCAACGACCTTTGCATGGCACAGCATCTTGACAAAATGGCAGGGAGCGGAATAGACAGCATTAAAATAGAGGGCAGGGCAAAATCCCACTATTACGTTGCGGTGACCGCCAACGCCTACCGCGGCGCGCTTGACAGTCTCAAAAGCGGCGGCGATAACTGGAAACTGCCGCCTTGGGTCGCCGAGGAGTTTAATAAAATAAGCCACCGCACCTATTCGACAGGCTTCTATTTCGGAACTCCGAAAAACGCCCAGACCTATGAAAATGCGGGCTATATAAGGGATTACTCGGTGGCGGCGACGGTTGACGGCTACCGTGACGGTTTTATTATCGCTACCCTTAAAAATAAGTTTTTGCGGGGGCAGGAGCTTGACTGTTTAGAACCGAAGTCCCCACCCTTTACCGTAAAGGCGGACGAGCTTTACGATATAGACGGTAATGCGATAGAATCAGCGCCCCGCCCAATGATGAAAATTAAAATTCCGTTTAACCGACCCATAAAATCAGGCGCAATGCTCAGAATGAAAACCTAATAAATGCGGTTTAATACTGCATTAACTGTAAAAAACCTACCTAATCTTGAGCTTTTTGATTAGGTAGGTTTTTATAACAGTCGCGAACAGCATTAAGATAATATTTAGCTGTTATAAATATTATTCAGAGATTTTTCCGTCGGTTGAAATTGTAACTACACTCCACGGAATAAATTTTCCACTTGCTTTAAGTGCGTTTTTGGCGGCGTTTTCAAGCCCTCCGCAGCACGGCACCTCCATTCTGACTACGGTTACGCTTTTAATGTCGTTGTTTGAAATTATTTGCGTCAGCTTGTCGGTGTAATCTCCCTCGTCGAGCTTTGGACAACCGATAAGCGTTATGTGGTTGCGTATAAACCTGTCGTGAAAATTACCGTAAGCGAATGCTGTGCAGTCGGCGGCAATAAGAAGTCTTGCACCTGCAAAATACGGTGCGTTAACCGGTACAAGTTTAATTTGAACGGGCCACTGCGAAAGCTGACTTCCGGGTTCTGTGGTAAGGGTAGGAGCGGTATCTCGGCGTATCGGCTTTGACTGCGTTCCGGGACATCCGCAGGGAAGAGGGTTATGAGATTTTGCAGCTTTTGCCGCCTTTACCGCTTCTTCATTATAGGCAGGCGCTTCACGTTCTTCAAAGGAAATTGCATTTGTCGGACAGGCGGGAAGACAGTCTCCGAGCCCGTCGCAGTAATCTTCGCGCGTAAGTCTTGCTTTACCGTCGATTATTTGAATTGCTCCCTCGTGGCAGGCGGCGGCACAGGCGCCGCACCCATTACACTTTTCTTCATTAATCTTAATTATTTTTCTGAACATTTATTGTTCCTCCTGTTTATTAGTCTGACAAGCAGAGTATACTATAATTAATATTCAAAGTCTGTTGAAATTTCAACAAAAGGAGAAAAAATGAAAAAATATTTTGAAGTTTTGCGTAAATGTCCGCTTTTTAATCAAATAGAGGACGAAAGCCTTGTAAGAGCGCTCGGATGTCTCGGTGCAAAGGAAAAAAGCTATAAAAAAGGCGATACAGTACTTGCCGAGGGGCAGGAGGCAAAGTATTTTGGCATTGTTCTTAAAGGCAGCGTACAGCTTGAGCGAGTGGACTATTACGGAAATCGGAGTATTCTTACAAGCATTGAGCCATCGCAGCTTTTTGGTGAAGCCTTTGCTTGCGCGGGTATTAAATCATTGCCGATTGACGTTATCGCTGCAGAGGATACAGATATTCTCTTTATTGATGTGAAGCGTGCCGCTTCTCCCTGTGAGGGTGCCTGCACCTTTCATGCTCAGCTTATTATAAATCTTCTTAATATAGTCGCAAAGAAAAATTTTGTTTTGCATCAGAAAATCGAAATCACTTCAAAACACAGCACAAGAGAAAAGCTGATGACATATCTTTTTCTGCAAGAAAAAAATTCGGGAAGCAGAACATTTACAATTCCGTACAATCGGCAAGAGCTTGCGGATTATCTTGGGGTGGAGCGCAGCGGACTTTCTGCGGAAATAAGCAAGCTTCGAAACGAAAAGGTGCTTGAATGTAAACGAAGCACCTTCACCTTGCTGTAAATTCGTTGCTATGAGCATTACAGGTCGTTTTTCCTTGACCTGCTCAACATTCAAAGGTTAGGTATTTTTAGAATTGAATTCTGTACGCGGATTGAGTTTTTTATTGCATTAATTGCAAGACTTAATATAAGTTATTAAAGGAGCTCAGCAAAAGGTACAATATTCCCCGCATTCACCAATGTTAGTGAGCACCTCCGGAACGTCAGCATAGGGTAGCAATAAAGAAACAATTTTTGCACAATATATAACATTGTAATAACTGAAGGTTTTGATATAATGACATTTGAAGAGTTATTATATTTTTGCGGGATGAATACATAATGTTTTTAAGTGTTTTTTCACAGGTTGCCATCTTGTTTTTGCTGATGGGGCTTGGAACGGTATTGACAAAGGCAAAGGTCCTCAATGAAGCATGTGTAAAAGGCATGACGGATATTGTTGTGTTAGCGGTAACTCCGTGCGTTATTATCAAGTCGTTTATCAGGGAATTTGATCCTTCTGTGCTGAGGAGGCTTCTGATAAGTTCTTTAATTGCTTTGTTGGCGCATATTTTATTTATTTTATTAAGTTGTGCTTTTTTTCATGATAAGGATAAGGCAAGACAGAATGTATTGCGTCTGGGCGCGATATTTTCAAATTGCGGGTTTATGTCTTTGCCGCTTCAACAGGTCTTGCTCGGTGATGAAGGCGTGTTTTACGCATCTTCGTTTATTGTGATTTATAATGCTCTCGTGTGGAGCTACGGTGTTATTGTTATAAGCGGGGACAAAAAGTTTTTTTCCCTTAAAAAGATTGTTTTAAGTCCGGGAATATTGTCGCTTTTAATCGGATTGGTAATATTCTTTACATCCTTGCCGGTGCCCGGTATTGTTACCCAGACTATAACATATATTACCGCAATTAACACCCCCTTGCCTATGATAATGATAGGATATCACATGGCAAACAGTAACATTCTTAAAGGCTTTACAGACTTAAAATGTATGCTTGCGGTTATTTCCAGATTGGTGATTTTCCCACTTTTAGTACTTGGACTTATGTATTTTGCGGGAATCAGAGACACAATGTTTATCTCAATTGTAATATCCTGCTGTGCTCCCGTCGGAGCGATGACAACCATGCTTTCTTTGAAATATGATTCCGACACAAATCTATCTGCAAATATGGTTTCGATCAGCACATTGCTTTCCATAATTACGATGCCTGTTGTTGTAACTCTTGCTAAGGCGATTTCATAAAGGAGTAGAATGCTATGTTAACAATTAAGAAAGATATTAAGGTCACAGATGAATTTGACGCGGTGGTTTGCGGAGGCGGACCTTCGGGTTTTATTGCTGCCGTTGCAGCGGCGAGAAACGGTGCGAAAACCGCCCTTATAGAACGCTATGGGTATCTTGGCGGGACTGCGACAGCAGGTCTTGTCACGCCAATGGCAAATTTCAGAAAAAACGGGAAGCTTATTATTAATGGAATTCCGTGGGAGTTTGTTCAAAGGTTAACGGCGACAAATTCGGCTGTAGATACTTTTGCAAACGGCAGTGTGCCTTTTGACCAGGAATTTTATAAACTTGAAGCACAGCGAATGGTTGTCGAATCGGGAGCAAAATTGTTTCTTCATTCGTATATCACCGATGTAATCAAAGAAAAAAATAGGATAACACATATTGTTTTTGCAAACAAGTCCGGACAGTCGGCAATTTCCGCAAAGACGGTAATCGACTGCACAGGAGATGCAGATGTGGCATTTATGGCAGATGTGCCGATGGAAGAATATGATGTAGGTACATTACAGCCAATGACGCTTTGGATCAGACTGGGTGGGGTTGATCCTGGTTTTCTTGAATCAGATGATGAGGCGGGCTCAGAGAATAAACGCCATTTCAGCAAAGAAATACATAATATGTTACTGGAAAAAACCGAAAACGAAAGAATTCCCAACTTCGGCGGACCTTGGTTTTTCAAGAGTATGGCAAACGGAATTGTTGATGTTAATATTTCAAGATGTATGGCGGATTCTTCAAATGCCGAATCCTTGACAAAAGCAGAAATAAAACTCCGTGAAGATGTATTTGCGCTTGTAAATGCTTTGAAAAAATATCATCCTGCTTTCAGGAATTGCTATATTCTTCAAACTGCATCACAGGCCGGTTCGAGGGAAAGCCGAAGAATAATAGGAAGTCATAAGGTTACTAAAGAAGAAATCATTAACAGCGTTCATTATCCGGATTCTATCGGTATGGGCGGTCATTGCATTGACATTCATGTGCCTAACAGCGCCGAGCAAAAGGTTCGATTTTTAGACAAACCGTACTATATACCGTATGGCTGCATGATAACCAAAGAAATAGATAATTTGATCGTTGCGGGAAGATGCGTTTCAATGGAAAGAGAAGCACTTGCTTCAATGCGTGTTCAAGCCTGCTGTATGGCAGAAGGGCAAGCCGCGGGAACAGCCGCTGCAATTGCCTGCAAAAATGATTTCAATGTCAGAAATATAGATATTGATTTTCTCAGAAAAACTCTTTTGGAACAAAAAGCAGTAGTATAATAATAAAAACCTCCTATGTGAATTGAAGTTGCATAGGAGGTTTACTTTTTACTTGATATTACGGTATTTAAGAGGGGGACAACCTACATCCTGTTTGAAAATTTTACAGAAAAGAGAGGCATTGGGATACCCGACCATACTGCCGATATCGCATATTTTTATGTCGGTTTCAATCAGTAACTGTTTTGCCCGGTTTATTCGTCTTTCCTTAATATACTTCATAACCGAAATTCCGGTTGTTTCTTTGAAGGTGTGACAAAGGTAGTACTTGTTTGTATGGCAATTTTCGCATATATCGTCAAGGCTTAGATTTTCATTATATAAATTATTGTTGATATATTCCATGGCTTTGTTGATGGGCTTGTTGTTATCTATGAAAATCGGTATTTTTTTTTCGCTTTTGCGGAAAAGAAATAAGAATGTCTCAATTGTTGCTGTAATAAATTCCGCGAAACCGATATTTGACGGGTCGTCATATGCTTCTGCCGCCTTTTTAAAAAGCAAATCCAATTCATAGGGAGATCTATCCTGAATGTTGAAATAAAATACGGGGTTATTCTGAAAGGATGATATTGTGCTTTCCGGAATATTTATTTTATCAAAAAGTGTAAGCAAATAATCATAATCGATTATGATTTTGTTTCGGCAAAATTTGTTTATATCCGGTGTGTTTACGCAATGCGTTTCAAATGCATTGAGCACGAAAACGCAACCGGGTTCAATGCTGAAGATTTTGTCATTCAAAACAAAGTATCCGTCATTAGACCAAGGCTGAACAAGCTCGATAACTTTCAGCTTGGAAAAAGGACTTTTTTTAATGTTTTCGCCTATTATGTGATACTCGCCTTTATAAAACATTTCAATCCTCCTGCATATATATTTATTAAAAGCAATAACAGAATATTTTTTGAGCAACTGTAAATATTGATAATTGGATATTGGTAATGTATTATAATTGATATAAGTTGTAAACATTACACATATATTTCTCCGTTTAAGGCAAAGAATTATCAAATTCACAAATTATAAAGCATATTTATTTGCAAATAATATTTTACATCATTTTCTAAATTTTTGCAATAAATTGTTTTTTATTTATAATATTTTTGGGAGTTTTGAGTAATGAGATTAGTAACATTTGAGTTTGAGGGCAAAGAGTCTTGGGGTTTTGTAATAAACAATCCCTTTGATGGCAGACTGTGGGTTTATGAGCCGGCAAAGGTCGACAAGGAATTGCAATTAAGCGCAAGCATGACAAGCGGCTATTCTGTCAGTATGCCAAAGTTTATGCCGGACTGCATTTGGCCTGAAACCCTTTGTGAATTTTTAAAATTAGAAGATAAAGGAATGGATGTGCTGAAAAAGTTAGAAACCTTTTTGGTTCGGTTTATCGAACAAAGTGATAACGCCCGTATGATTTATGCAGGACATCCTTTGGACGATGTTCAGTTAAAGGCACCGATTCCGCAACCGCGTCTGATGTGGGGACTGGTTCAAAACTGTCCGACATTTATAAGAAGTAATCCGGCAAGACACAGCACTAATCTTTTTCCTCAGGGACATCAACGCCCTTGCGGCGCATTGTCAGGTCACGGGCAAATATTTTATCACCCGATTGGCGCCGGTGAATTTGGTTGGAATGTTGAACTGGGTGTTATTATCGGTAAGAAGGGCAGGTATATCCCTGTAAACAAGGCGCTCGAATATGTTGCGGGATATACCGTTGTAATTGATTCTCAGATTAATGGCTATCATAGCTTAATGGATAAGGAAAATCTCGGAAACTATGATATTGCTGCGAAACATGACTGGTATGTCGGTGCAACCTGTTCCTGGGGCGGTAAAATGGCAGACGCGCATTGCACAGTCGGTCCTTGGCTGGTTACAAAGGATGAAATAGGAAATGTTTACGATTTGCTCGTTTATACCAAAATGAACGATATGCTTCGCGACCGCGCTTCAACCGCCGCAATGCTTTTAGGCGTTGAGAGGACCATTCAGTGGTACTCTTCATTTGCTACTTTATATCCGGGCGATATTATACATATGGGTACCGTCGGTACCGACGGTCTTCGACTTTCAAAGGGCTCTGAATATAATGGCAGAGATTGCACGATAGACAGCGAAATCGAAAAAATCGGAACTGTAAAAAGTCCGGTTTTAAATATGAATTTCGGCGATTGGCGTGAAGATGACGATGAAAGTAAGACAATTCATATTTCTTCGGCTGTCAGAGATGTAATTAAAAGCGGCAAAGCTGAGATTACGCTCGGTGATTGGTCGGTTGATAAGGTACGGCATTTTTGGACGATCTTTAAAAACTATAAGAGCGTCGGCGAATTAGAGGGCATTCATCTGCTGGATACGCCGAGATTCTTATGTGCCCCGAATTCCGCTTTGGGTGTTTCGGGTAATGAGATTGAAGTGCCGCCCAGAGCCAATAACCTTGAAATTTCGGTCGAATTAGGCGTTGTTCTCAAAAAGATAGCCGGTCAGGTAAAAAAGGGTACGGCAGATGATTATGTGCTTGGTTATACACCGCTTATCTCAATTACCGACAGCTCTTTTGATGACATTTTATTAGAGCCGACAACCCTTCAGGAAAAAGGCTTGCCCTTGGTTTACGGCAGATGGGCAGACGGTTTTAATACAGTTATGGATAAACCTGTGCCTGCCAAATGGAATGAAGTTTCCAATCTTGCTATGAACCTTGAAGTTGAAGGTATCGGAAAAGCAACAGGCAATATAAGTGAATATTATGCTGATATCGATATGGCTCTTTCATTTATGACAAGTTATATTACATTTTTCCCAGGAGATGTTATTACACTTAGTTGTATTGCTGACAGAATTGTTATTCCAAAGGACAAAGTTAAAGAAGGCATGAGAATTAAAGCGTCTATTGATAAGATCGGTGAGATTGAAATAACGCTCAAAAAGTCCGAGGCGGAAGATAACAGCGGAGCAGTTAATATTTTAAAACTTTAAGGAGAACAGCAAATGATTTTTTCCAGAGTAGCTATATCCGGCGAAGACTTTGATGTTATTGTAGCCGGCGGGGGACCTGCCGGAATCGGTGCCGGCATTGCCGCCGCAAGAAATGGTATGAAGACGCTTCTTGTTGAATCCAACTGCTGCTTGGGCGGCGTTTCTACCGCAGGCGCATTACCGTTTTACCTCGGTGCAGTAGGTGGTTCGATACCTTATAAAAAAATGCTTGAACAAAATATCCCCTATTCAAAATTAAATCGCACAAAAGAAGCTGTAGGCGGAATTTTTAAGGAAATGACAGAGCGCATCAAAGCACAGGGCGGTGGCGTCGGACCCTGTAAGGTTGCCCAAGCCGACAGGTATCCCGCTCTTGACCGTTTTGGTTGTCATGATGAATTTACATTTGATATTGAAATAGGAAAAAGAGTTTTAGATGAAATGGCGGTTGAGTCGGGACTGAATGTTCTTTATTATTCTCAAGCTGTTGGCGTTGAGATGGAAAAAAGCTCTGTCAAAGGAGTTTATGTCAGCAATAAAAGCGGCATTACATATTTTCCGTGTAAAGTATTAATAGACTGTACCGGCGATGCGGATATGGTTTACGACGCAGGTTTTGAAACGTATAAAGGCGATAAAAGCACGGGAGAAATGACCCACGCAGGTCTTGTAGCCCATATTGAAAATATCGATTCTTCAAAAATTGCCGATTACCTTAGTAACGGCGGAGATCCGTGGTTTAAGGATATTTGCAAAAAAGCGATAGCAGAAAATCCCGATGCCGATTTACCCGAAAGACTTATCATTTTCCCGATGACAGATAAGGGAGTATTTATGGTGAACGGCGGTACAAGCAAAAGAGGTTTTGACGGCACCTCCGGGTTTGACAGAACAGAATTAACTCTTTGGGGCAGAAAAAGGGCAAAAGCATTGAATGATATTCTTTTTAAGAAGTATATTCCCGGTGCGGAAAACTGTAAAATAAGGCTTACGGCTTATTATCCCGGTATTAGGGAGACCCGCAGAATTGTCGGAGAAAAAACCTTAACTGAAGATTTGATCTTAAGCAATGAAAAACCGAACGATACTATCGCTCTTGCCGGCAGGCATTTTGATTTAAGCCGTACAAACAGCGGAAATCTAAAGCAGCCTTTTGCCGACAAAAGTTTGCCCTTCGGGGCAGCGGGGATTCCATTCGGGGCATTGATACCGAAGGACTCAAAGAATATATTGGCTGCAGGCAGATGTATTGCCGCAGACGGTCAGGCGTTAGGTCCTGTAAGAATTATGTCGACCTGTATGGCGGTAGGCGAAGCGGCAGGTACTGCGGCTTATTTTGCTGTAAAAGATCATCTTGATTTTAAGCGTATTGATGTTTGTAAATTGCGTGAAAGACTGAGAAATCAAAACGCAATAGTTGATTTATAAGGAGTTAATAATATGGCAAGTAGTTCTTCAGGTTTAGGCCGTAAAAAACCGCTTATAAAGAGAATATTATCGCAATGGCAGCTATATGCTATGTTAGCTCCTGCAATGTTAGCGATGATTGTATTTCATTATATTCCGATGTACGGTGTGATTATCGCTTTTAAGGAACTGTCGGTCGGAGAATCTCTTTTCGGCGGCACTTGGGTGGGTCTTGCTAATTTTCGGCGGTTGTTTCAGTCGAATCTTTTTACAACGGTTTTTAAAAACACTATATTTATTTCCTTTGTTCAACATTTTTTGTTGTGGCCGCTGCCGATAATATTCGCATTGTTAATACATAATTCATCAAGCAGAGCGGTCAGAAAATTTTCCCAGACTGCGACATACCTGCCTCATTTGCTGTCGATGGTTGTCGTTGTAACGCTTATTGAGCTTTTCTGCAACAGGGAAACGGGTATGATTAACATTGTTCTTAAAAACATGGGATTTGAGCCTGTATTTTTCATGGGAGAACCTAAGTGGTTTTACGTAATGTATTTTATCAGCGGCATTTGGCAGGGACTCGGGTCGAGCGCAGTAATATATATTGCGGCACTTACCTCTGTTGATGTTCAGCTGCTTGAGGCCGCAACGATAGACGGCGCCAGTAAGCTGCAGAGAATGTGGTACATCGATATTCCTACGATAAAACCAACAATAGTTTTACTTCTTATTATGAATATGGGCAAGATATTGTCCGTCGGTTATGAAAAAGTTTTGCTTATGCAAAATGACCTTAACCTTGCAGCGTCGGAAATCATCGGCACCTATGTTTATAAAATGGGTATTTTAGGCGCAGATTACAGCTTTTCGGCCGCCGTTTCGCTGTTTAATAATATTATCGGTTTGATACTTATTATCGCATCGAACAAGATTTCAAAAAAAGTTGCCGACATTTCGTTGTTCTGATAGGGGGCGTAGATATGAAGAAAAAGATTAAACAGGATGTTGCTACTAATATAATAATAAATATTTTCTTAATTATTGCCGGAATTGTCGCGCTTTACCCAATTTGGTTTGTTTTAATTGCTTCAATAAGCGACCCCATGCTTATTTCAGCCGGAAAGATTTTTATTATTCCGAAGAATATTTCTTTTAAAGCTTACGAGATGCTTAAAAACTATCCGGAAATATGGATCGGATACCGAAACTCCTTGTTCTATATGGTTGCGTGTACGGCAGTTGCCCTTTTCGGCATATTACCCGCTGCATTCGCTCTCTCAAGGAAAGCGTTGGTTGGAAGAAAAGTTTTTAACTTCTTAATTGTGTTTTCAATGTATTTCAGCGGCGGTATGATTCCTACATACTTATTGCACCGTTCCATTGGCTGGATTGATACAATTTGGGTGCTTTTGGTGCCGAGCTTATTTGTTGCATATTATTTAATTTTGGCAAGAAGTGCATTTCAGGAACTTCCCGAAGCACTTTACGAAGCAGCCAGAATCGACGGTGCTTCCGATTTCAGATTTTTTTATCAGTTTGCAGTTCCTCTATCTTCGGCAATGATAGCTGTTATTGCCCTGTTCAGCGGACTTGCTTGGTGGAATAATTACGCAAGGTTCCTAATTTATATCGATAACCCCGATTTGCAATCTTTGCAGGTAATCGTTCAGCAAATTACCGCAAAGCTTACCGCTTCTCTTTCAAATGCTGCTTCAATGAGTGAGGCGATACAGGCGGAAAAGACAAAAGAATTGCTGAAATACAGTATCGTAGTAATTACAGCGTTGCCGTTTTGTCTTATTTATCCGTTTATTCAAAAGTATTTTAATACCGGCGTGATGATTGGCGCGGTAAAAGAATAAGGAGGAAATACAATGAAAAAAGTCATCAGTTTGTTGGTAAGCGCCTTTTTGGTACTCGGCATCGCGTTCTGCACCGTCGGCTGCGGGGGTTCCGGCGGCTCTGCCGGAGAGGCAAATGTCGATGTGACATTCCCGCTTAAAGAATCTGTTACATTAAAGCTTATGGTTATGGGCACAGAGGATAGCTCTTTTAAATCACAAATTGAAAACAACGGTTTGTGGAAAAGAATGAAAAAAGAAACCAATGTTAATGTAGAGTTTCAGTTTTTGGGCACAGAACCTTCGGAAAAACTCACATTACTCATTAACAGCGGTAACTACGGTGACGCTATCGTCGGAGGACCTGTGCTGAACTATATTTCCGCTTCAAGATATATCGCATCAGGTATTTTCAAGGATTTGACTCCTTTTGTAAATGAGGAATATATGCCCAATGTTTCTCAAAAATTGAAAGAAAAACCTGAAATTATCGGTATGATTTCAGGTGCAGACGGCAAAATTTATACACTTCCTTATATTTACAGTTTCCCCGGAAACTCCATCGAAAGCCCGATTTGGATGAACGGCAAATGGCTTTCCAAGTTAGGTCTGTCCGCACCTAAAACTATTGATGAATTTACAAATGTGCTTCGCGCCTTTCGCGATAACGATCCGAACGGAAACGGCATTCAGGATGAAATTCCGTATCTGGTTTCCGTAAACCGTGAATTCTATAGCCTTGAAGCATTGTACGGTTGTTGGGGAATGGCGTTTAAGAACGGCAACTTAGACGGCTTCTGTCAGGTTGTAAACGGAAAAGTCCGTTTCGGCCCGATACTTGATGAATATAAAGAGGCTGTTAAATATCAGGCAATGTTGTTTGATGAGGGACTTATGTGGAACGAATGCTTTACTGCAAGCTCCTCAACAGGTCTTTCAAAACTTACCGCGGACCCCTGTCTTGTAGGCTGCTTTACGTCAAACACTGTTCCGCTTTCAAGTTATCATGATGATTATATTTGTATTGATCCGCCAAAGGTTGAGGGGTATGAACAGGCCTGGTATAACAACCCATCAATTGTTGCGTCGAAAGACCGTTTCTATGTAACTAACAAATGCAAGTATACAGCAATCCTTCTGAAATGGATGGACTATTTCTATAATTTTGAAAATGCTTTTGAGGTTGAATACGGCTCTGAGAGCGACGGCAGATATACGGTTGAAAACGGCGTCTATACTATTAGAGACGATTTGACTACCGAACAGCTGAATAAGATTGATAAAGAGCATCCGACCCTTTTGGACCTTGTTGATAGATTCCCGCACGCGCTGACTTTGGAAGATTATCAAAATAAGATTAAGGATTCTTCGCTGAAAGATCAGGCTACTGCTTATGATACTTACAAAAAGTGGGCAGAAAAGGAAATTTGGCCAAGACCTTATTTTTCAAAAGAAGACGCGAACACAATTTATAAATTAACTACCGATATTTTCTATCAGGTTACAACCTACCGCGCAAAATGGATTACGGGCAAAAGTGACATTGATAAGGAATGGGACGAATATTTATCAACCCTAAAGAACCTTAAGGTTGATGATATGATCAAGATTATGCAAAACGGTTACGACGCATATCTTAAAAATCTTGAAGAGGCAACAAAATAATTTTTTAAAGATGGCTGCTGCCGAAAACTTTTTGGAGGACTGACTTTATGAAGATTATTAAGGCATCAAGACTGATTGCTCTTTTATTAGCCTTTTTAATGATTTCCGTGAATGTCTTTGATTGCGGAACCATTCCCGCATTTGCTGATGGAAGAGAATTTTTTGATGATTTTTCCAATGCATCGCTCAACGGTTGGAAGAATGCGGATGTCGGGAATGTAAAATCGGGCAGCTACTGCATCAGCGGCAGCGAATACAATGTGATTTCGGCAGTAGGTAAAAAAGAAAAAATTCAAATAACCGCTGATGTTACGGTTAATATCGGCGCTGATTCTTCAGGCATAATGCAAAACAGTATTGCCGCTTTGGTTGTTTGTGCAGATGAGCAGTTTAAAAAAGGATATGAGTTTGGAATCGGCGTTACCAAAACCGGCACAACCTATGCCCGCCTTTATCTTCGCGGAGATGAGAAAATATCTAAAATTCTTGTTCAAAAATCATCTGAAGATTTAACGGATATTAATATTAAAACAGGCACATCCTATGAACTTTCGGTGGGCGTTTTTGAGGGAACGATTAACTGCTTTATTAATGGAAAACCGATTATTTCATATTCTGATAATACATATAATTCCGGCTTTTGCGGAATAAAAACAAGTTGGTCTAAAAGCGTATTCGATAATGTATCAGTAAGAAAAATCGGTAAAAAAGTAATATCCTCATTGACATTGAATAACACCCCTCAAACCGTATCTGTCTTAGGAGAGCTTGACTTTACCGCCACTCTTTCCTATACCGACGCATTTCATAATACCGAAACTGTGGGCAGTGATGACCCGCGGCTTAAGATTTCAGGTTTTGGAAGAACGCCGGGCAAAAAAAGTATTACTGTTTCCTGCGGAAATAAATCTGCGGCATTTAAGGTTAATGTTGTAAAATCCTCCGGCGAAACGGTCATATTTTCTGATGATTTTACGAATTTTTCCACCGATAATTATACATTTTATAATACTATTAAAGACGATTACGGAATAAAGTACGGTCAGACGGCTTCTAACGGCAAACTGATTGCAAAAACACCAAATGTTGCTTCAACCGGTTATAACGGACCGTTAGTTGCAAAGTCGACTCTTAATACGGAATATACTAAAAATATCGGTGAAACCTATAGCTTTTCTGCAGACGCTTCAATTAACTCAGAAGTAAGCGGTACGGCGACAAAAAGAAGTACTTTTGCAGAAATATCCTGTTTTGCGGACAGTTACGGTAAGGTTTATAAATTCAGACTTATAAGTACGGGTAATTTCCAGCTTTACCGCGATGATGAGTTGCTGATGTCAAAATCCCTTTCATCGGTATTGGGAACGTCGTTTGAGTTTTCAAAATTTTATAATCTGAAAATGACGGTTTCCGAAAATATTATTTTATGCTTTGCAAACGATAAAAATGTATTTTCATATACCGGTGCAAAAATGGATAAAATGACTTCAAAATCCTATGTGTCCGCAAATAACGGAAGTGTGGATTTTGACAATTTGAAATTAATAAAGAATGAAAAATGTTCTAAAAATGCTGCAAAATCCGTAAAAATATACTCTGTTGCAGACGGCAATCCTGTATCGTCCTATATCGGTAAAAGTTTGGATATATCGAAACTTTATCTTGCGGTAACTTATATTGACTCGAGCATCAGAAATGTCGGTTTAACGGAAGAAATGATAACCGGATATGATGATACTCTAAAAGGAAATCAAAAGGTTACGGTTACCTACGGCGCGGCGAAAAGTACGTTTAATTTCACCTATTCGGAATATCTGTTTTACGATAGTTTTGATGACGGAATAAGCCCTAATTGGAATGTTACAAGTTGTGCAAATACCGAACTTTCCATTAAAAATAACCGCTTAAAATCCACTTGGAACGGAACAAACAGCGAAGCGTCAATATCTATGTCTGCCAATACCGAGGGTTCAGACAAGTGGAGAAACTATTCTGTTTCCGCGGATATATCGTTTGATACAACCATGACCAAAATGATACGTTCGGGTCAAATGGTCAGTATATTCTTCCGAAGAACGGGAAGCAATTATTATGATTTGCGCCTTGTTACAAGGGGCGGCACTGTTTCACTTAATCTTTACAAGTACGTTTCAGGCCAAAACACGCTGGTTAACTCTGTCACTACAGGGCAGATCAATGCAAAATTCGGCGGTACTAAGACCGCGTCTAACGGTACACTGTTTTCGGTTAAGGCAATTTGTAAGGACAGCACGATATATATTTATCTTGACGGTATTCTCTTTATGATTTACAACGATACCGCAGAGGACGCTCCGTATAGCGGTTATGCGGGGATGAAAATAGCCAAAGTTACCGGCTCGGTTGACAATTTCACCGTTCAGGAGAAAGGTCCATTCAATATCGATAGAATTCAAATTGAAGGGCTTAAGGACAATACATTTGAAATTTATGAAGGTTTTGAAATTAATCCTTATGATTACAAAATCAACTGCATTGATGCAGACGGCACGGTGTTTGTTGAGTCTCTCACTTCGGATATGCTTTCCGATTACGATAATCTTTCGGTAGGCTCACAGAACATTACTATTACTGCATACGGCAAAAAACAAAGCGCTAAAGTTGTAGTAAAAAACCGTGATGATTATATCAACAAACTTGATGAGGAATTAAAGGAGCTCAACCCGAAGAAATTGAAATTATCCGACAAGGATAAGGTCTACGACCTTCAAAACCGTTATGATGAGCTTTCTTCATATGAAATTACAAAGCTGTCCGATAAAGCGTTTGAAAACATGAAAACCGCAAGGGAAAACATGGAGATACTTGTTTACCCGGAGCTTAAGAACAGTAAAATCATCTACAGCAATGATTTTAACGACAGCAAAAAATTTGATGAGTCTGAATGGTTTGACGGCGTTGAAAAGGGCAGAGGAGAATGGAAGGTTATCAACGGAGCTTACCGTGTGGAACAGGAAAGATATAACATTTCCTCAACATCTCTGCGTATTGTAAAACCGATTTATGCCAAACTCGATTCTGTAAGTGCAAGAATGATGATGCTTTCGGAAGCCATGTATATGGGATTTGCGTTTAATATCGGCGACGACGGATACTATATTGCCCGCGTTAAAATGGACGCATTTGACGATAAGGGAAAGGTTAACCCGATTTTGCAGTTTATAAAAGACGATGTTCGCGTATTTAATGAACCTTTATCGGGTTACGGTTTGGATATCAAAGAAAACGAATGGTTCACAATGAATGTTACATTCATTGATAATATGATAAAGGTATATGTTAATGATAAGCTTGTTATCTCATTTGATGACAGCGAATCGTCAAATTATTATACCGAGGGCAGAACCGGCATACGCTTACATAACGGAAATGCAAAATTTGATAATTTTGTTATGCGCGGTACCGTTCTTGAAGAACCTGCTACAAAAGCCACGGTAACCCCCACAAAATATGAGGATGATTTTGAGGACGAAAAAGTAAATTCCGATCCGAGCCATTTTGTTGAGGAAGACGACAAAAATAACTGGCAGATTTATTCCTCAGCGAACAATAAGTATTACGGTACAAAATATACCGCAGATTATACCTATACTTGGCTTCATGTTTTTGAGTCGGATCCGAAAATAACACTCGATTTTATGACTGACAAAAAAGGTTCGGACGGAAAATTCGGTTTCTTTATCCGTATGTCGCCCGAAACGGCATATTTGCAAATCGGATATGACTGTTCAAAAAAGCAATGGTTTGCGGTTGATACGAAAAATGAACGGGATTGCGATGTTAATACGGTCTATTCTGAAAAAACCTCCGAAATAGAACCGAATAAATGGTATAAGCTTAGCATTGCCGCAAGCGGTACGGATGTTACTGTAAAGCTCGACGGTAAAGAAGTGTTAACACTTAAAAAGGTTTCTCAAACAACCTACGGCAGGGTAGGGGCCTTTGCGGACGGCACATCGCTTTATTTTGACAATATAAAATGTGAATTCCCGAACGGCGGAGAAGTTCAGGACGGTATACTGGAATATACTGTTCGTAAAGGAGTTTATACCGGTACTGCCGAGGTTGAAAGTCTTGACGGCGACAAGGTTATTTTAGCGGGATATAATTATGTGGGACTTTCCAAGGATAACGGTAAATCTTTTGAAGAGCTGTCGGAAGAGGATCCGTATTATGAGGCGTTCTGCGGTTATGAAGGCTATAATTCCTGCATGCAGCTGCACGACGGAAGTTACATTTTTACCCGTAAAAACGATTTTATTATCAGAAAATCAAAGGATTACGGCAAAACCTGGGAGGAAGTCGGCAGAATTTTTGCTCCGGAGGAAATGCTGGATGACTTAGACAGAGCCTATCATTCAATTCATATTAATTCTTTTACGGAGTATCAGCTAAAGGACGGAACCTGGAGAATATTCCTCTGTGTCATTGATAACTTATATAAATCAACCTTAACAACCTCTTCATCCAGTCACTATACAAGGGTGTTTTACAGTGATGACGGCGGTGTTACATGGAAAGAATCCGAGTGTGATTCAAGGGATGTTTCCACTACCTGGAATCCGGATGACGTAACAAGCGCAGACTGGGCAGAGTGCAAAATTGTTCAGTGCGATGACGGTACATTGCGTATGTATCTCTCCCGTGACTCATACGGTTGCTTACAGTATACCGTTTCCAAGGACGGCGGTGTTACTTGGGAGGGGCAATATCAGATCCCTGAAATGCAGTGTGCAAAAGCTTCTTTCAACGTTATTGAGGACCCGTCTGACAGAGGCACATACTATTTGATTTGGGTAAACAATAATCCTGTAATAAAGGGCTCTAACTTCTCACGTTCAAGACTCAGTCTGGCAAGAAGTACCGACGGAAAGAACTGGACCTTCCTTTGTGATATTGAACGCATGGCGGAGGAAGTTTACGGCAATGATATGGATTCTACAACGCCGCTGTTCCAGTGTATAGATCCATGTATTGAGGTTACGGATAAGTATGTATTTGTTACATTCGGACGTTCAGACGGTACAGACCCCACAAAAATTACCGGCAGTTCAACAAACTATCACCAGGGCTTGCGGTTAAGGGTCGTCCGTATTGAAAAGGAAAAGCTTCAAGATACCGAATGGAATAATTATTCGATAAGCGATATGCTTTTCCCAAAATCAATCGAGGTTACAAAACCGATCAAAGTCCGTTACGGAGTCGGCGAAATTTTCGGCTTTAGCGGCGGAATCGCAACCGTAACGGCATTGGACGGTTCTAAAAAAGAAATTGATACGGGAAGACTTCGCCTTGTGGAAGAACCCGATTTGTTTACGCTCGGCAAACAAACGGTTACGCTCTTCGATTCTCATTGTATTAAAACGTCCTATGAGATTGAGGTTGTTCCTAAATACAATATTAATTGGACTGTTTTAGGCAACGGAGAGGTGGAACCGCAGGATACCGGTATTCTTGAGGGCGACACTCTTTCGGTCAAGCTGAAACCGAAAAATATTTTTGTGAAGGTCAAGAGCGTAAGAATCAACGGCAAAACAGAGTTTGCTTTCTTTGGAAAAATAATCAGAGAAAATGTTAAAGAAGATTTGGATATCGAAGTTATATTTACCGCAAGAGGTTTTCTCGATTATTTTGTTTTGATTCTTTTGTTGGCGATTATAACCGAGGCAGTATTTCTTGCCGTTGTTTCAGCGAAGAAAAAAACAAAGTATTTTGCACCTTTGAAAAAACAGCTTGAATTTCTCAAATCCCTGTTTCTGAAGCTTTTTAAAAGGAGTAAGAAAAATGGATGAATTGACCTTTAGGAGAGCTTTTGAGGGCTGGCATTTATACGATTGTCGGTATGGCTCTGTCAGCGCTGTTTCTGCGTTGTTTCATAGGACAGCGGAAAATGTTTATATCGGGGTAGGTCTTAATATCGGTTTTGAGGGTAATTATCAGTTAAGGCTGAAGGGAAACAGCACGCTTCTTCTTATTAAAAAGTATGACTGTAATTATGTTCTTAAAAGGATAGAACTGGATAAAACCGATATAACGATTGAGGGCGATTCGTTAACGCTTAAACTGGTTTGCGATAAGGGAAATCTTACGGGATATCTTAACGGGGCACCTCTGATATGTTTTGATGACAGCAATGATTTTGCGTTTTCAAAGGGATACGGCGGTGTTTGGATTCATCCCGAAAGCAGTGCCGATTTTACAACCTTTAATATTGAGGGTGATTTTGAGGAAGCGCCTTCAAAAGCCTGTAAAAAGATTATCAAGCGTTATTCGGCAAATTTTGACGACATCAATACAGCGGGTATGCCGAAGGGCTGGTACTGTAAGCCGTATACACCGAGATTTGTTTTAAAAAACGGATGGTTTTCAGCTGAAACAAAAGAATATTCGGAAGCAATACTCCACCTTTTTTCGAGGAATTTAACCTTAAATTTCAAATTTAAAATATCCCAAATAAACGGGGACGGGCAGTTCGGATTTTTTCTTCGCAAGTCTCCCGATACCGCATTCTTAAAATGTCGGTTTGATGTTTCGGAAAAGTCTTGGATATTAGAGGACACCCCCGCTTTGTATGACTGCAAAACACAATGTTACAAAAGCGGAACATTTGAAATTTTTCCCGAAAAAGAATACTCGGTTTGCGCAACCGCGCAAGAGAACTTTTTTGAACTGAAAATCGACGGAATTTCTATATTGAATATTAAAAATCTGCGTCATGCAAACTACGGCAAAGTGAGCTTATTTTCTGAAAATGCAGAGTTTTCAGTAAAAGAAATTTTTCTTGACGCAGAAAATGCAACCGAGGCGGCGGAGGATATTGTACAGTATGTTATTGAAACGCCTGACAGTCCGGCAGCCTCAATGCAGATTATTGAAAACAACGAGGGAAACCTTTTAGGTATTCGCAAAATTTTAAGCGAGAAACAGCTTTTGGGTACGGGAAGCGAGAAACCCATTGATTTTCAAAACCCGGAAAGCAGAGGTATCTTCTTCAGTAAGGACAGGGGCGCATCCTTTACGGATTTGCCTTTGGGCGGAGAATACGCAGGTCTTTGCACGAACGGCGCCTATCAAAGCGTCATAAGGTTAAAAAACGGAAAGTATATTCAGGTGTTGCTTAATAATCGGTTGGAGGTTCAAGAATCATTCGATCTTAAAGAATGGAAAACGCTTTCCCACATAATCAGCGAAGAGGATTATCCTGAAAACGGTGTGATTTTTCATACGCAGTCCCTGAGCGAATACACACTGCCGAATGGGGTAAACAGAATTTTTATTCCGATAGTAGAAAAACACACAGTCCCGATAGACGCTTTGGGCGCCGAAAAAAACGGACATAATACCGTTGTCTATTATAGTGACGACGGCGGAGCTTCCTGGATAAGATCAAAAACCGACACCGATGAAATTATTGATCATTGCGGTGAAAAAACGCCGATCAATGATATTGCCGAATGTAAGATCGTATTTTGCGGCGATAACTCGATGAGGTTATACTGCACACGTTCCGAAAGCCGCTTCTTATGCTATTTTGAGTCTTTTGATTTCGGCGAAACCTGGCAGAATATCAAATGTATCCGATATATGCAATGCGGGAAATCTTCTTTTTCCGTTTATGAGGATCGATTTGATTCAGGGACATATTACCTTGTTTGGGTGAATTCTCTTCCCCTTTCAAGGGGAAATACATCAGAGCGTACAAGGCTTTCTCTCGCAAAAAGTACCGACGGAAAAAACTGGGATTTTTTATGCGATATCGAGCGAATGGGTCTTTGCTTCCCCGACAAAATGACTCGGCTTCGTTCCCCGTTGTTCCAGCTTGTGGACCCCGCGGTTTATGTTACAAAAGAGTATGTTTTTGTAACTAACGGCACAGTACTGTTTTCGGCAAAAAAAGAGGTTTTGCCGGGATCTGCGCTTGCAGTGCACCACGAGCAGAGAACGCTTGTTACAAGGATCAAAAAATCCTGCCTGAAAAAACAGGATTGGGATTCAACCACAATTTGTGATATTTCACTTTTGGAAGAAGAAGGTGTTTGGCTATGATATATTTTGACAGCTGTACGGCAGGTCTTTCCAAACCGATTACCATGTGTGTCAAATTCGCTCAAAGGGCGGAAAGGGAAGAAATTCCTTTTGGCAGGCACAACCTTGAAAACGGTATTTATTGCAGCGTTTTGGAAACCGACAGCAAATTTGAGGAAAAAGATTATTATGAGGCGCACAGAAAATATGCGGATGTCCACTATGTTATTGACGGCGAATTTTTCATGTCGGTTGGAGCTGCCGATAAAATGGAGTTTGACAGTTATACGGAAGAAAAGGATTTTGTAAAGATTTTCGGCAAGCCTTATTTAGACGTCCCGCTTAATAAGGGTACAGCAGTTTGTCTTTTTCCGAACGACGCGCATTGCGCCAAAGCAAACCCAAAAACACAAAAGAAAATGATTAAAATAATAATATTTAAAATACCCATGGAATTGTTCGGGAATGACTGATGGAGGAAGAAAAATGAATTTTAGTGGAATTATTCCGGCGCTTGTTACCCCTTTTAAGGAAAACGGCGATGTAAATTACGGTGCACTGAAAGAGCTGGTTAACAGTTTGATTGCGAAAGGCGTCGGCGGATTTTACGCTTGCGGAAGCACATCGGAGTGCTTTTTAATGACAGCGGAGGAAAGAAAAAAAGTTTTAGAAACGGTTATCAAAACAACAGACGGAAGAGTTCCGGTTATTGCACATGTTGGCGATATAGGAACGGATAAAACCGCTGATTTGGCGCGTCACGCAAAGGAAATCGGGGCTTCGGCCGTATCCAGCGTTCCGCCTTTCTATTACAAATTTTCTTTTGATGAAATTGCGGGATATTATGAGGATCTTGCAAAGGCGGCTCCTGATTTACCGCTTATCATTTACAGTATTCCTGCTTTTTCGGGTGTTGAGATTACAGCCGATAATATTAAGACTATACTGGACGCTTCAGGTGCTAAAGGACTTAAATATACCTCATATAACCTTTTTGAGCTTGAAAAAATCAGCCGCAGGTATCCGGAATTAATGCTCTTTAACGGTCATGATGAAATTTACTGTAATGCACTTCCGATCGGTATTACCGCCGCCATCGGTTCAACATTCAATGTAATGCCGCAAAAGTATATGGAAATTAAAAAATACTTTGAGGCAGGAAACATGGAAGGCGCCGCACAAAAGCAAAGGGAAGCAAATGAAATTATCGAAGCAATGATTAAGGTAGGTGTAAATGCTTCGGTAAAGTATTTCCTTACAAAATCGGGCATCCCTTGCGGCGATTGCAGAAAACCGTTTGCCAAGATCACTCCATCGCAGGCGGAGTATCTTGACGGGATATATGACAAAGTAACAAAATAATTGAAGGGAAGATTTTTATGAAAGCAAAAAGATTCTTAGTTTTCTCACTTTCCATAGCACTCGTTTTTTCTCTGTTAACAAGCCTGTTTTCAACGGTTGCGTTTGCAGATATGCCATTTAATGTAACATGCTACACCGAAACTTTTAATGATGCGGAACTTTCGGGATGGGAATCAACTAACAACACCAATTTAGGGTATGCGAAGGCATGTGTTACAGGCGGAAAATTTGTTCATTCCGCAACAGATACAAATCAAATTTGGGCGCAGCTTCGTGATACAAAATTTGATTTTACAACCTATAAAGATTACACCGTGACCTGCAAATTGACATTAGGCGAAGCGGGCGTTGCCCCAACAACACCTGCCACAGCCGGTATTTCGGTAAGAAATACAACAGCCGCTTCGGGCGGATATGAATTCCAGCTTTGCTGTCCTACGGGCTCTACTACAGGCTATGTAAGACTTTTTGAAAGAGGTACCAACAGGATTATAACCTCCGACGGTAACATCGTTACCAATAAGAATGATCTGTTTGAATTGGGTCAGGAGCTTGAAGTAAAGGTTGCAGTAGAAGGGAATAATATAAAATGTTTCCTCGGGGATACTCTCGTGATCGATTACACAGATGAAAAGGGCGCTTATCCCACGGGTCCTGCCGGAATTCGTTTTGCATCGAAAAGTTATCTGGCTGTTTGTGATGAATTTACTGTGAATCATACAGAGATATTGTCGAATAAGTTTTATGATGATTTTTCAAGTTATAATCAGGAAACCAATGCATTAAAAGCTTCTGCTTTAAGAAATAACGGTTGGTCTGTTTATAATAATGCAACAGCAGGTTTTTTTGCGGATGGAGCATTGAATATCCCGTCAGACTGTACTTATAATCATTTGGGTTATCAATCTGCAGGTGCTAAAGGCGCTTTGGCCTGGAATGACTATTCGGTTGAGGCCGATGTGACTTTCGGTGAGGGAACTGTTTCGGAAAATGTTTATGCCGGAGTTTCCGGAAGGCATAATGACGCTGTCGGATTAAATCCAAACGGCTATGAAGTGCAAATCTTCATTAAAACAGACGGCACTGCCGGAATGCGAATTTATTCAAGAGGTGGCTCCGGTGAACTTGCAACCTGCGAGGCAACGATTGAACAGGGCAAAGCATATAATGTTAAGGCTGTTTTCCAAGGAAACAGAATTGATGCCTATATTGACGGAGTGAAAATGCTTACCGCAACCGATAATGATTATCAAATAGGTTTCGCAGGTATTCGCTATATTGGAAGCACTACCGGAACAGGCATAACTACAACTATCGATAACTTTGTTGTATATGATTATGATATAATACCTGCCCCCACACCGAACAAGGTCGAAAACTTCGACGATTATACTCCAAGCTATTTAGAAGACGGAGTAACATACGATAAACAGTACATTCAAAAGGCGGGCTGGGGTTCATCAAGCAACGCGATGCTTACAAATTATGTTCCCTATTTTGCCGACGGACGTCTTACAATTCCAACCACTGCCGACAACGATGTAAATCTTTTCCTGAATACGACAAAAGCAAAGAATTGGCAAAACTACTCGGTAAGCTGGGATATCAGAAGTGACGCTGTCTCAAACACTTTTATCTTTTTAGGCGGCAGAATCACCGATTATAAGACCGGCTATTTCCTAAAAATTTATATGGGATCTTCCGGACATATCAGAGAAATCCATTTACAGAAAAATTATAAGGGCAATGATATAGGCACTGCTTACGAGCCATCGTCAAGACCGCTTTGTTCCACTGCATTTACTGTAAAAATGGAATTTAACGGCACCTCAATTAAGGTGTATCTTAATGATACCTTAATCATTGAAGCGACAGATGAAACCTATACCAAGGGTTCTATTGCAATGAATGCCGGTATCAAGTCAACTGCGAATAATTCGGCAATTGAAGTTGATAATATCACTGTTTTTGATTTTGATAATTTGGATCAGTATGTTAAAGAAATTGTCGGAGACTTCGACGGCAATCAAATATCGGATGCCGATGATATGACTGTTATTATCGGCCGCTTATTACAGGATTCAGGTGAAGCAGATATCAATAAAGACGGCGTAACAGATATTCGTGATGCTGTTCGCATTAAGAGAATTTTAGAATCGTTTTAACAGTTTCTTGCCTCCCTTCTCAGGTGGGGGGGAGGCAAGCTTTTCAAATAATGTGTAAACCTACCGATTTTTCAGTGTGCTTACAGATTTTTTGAAATTTTTACAGGAGGTCCTCATATGGAATATTTCAAAAAAACAATTTCGGTTTGTTTGGTATTATTTATTATACTATCAGCCGTTGTTTTGCCGAATATGACAGCCTTTGCCGCATCGGAATATACGCTTGTAACGGCGGTTGACGGTATTGGCGGGACTGTTACGCCAAGCGGGACTGTTGTGATTGCTGCGAGAAAAAGCATAACCTGTAACATTATTCCCGATGAGGGTTATGTAATAGATAAAATCACTGTTGACGGAAGGGATATTGCTCCGACGAATGAGTACACTTTTAAAGAATTTTTATCGGATCATACGCTTAATGTGTCGTTCAGAGAAAGAAACAAGGGTGATATGAACGGAGACGGATTCAATACCTCTGACGATTTATCCTTGTTGAAAAAATCCGTTTTATTTGACAATGAATATTCGGAAATTGCCGACATGAACGGCAACGGTAAGGTGGATATTGTCGATATTGTTTCGCTTAAGTCCAGACCCAATGACCTTATTTCTGACAAATTTGACTCAAGCAATTGGAAAATTTCCGATGAAAGCGGAACTGCCGTTATTTCAAATTCCTCGTCAACATATTCTTTTGATACAACCGAGTCAACGGTTGATTCAGCATATTATAACAGTATCAAAGCGTCAGATTGGACCGATTATCAGGTCAGTGCAAAATTTTTGTATGATAACTATGATTATACAAAGAAGTCTTCCTATTTAGCGCTCGTGGCAAGAAGAGAGGCTTCAAATCGGTCTTATGAATTCAGATTATCGGTCGACGCTTCTTCGGCGGCATACATAAAGGGCGAATTGTATAAGCGCTCTGCCGACGGGTATACATTATTAACTGCTTTTGACAATGATTATATTCAAAATGTTATCGGTGCAAAGGAAATAGGTCTCGGGAGATATTATGATGTAAATTTGTTATGTAAAGGAAATACAATATATTGCTTTCTGAACAACTGTCTGTTGGGGGGATATACCGATAACGATAACCCATACCTAAAGGGAACCGTGGGAATGAAATCTTACCGTGCAAAGGGAAACGTGACGGGTTTTCGCGTTACGGACAGAACGGAAAAAAACTATAAAAAAATATCAATGTGCGGTTATGCTTATAATGATGAAATTGAGATTCGCAGCGGAAACAGTTTGGATATTAATGATTATAAGCTAAATATTACCGATTACGACGGTACGGTTTTTACTGCTTTATTGAAAAATGATTATGTAAATCCGATACGCCTTTCAGATGGGAAGAATAACGTTAGCGTCCAACTTTTCGGAATGAAGCAAAATTTTGTTTTCAATGTGAAAAAGAATGCTGTTTCAAGCATTGAAACAAGGCTGTTAGCAAACAAGGATAAAATTGTCACACGGAATAACGCTGTTGTTTTCAAAAATCTTATCAGAGACTGCGACAAATTTTCCGATAATGAATTAAGCAGTCTTTCAGATGATGCAAAAGCGGCATATGACAACCTTTCTTCACAGCTTTCTCTGCTGAATGTACCGTTCGGAAACTGTTTGCTTTCTTCAAAATTCGATTCTGATACCGCAGATCAGTGGGGAAGCACCTTTGAAATGAAAAGGGGGAAAATGTATCTTCAAAACAGCAAGCTTAAAATAGTCCAAATTCCCTACGGAATTTCAACGAGCTGCTCATATTTTAATAATTTGTACGGTGAGCTGTCTTCGGTTTCAGCCGATATTTGTATCGAGTCTTACGACAGCGCGGCGGGATTGGTATTGAATGCGGACCAAAACGGGTATTATTATGCGACTTTGACGCTTAATAAAAATGCGGATGAGGTTAATGCCAGAAACAGCGCTACGCTGCGAGTTTATCAGAAAAACGCATCCGGTTCAACAAGAATCGCAATGCAAAATAACATTGATGTATGTCGCGGCGAATGGTTTAATATGCAGCTTTGTATATCGTCAGATCATATTGTAAGCGCATATATCGATTACTCTTTAATTTGTTCTTCACCGAAAGTAAATTCTGCAAATTTGTTTAACAAAGGTTGTGCCGGAGTTATTACGGTCAGCGGTGACGCAACATTTGATAATTTTACTGTATACGGCAATGCGGCGGAAAAGCCTGTTTCGGCTGCAACGCCTACTGCGACATATTACAGCACGGATTTTGAAAACAGCGAACTGTTTTCAAGCCCATCGGAATGGCTTGAGGAAAGCGGCAACGATAATTGGGCTGTCAGTTCGGAAAATAAAACCAATAAATATTACTCTGTAAAGCCATCGGCTGAAAATGATGATATTTATTTTTACGATGATTTTAATTCCTACGGGAATAATCCAAGCGGTGTTGCAAACAAAAACGCCATGATTTCAAAGGGATGGGATACCCCAAACAACACAACCGGGAATTATAACACCGGTTCGGATTATACCGTTCCCGCCGGCGCGGCTGTGAACATTACCTGCTCTAATGTCGAAAACAGTCAGTTGTGGGATAATTATTCGGTTTCTGCCGATATGATGTATAATAGTGATACGGAAGGAAATTCTTATTCTTATATTTCGGGCAGAGTCAATGCCAAGAGCGGGTATTGGGTAAGACTCTGGGCGAAGAACGGCGTTCTCAGAAGTCTCGAATTGCAAACCTTCAACAACAATTCCAAGACCGCGGTTCTCGGCAATTATTCACTTGATACCGAAAGTCGGATCCAGCCCAATATAATGTTTAATATTAAACTTGAATTTACAGGTAGCGTGATTAAATGCTATCTGAACGGGGAATGTGTAATAAATACCGTTGATTCAACTTATTCCCGCGGATGTTCGGGAATTTATGTAAGCTCCTTGAGCGTTTCGGCGGTCACCTATGATAATTTTGCCGTTACACATACCGATATTGTTCCCCCTGCTTCTACGAAAACTTATCTTCATGTATTTGAAACAAATCCAACACTCAGCGCGAAAATAAGGTATAATAATTACGGAGCTGATAATTCGGATTTTGAATTTGTTTTCCGCAACTCTCCAAATACCGCGTATCTGAAGGTCGGATATGATATCGGCTTGAAAAAGTGGTATGTTTGTGAAACCGAGTGCGAAACCGATTTGCCGTTGAATACATATTATCAGGATCTAAACAATGTGCTGAATCCGGAAATATGGTACGATGTTAATCTGACGGTTTCAGGCGGCTGCGTTACGCTTACGGTAGTGGGCGGAGATTTGGAAAGCGAATATATCTGTAATTTTAACGAAATCTCAAATAAGCAAACAGGGAAAATAGGATTTATCACCCATAATACTTTATTTGACGCAGATGATATTTCCGTTATCTTGCCTGAGGGTGATACGGTAGTTTCCGGCATTACCGAATATGAACCGTATCCAAACGATTACGCGGCAAATTTTGAAATTGAGGAATTAAGCGGAACAAATATGATCGGCGTAGGATATAATGCGGTTGCAGTTTCGGACAATTCCGGAGAAACTTTTGTTGATGCCACTGCACAGTATTCGGAATTATGCGACGGGGGTTATCCCAGTTTGTTAAAATTACATAACGGCGATTACATTCGGGTAAACTCTTTGTTTGAGGTATATTCTTCAAGTGATTATATGGCAAGCTGGACAAAGATTTGCAGTCAGATTACGCCGTATAAGACAGGCAACCGTGTGGATAAAATTTTCCATGTGAATTCTCTTACAGAGGTCAAGCTTTCAAACGGAGAATACAGAATATTCCTTCCGGTTGCGAACAGATTATATGCAAATCCTTATATTACGTCTTCCAGCGGTCACTATACCGAAGTTTATTACAGCGACGATTCGGGAAAAACATGGAACTGTTCGAAAAACAACACGACCGACATCCTCTACGGCAGCAAGGATAACACGACCTCATCATGGTGTGAATCAAAAATTATAGCCTGCGATGACGGCACACTTCGTATGTATTATTCGAGAAACACGTTAGGATGTATGCAGTATACCGTGTCAAATGACGGCGGTATTACTTGGAAAGGACTTTATCAAATTCCCAAAATGCAATGTGCGGCATCCAGTTTTTCGATTGCTAAGGATGATTCCGCTTCGGCAGGAGAGACCGATTACTACCTTGTTTGGGTGAACGACAGTCCGATTTCTTTGGGATCTTATTTTTCAAGGACAAGGTTAAGTCTCGCCCACAGCACAGACGGAAAAAACTGGGAATACCTCTGTGATATTGAGCGGATGGGCAGAGAGGTTTACAGCGACAATTTAACCGTTACCACGCCCCTTTTCCAAATAATCGATCCGAGTATCACGGTGACATCAGATTATATCTTTGTTTCATACGGATGTTCATATGGTTCGAGTATAGAATTTCATAACGCCCAAAGAATAAGGGTTTCAAGAATTGAAAAAACATCGCTGACGGGCAGAGAATGGGACGCGTCGAATATTTGCAATATGCTGTTTCCAAAGTCCATGATGCTGATCGAAACCCCGAAAACGGTTTTTGCACCGAATGATAAATTTGACTATTCCGGCGGCGTTGTAAAAGTATCTTCTCTTGACGGCACCGAATATACAATTGATACCGCTGATTTATTCCTTGCAAATACTCCTGATATGTCAACCGAAGGAACCAAAAGTATTACTCTGTATAATGAAAACGGTTTCTCCGTTACTTATGAAATTAATGTTGTCCAAAATGTTACTTGAAACAAGAGATTATGTTTTACCCTTTTGGTATAATAACGCTTCGCCTTTGCGGTAAAAAAATTTGGGAGGATTTATATGAAAAAAAGATTTAGAAGGCTCGTTTCCGTATTGACTGTTGTTATGATTATAAGCGGAAGCCTATCTGCTGTGAATTTTATTAAACTTTATGCAGATACAGAAAGCATTCTGTTTAGTGATGATTTTAATTCTTACGGCAACAATCCGAGCGGTGCTGCAAATAAAAATGCAATGATTGCAAACGGTTGGGACACGAAAAATAATACTACCGGAAATTATAATACAGGTTCTGATTTTACCGTTCCTGCCGCAACGGCGGTGAATCTCACCTGCAGTAACAAAAGCGGCAGTGATACGTGGAAAGATTATTCCGTTTCAGCAAACATCAAAATCAATGAAAACACAGCAGGATCGTCCTATGCGTATATTTCAGGAATGATAAACTCCCAAAAAGGTTATTGGCTGCGCTTTTGGGCGAAGGACGGCGTTCTTCGCGGTCTTGAACTGCAGGTATTTTCCGGTTATTCAAAGCAATCGGTTTTAGGCACATATTCTCTCAGTACGACCGAAAGAATAAGTCCTGCCACAAAATTCCGGGTAAAAATGGAATTTGCGGGAGGTACAATAAAATGCTATCTTAACGATACTTGTTTTATTACAGCAAAAGATACAACCTATACCGCAGGCTGTGCAGGGATACATACAGCTTCTTCAAGTGTATCTTCGGTTACTTTTGATGATTTTTCTGTGGAAAAATTAAGCTCGGCTCCGGAATATAAGGATGACTTCAGCGATGATTCGACCATGACCTCAAAGGGTTGGAGCAGTAACGTGAACGGCTCTAAAAAAGACGGAAGATATGTGCTTGATGCTGCAAAATCGGTATATTTATCAGGAATCGCGGGCGCCTCCTCTTGGAAGGATTATACTTTTGAAGCTGATGTTGCTTTGGAAAGCGGAGCTATTGAATCAAGCGCGTCGGCAAGAATCGTAGCGCATACCGTAAATGCGGCTAACAGCGGTTACGAATACGGAATTACAGTTGATTCGCAGGGTAACAAGTCTGTGATCCTTTACAAGCGCGGTGTGAGCGGCGGTAAAATCAACGGAAAGGTTTTGAAATATGATAAAACGGATCTTATGCAGAATGAATCCTATCGTTTAAGAATGACGCTTTACGGAAAGAGAATTATCTGCTATTTGGACGGAAGCTTGATATTTGATGTTGATGATTCCGAAAGCTTATCGGCTGGATATGTCGGTCTTCGCTCGGTCGGGAATTCCGTCGGCGCTGCTTTTGATAATATCGTGGTACGCGAAGTCACAAAAGAAGATATTTCATATACCTATCAGGAAGGGTATTATTACTCTGATGAATTTAATAAAGAAGTTTCTATGACTTCTTCAGGTTGGAGTTCGGATTCCGGAAGTCGGAATACATCGGCGGGGATATATGAAATTTCTCCGAATACTTCAATGTATCTATCCGGAATTGCCGATTCCGATAAATGGGATAATTATGTTATAGAAGCAAAAATGGCATTAAAGGACGGGAATCCGACTGCTCTTTCAAGTGCAAGAATTGTTGCAAGATCAACCAATAAAGCAAGCGGCGGTTATGAATTCGGGCTTACAGATGATCCTGAAAAAGGAACTACGTATCTCCAGCTTTATAAGAGAGGCGTGTCAGGCGGGAAAATAAACGGAACGGTTTATACCGCTGATTTCGGCGGGGATAAATTCGCATACCACGAGTATAAAATGATTGTTTTGGGTGACAGAATTATCGGTTTGATCGACGGCACACCCGTTTTTGATGTGACAGACGGAGAAGCCTACACTGTGGGATATGTGGGCATTAAAGCTTTGGGTAATAATGAAACCTCTGTCGGGATGGTGTTGGATAATTTCAGCGTCAGAAACGTCTCGGAGGAAGACCTGAAAATTTATGACGGTTTTTATCCTCAGGAGTATTATTATAAGGACGATTTTGACGTTTTTGCTCCAATGACTGCAATAGGCTGGAATACAGATGCGGGAAAGCGTGTAACGAAGGAAAAATATTTTGATATGTCGCCGAATAAAGCGATGTATCTTTCTGAAATCGAAGGCGCCGAAAATCTTACCGATTATGTTGTCGAGGGCAAATTATGCCTTAATAAAGGAAATTATGTTTCAGCAGTATCTGCAAGAATCGTAGCAAGAAGTACAGAAAAAGCAAAAAACGGTTATGAATTCGGAATGACGCTTGACCCCATTAGTAATGAAAGCTATTTATTATTGTACAAGCGCGGAGAATCCGGCGGAAAAATTAATAATACAACATACAAAATGAATATCGGTATCAGCCCGGAGGAATACCATACTTTGCGGATGGTTGTTACCGGCAACAGAGTTTTGTGTCTGTTTGACGGCATGAAAGTATTTGATGTTACAGATAACGGAACTTCTATAAAAAATGTTAAGATTGAGCCTTACCTGAAAGGATATGCGGGAATAAGAGCGGTTGCTTCCGAGGAAAACACCGTCGGAATCAAGGTAGACAGTTTTTGTGTAAAATTTTTTGATTATTCTGATATTATAGAAGACAATGAAATTTCAAAATTATCCGAAGATGTTTGGTTTTTTGACAATTTCGACGGTGAAAGCTCGCTCTCCGAGCGTGGCTGGGATACCGATTTGCCCGGAATTTACAACGGTCAGCTTCAAGTAAACGGATCCGCATATATGAGTAATGTAAAGGGCAGCAGACTGTGGTCGGACTATGAGGTTTCGGCTGATGTTACGGTTGATACCGAAAAAGGACTGATCGGGGAATCAACGATCGGTTCGGCTCGAATTTGTATGCGTTCGTCCGGTCCGCTAAGCGGATATGAATACGGTATTATTACTCCTGCGGGCGGATCTGCGTACCTTATTCTGTACGACCGAACCAATAAAGCAAATATAGCTGTTGACAAAAATACCGAAATTGATGAAGGCGTTCATTCTTTAAGGGCTGTTTGTTCCGGAGATGTGATACAGTGCTATTTCGACGGGAAACTTGTTTTCAATGAAAAATCAACGGTATGCGGCAACGGCTTTGCAGGAGTCCGTGCGTCGGGTTATAATACTTATTATGATAATTTTAAGGTGAGTAAACTCGGTTCATTTTATGATTTTCCAACAACAAATTTGCCAGTTTCCCCGATAACCGGCTATTTTACATTCGGATATAAATATTTAGCACCTGTTGTTTTTGTGATTTCCGGGACAGCATTGATTCTAATTCTTGCTTTTGGTTTTGTTGTATCGCAAAAGAAAGATAGAAAAGAAGAAATTTGAGGTTTATAGAAATGTCATATTATGATAACGTGATATTTCCGAATAATTGCAAGGGTATAATTGATGTAACAAAGGCACCGTATTTTGTGGACAATACCGGTAAAGAGGATTGTACTCAAAAGCTTTGCAAAATTTTGGATGATATTTTATTTTGCATGATAGCGGAGATGAAAGAGGTATACGAAACCTTAAAAAAATCTCCGGACAATACTTATATCAGCAGAGAAAACAGAAAACTAAAGGGCAGAATATTTGCGATATTCCCTGTTGATATCGACCAAGTTCCGTCTGTTTATTTTCCGAACGGTACATATTTGGTTTCGGATACGGTTTCTTATACGCTTAAAGCTCTTCATAATATGATGTATCATTATACAAGCGGCGGGTTTGAGCTTAACCGATGTATCAGATTTATCGGTCAAAACAAAGATAAGACAATAATAAAGCTTAAGGATAACTGCAAGGGATTTGAGTTCGGACAGGAAAGACCGGTTATAAATTTCATGCAGGGTGAGCGCTCCAACGTTGCTATGAGCAATTATTTTGAAAATATGACGGTCGATATCGGCTCCGGTAACCCCGGAGCCGTCGGTATCGTATATTTCGCAAACAATTCCGGTACAATACGTAATGCTGTGATCCGCTCCTCCGATAAAAACGGCGAGGGTGCAATAGGACTTTGGATAAAAAACGAAATCCACTCTGCCGCCAATGTTCGCGACCTAAAAGTTGAGGGCTTCAATTACGGAATAAAAATTTCAACATTCCGCACCTGTTCTCATTTTGAAAATATTACACTCAATAATCAGCTTAAATACGGAATCTATGTTAAAGATAATGCGGCGCAGTTTGTCGGTGTAAAAAGCCATAATAATGTTCCGGTAATTAATGTTGACGGGCCCATGGCTCATGTTGTGTTAGTGGACGGAAATTTTATCAGCAACGGCACCGAATATACCGCCGTTAAATATACAATGGGTTGTTTGTTTGTAAGAAATATCAACACAAAAGGCTTTTCGGCAGCCATGGAAGAAAACTGGTTTGAAAAGTTTATTCCCGACGGACATATTGATGAATACTGCACCCATAAGGGGTATACATTGTTTACAAAAGACGCAAAAAGCGTAAATCTTTCTGTTCCGCCGCTTCCCCAAGTTTCTGTTGAAAACGATCTTTCGAAACGGTGCTGCGTCAATGATTTCGGCGCGGTCGGCGACGGGATAACCGACGATACGGAAAGTATTATCAGGGCATTTAACAGCGGAAAAGCCGATTTTTGGTTCCAGCCGGGTCACTATCTTATTACTCGGCCGATTGACATTCCCGAAACGGTGAAACATATAAATTTTATGTTTTGCGATATTATTTCGGGTGAAACTCTCAGCAATACTGAAAAAGAAGCGGTTTTTCACATTATAGGCGATAAGGATTTGCTTTTCCTGGAAAGGTTGTTTTCCTGGAATTTCTGTGCCGGAAGAATACGAATGTTCAGGCATGACGGTACAAGAAGCGTTTATATGAGAGATATGCATACGCAGGCCTGCGCGTTTTATTGTAATACCAAACCCGGTGCGGAAGTGTTTTTTGAAAACTGCGCCTGTACTATCGGCGATAGAAAGGTTTATAAAGATATTCCCGGATTCTCCTTTTATAAACAAACCGCTTGGTGCCACTCTATCAATCCCGAACGCTCCGATATAGAGGTTGAAAACATCGGCGGCACGCTTTGGTGGAGCGGGTTTAAGACCGAACAGGAGGGCTCGGCTAACATTACAAGAGACGGCGGAGTTACTGAAATATTGGGCGGCGTCTGCGTGGTGGGCGGCGGCGGTGAAAGACCGGTTATTCTTAACGATAATTCTACGGTTTCCGCCGTCCTTTCAACAACCGGATATCATTCTTATTCATCTTTTCCCGTTGCGGTCAGGGAGGAAAGAAACGGAAAAACTAAAGTTTTAAGGGATAAAGAACTGCCGCAAAGATATTGGCCTTGGTATTTTCTGCCGCTGTATTTCGGGGGCGAAAAATAACGTTTGCGTCTTCATTCATCCTATAAATGGCTTAGAGATTGGAAAGCAGATAATGGAAAACATTAATTCAGAAATTAAAGATTCATCGGTTTTTTCAAGAACAGACCTTAATAAACTTTTTTTATGCGAGGGTGCAGATTTTGATTATACCGGAGAGATAGACGACACCATTTTGTTTTTGCAGGATACACATCTTAAGAACCGAAAAATGTGGGCATTGTTTGTTTCGCAATACCGTGTTCATTTGGATACTCCGTCATCCGAAAAAAACGGAACCGGCAAATGGTTCGGCGGTTGGAGAGGCGAATACTGGGGCAAAATGATGCGCGGAGCAGTTATGGTGTACGCTTATACAAAAGATGCCGAATTATATGAAATATTAGAAGAAACTGTTATTGATATTTTATCAACGCAGGATGAGCGGGGAAGAATATCTACATATTTACCGGACGAAGAATTCGGTTTATGGGACTTATGGTGCAGAAAATATGTTTTTTTGGGACTTGAGTATTTCTGTGATATTTGTAAATCAGATGGCCTGAAATTAAGAATTATAGATTCTCTTTGCAAAGCTGCCGATGCTGTTACCGAAAAAATAGGGTACGGTAAAAAAAGCATTCTGGATGCGGGACATCCTGTTTTAGGCGGTTTGAACGCGGCGTCAATTTTAGAGCCGATGGTGAAGCTCTACAATATTACGGGGAATAAAAATTATCTGGAGTTCGGTTCTCATATTGTTTCCTGCGGTTTTTCTTCTTTGGAAAATATATATTTATCAAGTTTAAATGAAACTAAGCATCCTTATGAATTCGGCGTCAGAAAAGCTTATGAAATGATGTCGTGTATGGAAGGGCTTTTAGAATATTACCGTGTAACCGAAGACAAATGTTATTTAAAAGCAGTCAAGAATTTTGCAGCGGAAATCATAAAAACCGATGTTACTGTTATCGGAGGCTGCGGCTGTGACCATGAACGTCTCGACAATTCCTCTGTTACGCAAACCGACCCGTCAATAACGACGCTCAAAAACGAAACCTGTGTAACAGTTACATGGATGAAGCTTTGTACACGGCTTTTGCTGTTAACAGGGGATTCACAGTATGCCGACCGGGTGGAACGCTCGGCGCTTAACGCTTTGCAGGGAGCGGTAAATACAAAAAAGATCGGCTTTGATTTTGAAAGAATCGAGCGCTACCGTCAAAGCTTTAAAAACAATGTAAAAAACGGCATAAACGACGCGGGTTTGCCGTTTGACAGTTATTCTCCTCTTTTGCCGGGCTTCAGGGGCTTGGGTGTGGGCGGTCTGAAGAAAATGCAGGAAGACAGTTATTACGGCTGCTGTGCTTGCATCGGCGCGGCAGGAGTGGGCTTGTTCGCCGATACCTCTGTTTTACAGAATAAAAAAGGATTGGTATTTAACTATTATTTTAACGGAAGTATTTCTGTGAAACGGAATCAACAAAATTTTGAATGCGGGGTCACTACAAAATATCCTTATAGCGGTGATGTGAGAATCAGTATTTCGGATTGCCCGAACGAATTTGAACTTTCGTTCAGAATACCTTCGTTTTCAAGAAATACTAAAATTAAAGTAAACGGCAGAGAAAATTATTATCCGCCGTCAAAAGCCTATTTTTCAATTAAACGGAACTGGAAAAAAGGCGACATTGTTGATATTTGTTTTGATATGAATCCGCATATACAGTCGCAAAACGGTTTTTCTTCGATACAGTACGGTCCGATCGTTTTAGGCTTTGACGAACGGTTTGGATATAATCTTGACAATACGTTCCCCTTGGCAACAGACGAAAAAGGAAAAATAGGGATAGAATTACTCGGCATCAATCATGATAATGAGGCGACTTTTTCAGTGCCGCTGAACGGCGGTAAAAAAATTACGTGCTGCAATTATTCCTCTGCCGGAAAGAATTGGTATAACGGAAAAAGAATCGCAGCATGGGTTCTGACCGATAGCGATACTATAAGAAATATAGCCGAGGGTTGCGAAATAAAAGACGATTTAGTATAATGTCGGCAGAATCATAGTATTTGTGAAGGTATAAACGAATTGAAGGGATAGCGCTATGTATTTTGTTAAGAACGGAAAGAAAATTTTCATTTGCACGGATTTCGGTGTGAATATTTTTGAATTGATAAATGCCTACATAATGACCGAAGAGAATGAAAAAACATATCTAAATTTTTTTTCAGCGGAAAAAGATTCGATTCAATACTCTTTACCCGAAATAGGCGCGGAGTTCAAAGTCTCGGTTGTTTGTAAGGACAGTACGTTTGCATTGCGCTTTACAGCTGATTATTTGCCGCAAAATCTTTTTTCAAAAAAAGGAAACATTCATTTTTATGAAGAAAATGCAGTGGGTTTAGAACTGAAACCATGTAATATTGAAAAGTTTACCGCCATATACCGCGGAAGTGAATGGTGGTCAAGGGTTATGTTTTCAGATGATTTTTCCTCACTCCCTTTGTATACGCAGTCGCTGATGTTTGCGTTTGAAAAGAAAAGATGCTTTATTTCCGCATTTTGCCACAATGGAATAAAGAGCAATTTTAAAGGCGAACAAAACGGAGTATTTTCGCTTTATGCCTACGATAACTGCCGCAGTAATTCCTGTGACGGAATTGTTGCGCTTTTGTCCTTCGGTCAAGACTTTAAAGAAATGATTTATCAGACGGTTTACAGCGGTTTTACTCTTGCGGGGAAAAAACCTCTCATGCGAAAAGATCGTTTATATCCGGAAATTCTTAATTATTTGGGATTTTGCAGTTGGGATGCTTTTAATATTGAGGTGTCAGAAGAAAAACTGATTTCAAAAGTAGAGGAATTTGAAAATAAAAATATTCCTGTCAAATGGTTTATGATAGACGATATGTGGGGCGATGTTAAGAACAACAAAATAGGGGTGAATTCCACAAGAGAATTATACAGCTTTAAGGCGGATAAAGACAGATTCCCGAACGGACTTGATTCCACCGTTTCCAAACTGCATAATTTGGGGTTGAAGGTAGGGCTTTGGTACCCTACTACAGGATATTGGAACGGAATTGACCCTAACGGTGAAATTGCAGAGGAAGAGCGGTTTAAGGATCTGATATTTTGGTCACAGGAGGGTATGCTGGTTCATAAATTTGATGAAAACAGCATCAAGAAGTATTATTATTTACAAAACGAATATTACGGTAAATGCGGAATAGATTTTATAAAGGTTGATAATCAGGCCTGTTTACGGAGATTTTCAAAGCGTGTTATGAAGATCGGAAAAGCGGCCGAGAATTTACATAAAGCTATTGAAAATGCGGCAGACACCTTTTTTGGCGGCAGCGTTATCAACTGTATGGGTATGTCGCTTGAGAACTATTGGAACAGGCAAAGCGGTGTAACGAGAATTTCCTGTGACTTTCTTCCCGAAAGCAGAGAACGGTTCAATTTAACCATCCGGCAGTCGGCTTTTAACAGTCTGTTTTACGGTCCTGTTTACTACGGCGACTATGATATGTGGTGGACCTATGACAGTCAAAAGCTTAAAAACGCTGTTTCTCATTCAATAAGCGGCGGGCCTGTCTATATCAGCGATGAATTAGGAAAAACAGATTTTGAAATCATTAAACCGTTAATCTTTTCCGATGGCAGAATTATACGTATGCCGAGCCCTGCTCTGCCTTGTGATGATTGTATGTTCGAAGATTCCGCGACAAGCGGAAAACCCTTTAAGATCTACAACAGGGACGGTAAAAACGGCGTTGTGATAGCTTATAATATTACAGAAAACGGTAAGGGGGTCAGAGGCTTTATCAGTGCCGCAGACGCCGAATTGGATCGGGATATGACCTATGTTGCTTATGATGTTTTCGGTAAGAACGCGGTAACGGTAAAAGGGGATGACAGGTTAGATGTTTTACTGAACGGCGGAGATGACTTTAAGATGCTTTTGTTTGTTCCTCTTGAAAACGGCAGCGCGGTTATAGGCCTTAAGGATAAGTATGTTTGTTTTGAGGGAATTAAAGACAAAACCGTGTTAGACGACGGAGCTCTGCTGCTTTATAACAGGGATTTTGCTGTTGTAAACGGTGTCAAAAAGATGGCTGATGCTTTAAACGGCGGACTTTTTGAACTTCCTGTTTGCAGAGGTGACAGGATTGAATAAGGGTGAAACAGTGCATAAAAGTTTAGAAGAAAATTTATTATAAATGAAAAGGGATAATAATGGAGCTGCTTAATAAAAATATTGCCTTTTTAGGCGACAGCATAACAGAAGGCTACGGTGCAACCGACCGTTATGGCTATGTTGATTATTTCCGTGAATACTCGGGTGCGAATTGTGTGAACTGCGGTATCGCAGGCACAAGAATCGCAAAACAAAAATCAATCACATGGGATCACCCGACCTTTGATGAAGACTTTTGTAAAAGAGCAAGAGAAATGAAGGGGGAATTTGATTTTATTATCGTCTTTGGCGGTACAAATGATTACGGGCACGGCGACGCGGATTTCGGCACATTCGGGGACAGGACATCAGATACGTTTTACGGCGCGCTGCATACCCTTTACAGAACATTGATCGAAAAGTATCCTACTACTGAAATTGTCGTTATAACACCGATCCATCGGGCAGATGAAGATGTTGTCAAGAACGCTGCAACAGGCTTGTATCTGAAATCATATATTGACGCAATCAGAGAGGTTGCGGAGTATTATTCACTGCCTGTTCTTGATTTGTATAAATACAGCGGGATTCAGCCAAATATTCCGGTTGTAAGAGAAACCTTTGTAAAGGACGGGCTTCATCCTACGGATTTAGGGCATCAACGGATTGCCCGAAAAATCATAAAATACTTGGAAAATAACTTTTGAAAATCAACCTATCGGATAATGTTAAGGCGACACTAAGCGAAAACAGGGCGACTTGTGTTCTTGATATTGAAAAATCAGAAGAAAAAGATTATAATATGGGTGTTGCATTTCACTAAGGCGTTTTGATAAATGTGTATGATTTATCTTGTTCTACCGCACATAAAAAAATCATATTTTTAAAACAGTAGTGACTGGAGTGATAATGTGATTTTTAAAAGAAAAATTGCGGCAGTTTTAGCTGTTGTTTTATGCCTTGCGGTATTAAGCGCCGCGGTTGCGGGAGGTTATGAATACATAACCGCTTGGAACGCGGTAAAGGAACGTCAGGTAATTATACTTGATGCGGGTCACGGCGGGTTTGACGGGGGAGCGGTTGCTCCCGACGGAACCGTTGAAAAGGACATCAATTTAAAGATTGCTCTTACTCTAAAGGATTTTTTAAAGCAGGGCGGTTTCGAGGTTATAATGACGAGGGAAAGCGATGTCTCGACCGACGACGTTGAGACCGATAAGATTGCTACCCGCAAAAAAAGCGACCTTAAAAACCGCTTAGGGCTTATGAAAGATAATCCGAACGCGGTTTTTGTGAGCATCCACCTTAACAAATTTACGACCTCCGCCGCAAACGGCTCGCAGGTATTTTACAGCGCGGAGCATGATCAATCAAAGGCGCTGGGAGACTGCATACAAAGGTCTATTGTAAAGCTTTTACAGCCCGAAAACACTCGGGTCAACAAGCAGGCGACAAGCAGTACCTATCTTCTCTACAACGCCACTGTTCCCGCGGTGCTTGTGGAGTGCGGTTTTTTAAGCAACTCAGCCGAGCTTAAAAGGCTTAAGGACGAGGAATATCAGAAAAAAATGGCGTTTTCGATTTTTTGCGGAATAGTAAGCTTCTTTTCCGAGGAAAATTTGTAAAAATAAATGTGGGAGAATATAAAATGGCAGGAAAAAGCAAAACGGTTTATGTCTGCACAGAATGCGGATTTGAAAGTCCGAAATGGATGGGCAAATGCACCGAGTGCGGAGAATGGAACACTATGGTCGAGGAGGTGCGACTGCCGCAGAAGACGGCGGTAAGCACACCAAAGCCGGTTCACGCCTTTTCGGCAAGACCGCTTTCAGAGATAAGCGCCGCCGACGAGCACAGGTTTGTCACGGGCATCTCCGAGCTTGACAGGGTTTTAGGCGGCGGAATTGTAAAGGGGTCTGTGGTGCTTTTGTCGGGCGACCCGGGCATCGGCAAATCCACAATCCTCTTGCAGGTTTGCTCCGCTTTGCAGGACAAGCTCGATATACTTTATGTATCGGGCGAGGAATCGGCTATACAAATAAAGCTCCGCGCAAGGCGCATAGGTGTTGACAGCGACCGAGTATCTGTTATGACCGAGACCGATGTGCAGACCGTTTGCGAATATATAAATTCCGCAAAGCCGGGGCTTGTGATTATCGACTCCATTCAAACCATGCAGCACAGCGATATTTCCTCTTCGCCGGGAAGTATAGTTCAGGTAAGAGAATCGACAAATCTGCTATTAAGGACGGGCAAAAGCCTTGATATTCCGATTTTCATTGTCGGTCACGTCAACAAGGGCGGAGACATTGCGGGACCTAAGGTTATGGAGCATATTGTCGATACCGTGCTGTATTTTGAGGGCGAACGCAACCAGTCGGGCAGAATTTTAAGGGCAATGAAAAACCGTTTCGGTTCAACAAATGAAATCGGCGTTTTTGAAATGAGCGAAACGGGACTGACTGCGGTGGAAAATCCGTCGGCTATGATGCTGTCGGGCAGAATGAGCGATGTTTCAGGCGGCTGTATCACCTGTATTATGGAAGGTACAAGACCTATTTTAGCCGAGGTGCAGGGGCTTGTCACCGCGACGGGCTTCGGCAACGCGCGGCGCACCTCTGCCGGCTTTGATTACAACCGTTTAAATCTTATGCTCGCCGTGCTTGAAAAGCGTTTAGGACTTTATTTTTCAAATCTTGACACCTATCTTAATATCGTAGGCGGGATCCGACTTGACGAGCCTGCCGCCGACCTCGCGGTTGCTATGGCGCTGGTCTCGGGACTTCGCGACATACCGATTGACGAATACACCGTGGCTTTCGGTGAAATCGGTCTTTCGGGGGAGATAAGGTCTGTTCCGCGCGCCCAGTCGCGGGTTACCGAAGCGGCGCGAATGGGATTTAAAAGGTGCGTTTTGCCTAAAACCTGCCTTAAACAAATCAACAGCTGTCCTGAGTCAATTGAGCTTATCGGGGTCAGACGCCTCTCCGAGGCTGTCACCCTTATCAAATGATTTTTCCGTAAAATACGGGCATACACCAGTTAGAGAATTAACCGTGCCGCAGCTGTTTAGCTGACAGCAGCCGTCGGTCTGATATTTGCAGTTTTCGGCGCACCAAATAATACCCAAGCTTAATTTCTCCCCGTATTCCGCATGATGTGCGGAGTGATTTCACTTATTATTATAAGATTCCGTTTGCGCAATATTCATATGGAAATTTTAAATCGGAGCCGAACAAATAAATATAGCTGTTCGGCTCCGATTCTTATTGGAGGCAGTTTTATCTTCTTTTATAAAGTACGATTTCGGGTTGGCTGCCGTCTACGCTGTAAGTTGAAATGAGAATAAAGCCCGCATATTCGCTTTTAAAATTACATTCCGAGCAATTAGCTCCGCATATTGAATTCATTTAAAACTCCCCAAAAATTATTTTTTCTCAAGCAGCTTCTGCATTATATCGGGGCCGTGGTCAACAAACACTCCGCTTAACGCGGCGTTCTTTTCGGTAAAGGAGGGAACTCCGTCCTTTTTTACCCTGCTGTCGTAAATGAGATAGGGGACAGGCTCGGCGGAATGGGTCATAGTGTCAAGCGGTGTCGGGTGGTCGGGCATAATAATTATGCGGTAATCGTCGCCGCAACCCTCAAGATAATCAAGCATTAATTTAAGCGCGCGGCTGTCTATGTACTCAATTGCCTTGACCTTGTTTTCAGCTTCGCCGCGGTGGCCGCACTCGTCGGGCGCTTCAAAGTGCAGGTACACAAGGTCGGTGCCGTTCTTAAAGGCGTCAATTCCCGCCTGTGCCTTACCCTCAAAATTGGTGTCGATATAGCCTGTAGCACCCTCGACAGACGGAGTCTGCATATTCGCGCAGATACCGATACCCTTTAATAGGTCAACCGCGCTTACCACACAGCCGGAAACGCCGTTTTTCGCTTTAAAATCTTCTAAAGCGGGCTTTCTGCCCTCGCCCCAGAGCCAGATTGAATTAGCCTCGTGCAGACCCTTTGCACGGCGGGCAAGGTTTACGGGGTGATTCTTCAAAATATCATAGCTTTTCTTCATCAGGTTGATTAGGGGAGCGGCGTTTTCCGATTTGCTTAAATACTCGCCGATAACCCTGCCGCTTATATCGTGCGGAGGTGTCATTGTGCCGAGGTCGGTCGTGCCGTTATCGACCACAAGGCAATGGCGGTAGCTTACTCCGCCGTAGAATTTATAAATATCGTTTCCTAATTCCTTTTCGACGGTGGCAATAATTTGGTGCGCCTCCTCGGTGGAAATATCGCCCGAGCAGTAATCAACCATTGTTTTGTCCTCATAATTTTCCTCGTCCGAAAGGGTTACTATGTTACAGCGAAGAGCCACGTCGGTCGGCTTTAAATCGACCCCGATTGATGCCGCCTCAAGGGGAGAGCGCCCTGTGTAGCAAACTTTGGGGTCATAGCCCATTACCGAAAGGTTGGCAACGTCGCTGCCGGGTTTCAGTCCCTTAGCTACCGTGCGGCATATTCCGGTTTCCGAAACCGCCGCTAATTTATCCATAAGCGGCTTATTCGCGCATTCCATAGGGGTTTTTCCGCCGAGAGCGGGATTGGGCGTATCTGCCATTCCGTCACATAATAAAACAAGATATTTCATATAACATTCCTCCAATTTGTAACTATTATAGCAATTTTACACTTTAAAGTAAAGGGAGATTGAAAAAATACTTTTAATTTGTGGCAAAATGGTTTATTATATTATATAGGATTGGGGGAAGTATAATGGCTAATCAGATAAGGATTAATGTCGGAGGAATAAATTATACCGTTAAAAGCGACGAGAGTGCCGAGTACTTAAAGGAGTTAGGGGGCGAGCTGGAGCAGAGACTGCGCCGAATTGCCAAGCAAAGCCCCACCGCCTCAACGACAATGGCAGCTATTATTGCGGCGCTGGAATCAGCCGACGAGGCGAAAAAGGCAAAGCAGGAGCTCGCGAAGCTTAAAGATAGACTGCAAAAAGCACCGTATCAAAAGCCTAAATACGAGACTAAAAATTTTCCCGAACAGCAGCAGATGAGGCTCGGCGATAAATGAGCCGTTTTGAGGTCTTGTCGCCCGTAGGAAACGGGGAAATGCTTGTTGCCGCCTGCCGTGCGGGAGCGGACGCGGTGTACCTTGGCGCAAAGGAGTTTTCCGCAAGGCGGAATGCCGAGAATTTTGACGATAACGAGCTTCGGGAAGCGATAAAGTATTGCCATATAAGGGGAGTCAAGGTCTACCTTACCCTTAATATTCAAATTAAGGACAGCGAGCTTTCCTCGGCGGTGGATTTGGCGCGCAGGGCGTACAACTACGGTATAGACGGGGTTATTATTGCCGATTTAGGACTTGCGGCTGTATTGCATAAGCTGATACCTAATCTTCATTTACACGCTTCAACCCAAATGACGGTACACACTCCCGCCGCGCTTAAAATACTTAAAAATGCGGGCTTTACACGGGTTGTCGCCGCAAGAGAAATGTCCCGTGAAGAATTAAAGGAGCTTTGTAAAAGGGCAAAGGAGCTTGACATTGAAGTTGAGGTATTTGTCCACGGGGCGCTTTGTATGTCGGTTTCGGGGCAATGCCTTTTGTCGGCATTTTTAGGCTCAAGGAGCGGCAATAGAGGACTTTGCGCGGGGCCTTGCCGTCTGCCCTTTGAGGCTAAAGGCGGCACGGGCTACGATTTAAGCCTTAAGGATCTTTCCCTTTTGCCATATATAAAAGAGTTATGCGATATGGGGGTTAGCTCCTTTAAAATCGAGGGGCGTATGAAACGCCCTGAATATGTCGCCGCCGCAACCGCCGCCTGCCGCTTTGCGGTTGATAACGGTTCGGTTTCTGCTGACCTTGAAATTACGCTTAAAAATGTTTTCTCCCGTTCGGGCTTTACAGATGGGTATTATGTAAACCAATTGGGGCGTGATATGTTCGGTATAAGGACAAAGGAAGATGTTACTGCCGCAGATATGGCATTCCCTAAAATACACGAGCTTATCCGCGCCGAGCGCAGAACGGTCGAAATAGGGGCGGAAATTACAGTTAAAAAGGATATGCCGGTCATGCTGACCCTTGACGACGGTAAAAACAGGGTGACGGTAAAGGGCGAAATACCAAAAGCCGCCCAAAGCCGACCGATAACGCCCGATGGCTTAAAGGCGGGGCTTGATAAATTCGGCTCGACTCCTTATATATTGTATAAATTCTCCGCAGAATGCGGCGAGGGACTTTTTGTAAGCGCGGCGGAGCTTAACGCGCTAAGGCGTGAGGCGGCAGAGCTGTTAGACCGAAAACGCGGCGAGGTGCGTCGTGAAGAAAGCAGCGTCGTTTATTCCCTGCCCGAACCGAGCGATAAAAGAACTAATCCGCCTAAATTTTACGCGCGGTTTGAGGATATATCGCAGATACCTGAATCTTTAAGCGGTATAGACGCGGTTATCTTCCCGCTTGAAAAGGATTTTAATATTGATATATGCCGAGTGGAGCTTATTGCCGATATTCCGCGCGGAATAGCAAGCGAGGATTTAATAAGGCAAAGACTTCGCATTTTCAAGGAAAAAGGCTTTAAAACAGCGGTTTGCGGTAATCTTTCGGCGGTGCAAATAGCTATTGAAGAGGGCTTCCGAATAATTGCCGGTACAGGACTTAATGTTTTGAATTCCGAAAGCGCCGCCGCGACCTCCGAATTAGGAGCAGATCGCGTTATTTTGTCAAATGAAATCACCCTTAAAGACGCGGCAAAGCTTAATTCGCCCGTTCCGCGAGGAATAGTCGCATACGGCAATATTCCGCTTATGCTCTTTAAAAACTGCCCGCTCAAAAACGGAAGGCGGTGTGCTGACTGCGATAAAAAGGGAAGTATTACCGACCGTAAGAACACCGAGTTTCCCGTGCGTTGCCGTATGGGCTTTAGCGAGCTTTTAAACTCCGTGCCTATTTGGCTTGCCGACCGCCGAGAGGACTTAAAGGCAGTCGATTTTGCGGTTTTGTATTTTACAAATGAGCAGCCCGATCGCGTCAGAAATGTTATTAAAGCATACAAAAACGGCCTTTCCGCCGATACGGAATATACCAGAGGGCTTTTTTACAGAGGAACAATATAAAGAGGGGAGCATTATGCCTGAAAGACAGAATTACAACACAAAAGCGAGAAAATATATACTCGACTTTCTAAAATCGAGACAGGATAGCACGGTAAGCGCCGCCGACATAACCGAGCATCTTGAAAAAATGGGTGCGTCGGTTAATCAGGCGACGGTTTACCGTTATCTTAATAGGCTGAGCCGCGAAAACCGTCTTTTAAAATTCACCGACAGTAAAACTCAGAAATCGGTTTACAGATTTGTGGGTGCAGACAGCGGTTGTGATGAGCATATACATATAAAATGCGTTTCCTGCGGAAAACTTATGCACCTTGAATGTGATTTTATGCAGAATATTAAAAGGCATTTAGCTGAGGAACACAGCTTTTTACTTCTGTGCGACGGTAGCATACTTTATGGTTTGTGCGGGGAATGTCGGGAAGAGAAAAAATAATATTAAAAATACTTTTAAATCAGAAACGAGTCTTTGCACCTAAAATAATGGGTGCAAAGACTCGCTTGATTTTTTATTCCTCTTCCTCGTCTTCCTCGGGAAGCTTTTCAACCTCAATGCGTTCAACGCGGTGTTCCTCTGCCTTTTTAACCGTGATTTTCAGGTTTTCAAAGGTAAAGGAGTCGCCCTCCGCCGCCTCGCCGTCAAGCATGGTTACAGTCCAGCCGCCGACCGTGGCGTTATCGGTTTCAAAATCCTCGTCCTCGTCAATATCGATGTCGAACTCGTCGAAGAAGTCGTAAATACGCATATCGCCGTCCGCCTCAAAATGCGTGTCGTCAATGCAGACAAATTCGCGCTCAATCTCGTCTGATTCGTCCCAAATTTCGCCGACCAACTGCTCCAAAACGTCCTCCATTGTAAGGATTCCCATTGTGCCTCCGTACTCGTCAAGTACTATGACCATATGGCATTTTGTTTCCTTCATTTTTTCAAGCACATCAGGAAGCGGCATGGTTTTGTGAACATAGGTTACGGGCAAAAGAAGACTTCTTATATTAACCCGTTCTCCTTTTACATATTCCTTGTAAAAATGATTCAGGTGAAGAATACCGATTATGTTGTCGGGCGTGTCCTCATAGACAGGCAGACGCGAATAGGTCGAGTCGTTAATTTTGCGGATATTCGTCTCGTACGGGTCGCGAATGTCAAGAGCGTCCATATCTACGCGCGGGGTTATTACCTCGTAAGCCAGTACTGTATCAAAGTCGAGCGCGTTTTGAAGCAGATCGCATTGCTCTTCGTCGAGCACGCCCTCGTCCTCGACTATATCGATAATATTTTCAAAATCGTCCTCGGAAACGGCGTCGGGGTCGGCAACGCTCGATTTCCACAGCTTTGACAGTAAATTGATTATTGCCATCATAACTATTGTAATAGGCTTAAGAATGACCGAAAGGACATATATAGGAATCGCGACGGCGGTGCAGAACTGCTCCGCAAACTGCTTTGCAAGAACCTTCGGGATAATCTCGCCGAAAATAAGCACCAAGAGCGTCATCACAAGGGTGGCGACCCAAGCGTAGCCCTCGCCGAGTAAATCCATTACAATAAGGGTCGCAATGGAGGAGGCGGCGATGTTTGCAAGGTTGTTTCCTATGAGCACCGCGCCCAGCATATTTTCATAGTCGTCAACTATTTTTGCCGCGATAGCAAGGGAAAGACTGTCCTTTTTCTGGCGTTTTGATTTAAGCCGCGCAGGATTAACGCTTGCAAACGCTATTTCCGTGCCTGAAAAGAATGCCGATACAAGTATTAGCAGGGCAATCCCTGCATACCGAAGTGACTCATTCATTTTCGTCACCCCCTGCGTCGTCCTCATCGTATATCTCGCCGACTAACTCCTCCAAAATATCCTCGACCGTAATTATTCCGAGAACCTTTCCTTCCGCGTCCTTGACAACGGCAAGATTGCGACGGTGGTTACTCATTTCGGTTAAAAGCTCGTCAATCGGAGCGTCTGCGTTTACATAATAGGGGTAATCCATAACGCCGGCTAATATTACATTGGATTTGAATTTTGTGTACGCCTTTAAAAATTTTCTTATCTGCAAAATACCCTTGATGTTTCCCTCACGGTCAACGACGGGTATCCGTGAGTGTACCGAGTTTTCCACAACCTCGAGTATCTGGGCGGTTTTTAGGCTTGTGCGGATTGTAAGCACCTGCTCCCACGGCACCATTACCTCGCGCGCCGAAGAGCTTGAAAATTTCATCGCGGATTTTACAAGACGTCCCGTATCCTCGTCAAAGCCGTCTTCCTCGGATATGTTCTCGACAATGTCGTTAAGCTCGTCTTCGGTCATTGTCACCTGTTCTTCGGCATGCTTTTTAAAGGGACTTGCAACAGCCGAGGAAATAGTGGTGAAAAATGCCGACAGCGGCTTTAAAAGCTTCATTAATAAAATAAGCGGCAGCGAGGCAGCTTCTGCAAACCGTTCGTTGCAGGAACGTGCAAAGCATTTAGGCAACATCTCACCGAACATAAAAAGCACAACGGTGGTAACAACCGCTGAAACCGAAACCGCGGCGGCGCCCCAGATCCCGGCGGCAATTACCGCAGAGAGGGTAGCGCAGCCGATATTTACTATGTTGTTTCCGATAAGCAGTACCGACAAAGCCTCGTCAAAATTATCGAGAATCCGAAGCACCCGTTCAGCGCCCTTGTTTCCCTTTGAGGCGCGGCTCATCATATGAATCTTGTTTACCGAGGCGAGAGAAATCTCCGTCCCCGAAAAATACGCGCTGGCAATAATCAGAAGTGCAAAGAATATAATACTCCCCGCAGGACTGTCGTCCACAAAACCATCTCCTATATATTGAAATTTTCTTTATATTACATTATAAAATGTATTTTGTCAATTTATTTTAAGCAATTTTTGCCGTTCCTTATAATCAGGCATATATTTTTCAATAAGCGAGTAAAAGGCAGAGCTGTGATTATGATATTTTATATGAGCAAGCTCATGTACTACAACATATTCCACAGCCTCCGTAGGGTATGCCATAAGCCGCCACGAAAAGCAGAGAGAATTTTTGCCGCTGCAGGAGCCGAACCGCTTTTCGGCGGAGGTGATTTTAATCGATGCGGGTTTAAGCCCCATTAATTTTGAATACCGTTCCACAAGCGGAGGTATAACCTCACGCGCGGCGCGGCGAAGCTCGTCTTCCTTTTCGGAAATAGCCTTGCTTTTTTTAGCCCTTTTTTCGGCTTCGGGCAGTTTTTTATCAATCCAGCCTCGGTATTTGCTTACAAATTCGGCAATCGCCCTGTCACTCATTTTTATGGGCGCGCGGACGATTATTTCACAATCCCCTGTTATTTCAAGTCCCACGCTTTTCCTTCTTGAACGCTTTACCGTGTAATTCACAATGATTACCTCTTATATAAAGGCGGCGCCCGCAAAGACGAGCGCCGCTGACTTCAATTTTAACACCTTACAGCATTGTCATTATGTTGTTGAAGTTAAGCTCCTTGGTTTTCTTGGAAACGGTAAACCAGTCGACTATTGTAAGAATACCGCAGCAACCGCCTGTCAAAAGCTTTAAAATGCCCATTCCTGTATCGCCGAGCATAAAGCGGTCAATGCCCAGTCCGCCTAAGAAAATGGAAACCAGCAAAATGGTGGTCGGGTCCTTCATTTCAATGGTCGAAATCATAGAAAACTTGCTTTCGTCCATAGCGGCGAGCTTTTCCTTTATGTACATAATTTTTTCAGCCGGAAAATACTTCTAGTTTGTCATAATGTACATATCAACTTTGTTCTGTTCCATAATACAATTCCCCTTAAAATATATTATGGATATATTATACTATATATTGTGCAGGATTTCAACAGAAAATTCGACATTTTGCTATGTAGAATTTATATGAAAAAAGTCCGTAAAATATATACAAATACCACACATACAGTTCCGCCTATAATTATTGCATTCTTTATTTTATTGCTTATCGGGAGGAACCTTGCGTGTAGCCCGAAAAGCAAAAGCAGCAAAAACGGCAGCGCCACCGGGTTAAAGCTCATATAAGAAGCGAAATCGCCTTTGAACAGCGAGAACATAGCGCGGGTCATACCGCAGGTCGGACAGTCAAAATGTAAAAAATATTTAATCGGACATTTAATTGGCAAAGCTATATAAATTAAAACCGCCGCAACTACCGATAAATGAATCCCCAAAAACCTCTTAACAGATATTTTCATTATTTTTTAACCTTAACAGTGAACTCTTTTCCGCATTTCGGGCAGACCGTTTTGTGAACGCCTATGCGTCTCGGGAGACGAAGCACCGCCCCGCAGGCGGGACATTTTTTGTAAACGTGTACCTTATCTGCCTTTTTCTGGGCGTGAAAATCCTTTTTGCGTTTTATAAAACCCAGCTTTTCCCGAATCCAGTAGTTTTCTTTCCGCCTTTGCTCTGTGTTGCGTGAGAACATTCTGAAAACCGCGAAAATTATAGGGGCGTATACAATAAGCTGAATTGCTATATACAGTCCGACAGAAGCAAAGCGGATAAAGATATTGGCAACCGACAGAATAACGGCGGCAATAAAAATGACGTAAAAGGTTTCATCAGGACCGTACCGTCCCGACATAAACTGCATAAGTCTGTATCTGAAGTTCATATATTAACCCTTCCTTTGCATTTTTATTATATTCCTTTTAATTGCCGATTTTGTTAAGAAAGGATAAATAATATTTGTATTTTTTAAAAAATACGGTTTACATTTCTCTTATCTTTACCTTTCTTTCTTTTGGAATTTGAAAGGAGAAATGATTAATGTATTACTGTTCAGACTGCGGCTGTGAATTTGAAACCGCCGCCGTTATTACCGAAACCCACGGACTTGCTTCACCCCCTTTTGAGGAAGCGTGCCGCTGTCCTTTGTGCGGGAGCGGGAATATTAAACCGAAAGCCGTATCCTACTGCCGCTGCTGCGGCGCAAAGTTAGGAACGGACGAAAAGGAATATTGCAGTCCGTCCTGCCGCAAAAGGGGAGAGGAAATGCGAAGACGGGAGCTTAAAAAGAAAAAGCTTGTTTTTTCATCTCCGCTTTTTCAAACGGTCAGAGAAGCAAACGAATATAATGAAAAAAATCATACCGATTACAGCTACGGACAGTATGTGACGCTGATTAAGCCGTATTTAAAGCGAGGCGGTAAAAAATGAACGCAAAAAAGGAGTATCTTTCACTTTATCTTCTGCAAAATGAGAAAATCCGCCGTTTGAAAGAAATGAGTATTAATAATCCCGAAATGGAAAACGAATATATGTCGAAAATCAGGACGGCGTGCGCTCTGCGCGGAGAAATTGAGGATAAAATCGAAGCGGTGGACGGCGGCGTTTTAAGCGAGCTTTTATATTTAAAATATGTATGCGGCAAAACCCTCCTTGAAATAAGCTATGCGCTCAATTACAGCGTAAGGCAGATTGAAAGACTTCACATAAAGGCGCTCAACAAATTTGAAATATAAATAGTTTTTTTGTTTAATCTTTCCGCTTTACAAATGCTCGGTTAGGTGCTATAATTTTATAGAACGAATGTTCTAAAGAAGGGCGAAAAATGAAAGACAGGATAATACTTCACTGCGACCTTAATAATTTTTTTGCCTCGGTATCCCTGATTTTTAATCCTACTCTTGTCTCTCTGCCCGTTGCGGTATGCGGAGATAAGGAAAACCGCCACGGAATAGTGCTTGCCAAAAACGAAATCGCAAAGGGCTTTGGGGTAAAAACAGCCGAGCCGATTTTTGAAGCTAAACGAAAATGCAGTGAACTTGTGATTCTTCCTCCGCTTATGGATAAATACCTCGAATATTCGCAAAAAGCGCGTGATATTTACGCGCGGTATACCGATATGATAGAGCCGTTCGGGATAGACGAATGCTGGCTTGATGTGACGGGCAGTACAATGCTGTTCGGAAGCGGGGAGCAAATCGCCCATAAAATAAGGCGTGATATTAAACGGGAATTGGGAGTTACTATTTCTGTCGGGGTAAGCTTTAACAAGGTGTTTGCAAAATTAGGCTCGGATATGAAAAAGCCCGACGCGGTGACGGTGATTTCACGGGATAATTTTAAGGAAAAGGTATGGTGTCTGCCCGCGTCCGACCTGCTTTTCGCGGGCAGAAAAACCGCCGAAAAGCTACGCTCCTGCGGGGTTTACACGGTGGGAGACTTAGCAATATGCTCGGAAGAAACCCTTATAAGGCTTTTAGGAAAAAACGGCGCGACGCTTAAAAGCTGTGCGCTGGGGCTTGATAATTCGCCCGTTGTGACCCCGACAAAAGACGATAAGCCTAAAAGCGTGGGGCGGTCGGTCACCTGCTCGCACGATTTTACCGATTTTGATTCGGTTTGGAGTGTTTTTTTAACACTCGCGCAGTCTGTGGCGGATACGCTTCGAGGTCACGGACTGTATGCTACGGGGATTCAGGTGCATATACGCACCGCGTCGCTTAATGTTAAGGAATACAGCCGAACCTATCCCGATTCTACTAACAGCGCCTATGAGATAGCAAGCCGAGGAATAGAGCTTTTAAAGGAAAATTACAATTTTTCAGAGCCACTGCGATCGGTCGGAATAAGGGCAATAGGGCTTAAGAAATACGAAACCGCCGTTCAGCAGGATATTTTCGGCGATTGTAAAAGAAAGGAAAATCAAGAAAAAATCGAAAACTCGATTTACGAGCTTAGAAAAAAGTTCGGCAATTCAAGCATATCCCGCGCTTCGGCAGAAAAAGAATAAATAAAAAAAGCCGTGTTTTTTCGGGCATACTTAAAAAGGGGTGAAACTATGTCTGAAAAAAAGGAAAATAACAGGCTTCCTGTAGATGATATTTCGTCCGAACCTTTCGGGGGAATGCCGGAAACGGCTTTTGAAATGGTCAACCGCTACGGCACATACGAGATTCAGGCAACTTCAGATACCGAGAATATGTATCCCGCTATCGCTCAAGGGTTTAACAAGGAAATAATCAAGACCGACCGCGAAAATCCTGTGTCAAAGGGAATCTCAAAAACCGAAAATAACTCAAAAAATCAAAAAAGCTCCGCTCGGCACAATACAAAAACTTGACAAACTGAGGTTTACGCCGTATAATTCCATTAGAGTAAAAGCATTTGGAGGAATTAAAAAGTATGATTAGTGCCGGCGATTTCAGAAACGGAGTAACCTTTGAAGAGGACGGAAATGTTCTTCAGGTTATTGAATTTCAGCATGTAAAGCCAGGAAAGGGAGCGGCTTTTGTCAGAACAAAGGTAAAAAATGTTATTACGGGCTCGGTTGTTGAAAAGAGCTACAACCCGACCGCAAAGTTCCCCACCGCCTATGTTGAGAGAAAGGATATGGAGTATTCCTATTCGGACGGCGACCTTTACTATTTTATGGACCAGGAAAGCTATGAGCTGGTTCCGATTAACGGCAGCGAGCTTGGCGACAACTTCAAGTTTGTTAAGGAAAATATGGTATGCAAAATTTTGTCCTACAAGGGCAAGGTTTTCGGCGTTGAGCCGCCTACCTTTGTAGAGCTTCAGGTGACTGCTACCGACCCCGGCTTTAAGGGCGACACCGCAACCAACGCCACAAAGCCCGCCACTCTTGAAACAGGCGCGGAAATCCGCGTTCCGCTTTTCATCAATGAGGGCGATATGATTAGAATCGATACACGTACGGGCGAATATATGGAGCGCGCTTAATGGAGGCTGTTAAAATGGATATTTGTGAAAAAATCGCTTATATTAAAGGACTCGCAGAGGGCTTAAGCCTTGACGAGACAACCAAAGAGGGCAAGATTCTTGCCGCTGTTATCGACCTTTTAGATGATATGACCTCTGAAATTTGTGAAATAGAGGACGGTTGCGACGAGCTTATGGAGCAGATTGACGCCGTTGACGAGGATCTCTCCGCCGTTGAAGACATAATCTACGGTGAGGACGAGGATGACTGTTGCGACTGCGACGATTGCTGTGACTGTGACGATGAGGTTTACGAAATCGAGTGCCCCGCCTGCCATGATACTATTTATCTTGACGGCGATATGCTTGAGGAAGAGGGTATGACCTGCCCGAATTGCGGCACCGAGCTGGAGTTTGATTTTGACTGTGACTGCGACGATTGCTGTGACGATGATTGCTGCAACGACGGTGACAAGGAATAATTTTTCAAAAACTTGCCGCGTTTCGTTCCGTTAAGGGACGGGCGCGGCTTTTTTGATTACATATTTTCTGCTTTTGCGGAGGAAAGAAGTAATTATGGAACTTACCGAATTAAAGCTTGAATACGCGGTATGCGATACCGAAAATTCAGGCATACCCGTAATAATCGTCGCGGCGGGTGCCTCCGCACGTATGGAGGGGATAAATAAGCAGACCGCTCTGCTTGGCGGCGTGCCTGTGCTTGCGAGAACCCTTATGGCATTTGAAAGTTCGGACGTTATCTCCTCTATAATTCTTGTTGTCAGACCGGATGATGTTTTCGGTATGCAGCTTATGGCGGAAAAGTACGGTATAGATAAGCTTACCGACATTGTCTGCGGCGGGGCGACCAGACAGGAATCGGTTTTAAAGGGATTTGACCGCATTGATAAAAGCGCCGAAGCCGTGCTTATTCACGACGGCGCGCGTCCGTTTGCCGATAATACAGTAATCCGGGCTGTTGCTGAAGCGCTTAAGGAATATTCTGCGGTTACCTGCGCCATACCTTTAAAAGACACGGTCAAGGTGGTGGATAAAGACGGAAAGGTTTTAAGCACGCCAGACCGTTCCTCTCTTGCCGCGGTGCAGACTCCGCAGGGAGTGCGGGTTTTGGACTACCGTGCGGCAGTCGAAAAGGTCGGCGATGTTTCAAAATTTACCGATGATATGTCGGTTATGGAGGCGGCGGGCTTCGAGGTTCATACCGTAAAGGGGAGCTACCGCAATATAAAAATAACAACCCCCGAGGATTTGAAATTTGCGGAATATTTGATAAATGCGGAGGAAGAGGAATGAGAATAGGCCACGGCTACGATGTTCACAAGCTTATTAAGGGAAGACCCCTAATACTCGGAGGTGTAAAAATACCTTTTGAATTGGGGCTTTTAGGTCATTCTGACGCGGATGTTCTTTTGCACGCAGTTTGCGACTCGCTCCTTGGCGCGGCGGCTCTCGGAGATATAGGAAAGCATTTTCCCGACAGCGACGAGGCGTTCCTAAATATTGACAGCAGAATATTGCTCAGAAAAACCGCGGAATTACTTAGAGAAAAAGGATATAAGGTTGTTAATGTTGACGCCACCGTTATAGCCCAAAAGCCGAAGCTTTCACCCTTTATAGCTGAAATGCGTGATAATATTGCCCTTGACTGCGGAGTGTCCGCAGAGTGTGTGAATGTTAAAGCAACCACCGAGGAGGGTCTCGGTTTTACCGGGAATCTGAGCGGAATATCCGCTCACGCAGTCTGCCTTATAGAATAAATTTAATTTATTCCTCATAATATTTACTGAAATAATATGAGGGAGAAAACGATGAGATTTTTTATTACTCTATCAAAGAAAACACTTTGCGTTATTTTGGCTTTACTTATAATCGCGCTGATAATTATCGGTCAGCTTTTTACGATTAAAGCGGATGGAATTGACGGCTCGACAAATGCGCTGAGAATCGAGTATATATCGGGGCTCGGCTATACCGCAGACGAAACGGCTGTTTCGGTAAAGGAAATAGTTATTCCCGAAAGCTTTTCGGACGTTTATTCCAAATACAACCGTCTTCAGCAAACGGCGGGTTTTGACTTGACACGTCATAAAGGCGACAATGCCTGTGTTTATACCTATCGTTTGTCTGACAGCGAGGATACGGTGATAAATTTAATAGTGTCCGACAATATTATAATAGGCGGCGATATATCGTCGGTCAGAATCGACGGAGAAATGAAGTCTCTGCTGCCGAAAGGAAAGTAATGCGATGTCTGATACAAGACTTGATAAAATTATTGCTTCGCAGCTTAATGTCTCAAGGAAAGACGCCCGCTCGGGAATCCGCAGGGGACTGGCACGGGTAAACGGCGAAACGGTGAAAAATCCCGAATTTCCGCTTGACCCTGAAAAAGAAACGGTTTTCTATAACGGACAGGCTGTTATTTATAAGAAATTCATATACATTGTTATGAATAAACCTGCGGGTGTGCTTTCCGCCTCATCGGATAAGACGAGAAAGACGGTCGTTGACCTCGTTCCTGAAAATTTGCAGAGAAAGGGACTTTTCCCCGTCGGCAGACTTGACCAAGACACCACAGGTCTGCTCATAATCACCGACGACGGCGATTTTGCTCATAGGGTGCTGTCGCCGCAGAAGAATATTTTTAAGACCTATATTGCCGAGCTTGACGGCGATATTACCGAGAAAACGCTTGATATTTTTTCAAAAGAAATAACCCTTGCGGACGGTACTGTTTGCCGCAGGGCGTATCTTAAAAGGCTTGATAACCGGACGGCGAAAATTAAAATCTGCGAGGGAAGATACCACCAGATAAAGCGTATGTTCGGAGTAGCGTCGCTCGGTGTAAGCGCGCTTGAGAGGACTGCAATAGGGGGTTATCATCTTCCCGAATTTTTACCGAGGGGAGAATGTTTGGAAGTGACGAAAAACGACCTTATTCCTGTATTTTCCAACTCGGATTGACCCGATAACGCATAATAAACAAAATATTACTTTTAACATTGGATATATTTTGCATAGCAATTTAAATTGTAATTTGTTATAATAACATTAAATAAACGCTATTAATTTCAGGAGGCTCAATTTATGGCAAGTTTGTCTTTGCGTAACGTTTACAAAAGATATCCGGGCGGCGTTACCGCTGTTTCGGATTTTAATCTTGAAATCAAGGATAAGGAATTCATAATTCTTGTCGGTCCCTCGGGTTGCGGTAAGTCAACAACCCTTAGAATGGTTGCCGGTCTTGAAGAGATTTCCGACGGCGAAATTTACATCGGTGACAAGCTTGTAAATGATGTCGCTCCTAAGGACCGTGATATTGCGATGGTTTTCCAGAACTATGCGCTTTATCCGCATATGACGGTTTTCGACAATATGGCATTCGGTCTTAAACTCCGTAAAACTCCGAAGGATGAGATCAAGCGCCGTGTTGAGGAGGCCGCGCGTATTCTTGATATTTCCCACCTGCTCGAGCGTAAGCCGAAGGCTTTGTCGGGCGGTCAGCGTCAGCGTGTGGCGCTCGGTCGTGCTATCGTTCGTGAGCCTAAGGTATTCTTACTTGACGAGCCGCTTTCCAACTTGGACGCTAAGCTCCGTGCACAGATGCGTACCGAGATTTCTAAGCTTCATCAGCGTCTCGGCACAACATTTATTTACGTTACCCACGACCAGACCGAGGCTATGACAATGGGTACACGTATCGTTGTTATGAAGAGCGGTCTTATTCAGCAGGTTGATACTCCGAATAACCTTTACCTCTATCCCTGCAATCTCTTCGTTGCCGGATTTATCGGCTCTCCGCAGATGAACTTCATTGAGGCTAAGCTTCTTAAAGAGGGCGAGGATTATTTGGTAGAGTTCGGCTCTGAGGACACCAAGACCCGTGCCGGCGTTAAGTATAAAATTAAACTTCCCGCCTCCAAGAACAAGGATAACTGCCTTGAGGCTTATGCGGGCAAGGAAATTATAATGGGTATCCGTCCCGAAAATGTACACAACGAAGAGGATCTTATTGAGCAGCACAAGGACGGAATTGTTGAGGCGGACGTTGAGGTTACCGAGCTTATGGGTGCTGAAACCTACCTCTATATGAACTGTGAGGGTCAGGCAATTAACGCACGCGTTAGTCCGACCAATACCGCTCGTCCTGGTGATAAGATAAAAATTGCCTTTGAAACCGCAAAGATTCACCTCTTTGACAAGGACACCGAAATCACAATCTGCAACTGATAATTTTATGACCGCGCATCAAGCGCGGTCATTTTTAGATGTTAGACATTAGACTGAAAAACCGAATTTGCATCGTAAGGCAGGGGCTTGCTCCTGCCGTTTAATATTTCTGTCACTTCAAAACATAAAGAAAAATATTGAAAAGAGCTATGAATAGTGGTAAAATAAATAATATATAGCAATTTACAGGCGGTGAAGCGTATGGGTATGAAAAAATGGCAGATTTCGGATTTTGACAAGGCTCTTGCAAAGGAGCTTGCAGACGAGTGCGACGTTGACCCGATAATTGCGCTTATTGCCTCGGCAAGGGGATATACCGACCCTGCCGCGCTCGAAGAATTTTTATCAGACGAGCCGTATTTTGAAGACCCGCGCGCCATTTGTGATATCGAAAAGGCGGCGGAAATAATAAACGCCGAAATTGAAATCGGCGGCAAAATCGCTGTTTTCGGCGACTATGACTGCGACGGCGTAACCGCCACCGCCCTTATGTTCAGCTATCTTTCGGGCAGGGGAGCGGACTGTGTTTACTATATACCCGACCGCTTCCAAGAGGGCTACGGTATGAATATTTCTGCCGTAAAAAAGCTCAAGAACGAAGGTATTAGTCTTTTAATCACGGTGGATAACGGCATTGCCTGCCATAATGAAATAAAGCTTGCAAAGGAGCTTGGTATGTCGGTAGTAGTGACCGACCACCATCTGCCCGCAGACACTCTGCCCGAGGCGGACGCGGTCGTTGACCCGCACAGAGCCGACTGCCCCTCTGAATTTAAGGAGATATGCGGCGCTGAGGTTGCATTTAAACTGATATGCGTTATGGAGGACAAGGAGCCGGAGGAGCTGTTGCCTTATTTCGCCGACCTGTTAAGCGTTGCAGTGACCTCCGACGTTATGCCGCTGACCGCCGAAAACCGCGCGATTGTAAAATACGGGGTAGAAAAGCTTAAAACCGCGCCCGCAACAGGGCTTTCGGCTGTTTTAAGCGTGGCGGGAATATCCGAAGATTCCTTAAACGCGGGGAAAATTGCTTTCGGAATAGCGCCGCGAATTAACGCCGCGGGCAGAATGGGGAACGCGAAAAGAGCGGTTGAATTGCTCCTTTGCGATAATATGCTTAAAGCCCTCGGAATAGCGGGGGAAATTGATGACGCAAACGCCGAACGCCAGAGAATAGAAAAGGAAATTTTCGCGCAGGCTGTGGATATAATAGAGGAAAAGGGCTACAAATACGACCGCGTAATTGTGGTGGACGGAGAGAACTGGCACAACGGCGTGGTCGGAATTGTCGCTTCAAGAATAACCGAGCGGTACGGCTGTCCCTCGGTCGTGATTTCAAGAAACGGCGAGGTTGCGAGCGGCTCAGGCAGGAGTATAGATGGCTTTTCGCTCTATAGCGCGATAAAATACGCGTCCGATTTGCTTTTAAAGTTCGGCGGTCATGAGCTTGCCGCGGGAGTGGGGCTAAAGTCCGAAAATATAGGGCTTTTCAGGCAGAAAATTAACGAATACGCAGCGCGTCTCGATTATGTGCCCCCTGTGCTAAAGCTTGACTGTCGGCTTAACCCATCGGCTCTAAGCCTTGATTTGGCAGAGGCTTTAAAAGATTTAGAGCCTTTTGGTCACGGCAACCCAACCCCGCTTTTCGGTGTCTACGGCGTGAGGCTTACCCGCATTACGCCTATTGGCGGCGGCAAGCATCTGCGCCTTTTATTCTCGAAAGGTGAAAATTCATTTCAGGCTCTGCTTTTCGGAATGACGCCCGAACGCTTTTGCTTTGAGGTCGGAGACCTTTTGGATACCGCCGTGACGGTTGATACCAACCTTTATAACGGCGAACTAAGCCTTTCGGTGCAGATAAAGGCGCTAAGAATGAGCGGTACGGACGACGAGCAGCTGTTTAAGGAAATCGACAGCTTTAATAATTATATGTCGGGCAGGGATTTTGATGTTGATTTACTGCTGCCCACCAGAGCCGAAATGGGCGTAATATATAAATTTATAGCCGCAGGTCCTGTATCGGAGGACAGAATAAAATATCTTCATTTGAATACGGTGGGATATGCTAAAACCGTAATATCGCTTATGACACTAACAGAATTAGGGCTTATAATTAAGGACGGTTTAGGTGTTTACAGAACGGCGGGAGTACATACCAAAACCGAGCTTACAAACTCGGCGGTTTATAAAGGCTTACTGGAAAGGAGGGGAACGCTATGACGCCCGAACAGGAGAGAGATTATCAAAAATTATACAAACAAATGCAGGATTTCGGGGGCAATTATAACTATGATTTGGTTAAAAAAGCCTTTGAGTACTGTGTGCAAAAGCACGAAGGGCAGAAGCGCTGTACAAACGAGGATTATTATATCCACCCATTTAATGTGGCACTGATTATTGTCACCCTCGGAATGGATAGCGAATCGATAGCCGCGGCTCTCCTCCACGATGTTGTCGAAGACACCGACGCCACACTTGAAGACATAAAGCGCGGTTTCGGGGACGATGTGGCGCTCCTTGTTGACGGCGTCACAAAGATAGGGCGGCTTAATTTTTCCACCAAAGAGCAGCAGCAGGCGGAAAGCCTTAGAAAAATGCTTATTGCGATGGGTCAGGATATACGGGTTATCATAATAAAGCTTGCGGACAGACTGCACAATATGCGCACTATCGACGCTATGCCCGAGCAGAAGCAGAGGGATAAATCCCTTGAAACGCTGGAAATATACGCGCCGATTGCCCACCGCTTGGGTATACGCCCCGTTAAAGAGGAACTCGAGGATCTCGCTATTAAGCACCTTGACCCTGTGGCTTATAAGGAAATCGAAAACCTACTGTCGCTTCGCAAACAGCACCGCGAGCAGATTTTAGAGGAGATTAAGAGCAGGATTGAGGAACGGCTTAAAGAAGCCATGCCCGGCGTAGAAATGGCGTTTCAGGGCAGAATTAAGTCCATTCACGGAATATACCGCAAAATGTATGTTCAGGGCAAGGACTTTGATGAAATTTACGATATTTACGCTATCAGGATTATAACCGACACGGTGGCGAACTGCTACAACATTCTCGGTATTATGCACGATATGTTCAGACCTATTCCGAACAGATTCAAGGACTATATTTCAACCCCTAAGCCAAATATGTACCAGTCGCTCCACACCACGGTCATAAGCCGCGCGGGAATACCCTTTGAGATACAGATACGCACCTTTGAAATGCACCACACCGCCGAATTCGGAATCGCGGCACATTGGAAATACAAAGAGGGCATAACCGAAAACAACCGAAAAATGGAGGACAGACTCGCCTGGATCAGAGAGATTCTCGATTCTCAGGCGGCGTCAACCGACGTTTCCGACCTTGTAAGGAGTATAAAGGTCGATTTGTCGCAGGAGGACGTTTTCGCGGTTACTCCGAAGGGCGATGTTATAAACCTGCCTGTGGGAGCAACGGTTGTGGACTTCGCCTTTGCTATTCACTCGGCTGTCGGAACCAGAATGGTCGGCGCAAAGGTGGACGGTAAGATTGTACCTATTAACCACGAGGTTAAAACAGGCGAGGTTATAGAAATTTTAACCACCAATCAGGCGGGTCACGGACCCAGCCGCGACTGGCTTAATATTGCCGTTACTTCTCAGGCAAAGTCAAAAATCCGCTCCTGGTTTAAGAAGGAAAAGCGTACCGAAAATATTGCTGCGGGCAAGCTTGAAATCGAAAAGGAATTCCGTCGCTTAGGAATAGATATGTCTGATGACGAATACGCTGAGTTTGTCGATGAGATAGCTAAAAGACAGCGATTTGCAAATGCGGACGAGTTTTATGCCGCTATCGGCTACGGAGGGGTACTGCTTTCTAAAATAATGCCCCGCATAAAAGAGGAATATAACAAGCGGAACACGGCAACACCTGCGGAAATTGCCCCTATACCGGAAAGGAAATCGGCAAAATCCTCGGACGGCGTTATTGTCGACGGCATAGATAACTGCCTTATCAAGCTTTCAAAATGCTGTACTCCCTTGCCCGGGGACGATATAATCGGCTTTATCACAAGGGGTCACGGCGTTTCGATTCACAAGCGCGACTGTCCGAATGTACCGGTTAATATTGCTGATTCTGCCGAGCCTGAACGCTGGATTCCCGCACATTGGGACGGCACGCAGTCCGATTCCTTTATATCGACCCTGCAAATCGCGGCAATCGACCGCGACGGACTTTTGCTTGATGTTATGAACGCCGTTTACAATATGCGTGTTACCGCACACAGCGTAACCGCAAGACAGACCAAGAGCGGCAACTGCCTTGTTGTGCTTACAATCTCGGTTGAGAGCGTGGAGCATTTAAAAAGTATTATTTCGCGCCTTGAAAAGCTTAAGGGCGTGTTCAGTATTGAAAGGATAAATCAGTAATGAAGGCTGTAATACAGCGGGTGGAAAGCGCTTGTGTGAGGGTGAACGGAAAAACCGTTGGCTCCTGTAATAAGGGCTATATGATTCTTTTCGGAGCCGCTAAGGGCGACACCGAGGGGGAAGCCGAACTGCTCGCAAAAAAGACGGTTAATCTGCGTGTTTTTTGCGATGAGAATGATAAAATGAATAAGTCTGTCCTCGACATTGACGGCAAGATATTAGCGGTTTCCCAGTTCACCCTCTGCGCCGACGTTAAAAAGGGCAACCGCCCCTCCTTTATAGGCGCGTTAGAGCCGCAAAGCGCCGAAAAGCTTTATGATTTTTACTGTGAAAAGCTAAAAGAGCTCGGCGTAAAGAGGGTAGAAAAAGGGATTTTCGGCGCAGATATGAAGGTTGAGCTTATAAATGACGGACCTGTAACTATACTTTTCGATACCGATGTATGGAGAAAAAATGAGAATTAAGACATTACATTTAGGACTTATTAAAACCAACTGCTATCTAATTTCAACTGAAATGGCGGCGGTGGTGATAGACCCGGGCTTTGACAGACCCGAAACACTTGAATTTTTAAAAGATAATTCCGATAAGGAACGGTTAATTCTACTTACCCACGCCCATTTTGACCATATCGGCGGGGCGGAGACTCTGCGCGAAAAAACAGGTGTTAAGATAGGAATAGGCGAGCTTGACGCGGACGGACTTGCCGATACCGATATTAATCTGTCGGATATGTTTCATGCGAATATAGTCCCCTTTAAGCCGGATTTGATCTTTAAAAACGGAGATACAATTAAGGTAGGGGATATAGAATTTAAGGTAATAGGAACACCCGGACATACTGTAGGAGGAGTTTGCTATCTTACAGGCAACTGTCTTTTTTCGGGCGACACGCTTTTTGAAAACTCGGTAGGGCGTACCGATTTTCCCGGCGGCGACATTAAGGCGCTTAAACGTTCGGTAAAAAGGCTTATGACCCTGCCCGCCGATACTAAGGTATACCCCGGTCACGGGTATTCCACAACCATTGCGCGGGAAAAGGAATACAATATGTTTGCGGGTTGACGAAATGAAGCTGTGTCTTATAAATCATTCATACAAATATGAGCTTGAAAAGCTTATAAGAATTTTTCTTCCTTTTGAAAAAATCGAGTTTTCTGAGGAAAAGTCGGAGGGGGATCGGGTTTGCGTCACCTCTATTTGCCGTAACGGTACTAAAACCCTGCTTTCGGCTGAGCTTTTAATAGATAATAAGAGATTTTCTTTTTCCGAAACAGTTTCCAATGAAAGAGCCGATTATGATAAGGAATGTGAGCGGCTTTTGGCGGTTTCGCTTTATAACTGCTTTGTAAGTGCTTCTTCTTATGTCCCGGAATGGGGAATACTAACGGGAGTCCGTCCCGCGAAGCTTTTTTCTCGACTTTGCAGTGCAGGCGGAGCCTACGCCGCTGAGGAATGGTTTAAAAACGGGCTTATGGTAAGCGAAAACAAAATTTCCCTTTGCCGTGAGACTGTTGAGAGTGAGGGGAGGATTACCGCCCTCTCCGCGCCCGATTCATACAGCCTTTATATTTCAATACCCTTTTGCCCGACAAGGTGCGCCTACTGCTCCTTTGTCTCGCACTCGGTTGAGCAGGCAAAGAACCTTATCCCGGATTATATAAGGCTTTTAAAGGAGGAATTAAGGCTTACCGCCGAAATTGCGGGAAAGCTTAATTTAAGGCTGGAAACGGTCTATATAGGGGGCGGTACTCCCACCGCCCTTACCGCCGAGCAGCTTTGCGAAATAATGACGGCGGTTAAAGACTTCTTTGACCTTTCCAATTTGCGGGAATACACTGTTGAGGCGGGCAGACCCGACACAGTGACTGCCCAAAAGCTTGATGTTATAAAGAATCTCGGGGCGACCAGAATAAGCATTAATCCCCAGACTATGAATAACGAGGTATTAAAGGGAATAGGCAGACGGCACACCGCCGAGGATACCGAAAAGGCGTTTATACTTGCAAGGGAACACGGCTTTGACAATATAAACACCGATTTGATAGCGGGACTTCCCTCCGATACCTTCCACAGCTTTAAAGCGACCGTGAAACGCGTTTTGGCTCTTAATCCCGAAAGCGTGACGGTTCATTCGCTTTCTATGAAGCGTTCCTCGTCTCTTAATGTAAACGGACTTTTCCCAGAGGCGAAAATGGGCGCCGAGGCGGCAAAAATGGTCAATTTCGCCCGCGAAACCCTCACGGAAAACGGAATTTTTCCGTATTATATGTATAGGCAGAGCAAGACTGTGGGAAACCTTGAAAATGTCGGCTATGCTAAAAGAGGCAAGGAGTGCCTTTACAATGTTTTCACTATGGATGAAACCCACACGGTTTTAGCCTGCGGCGCGTCGGCGGTAACAAAGCTGAGAGAGCCTAACGGACCGTATATTGAAAGAATATTTAACTTTAAATATCCGTATGAATATATCAGCCGCTTTAATGAGCTGGCAAAAAGAAAGGACGGTATTTTAAGCTTTTATGAAAAATACCCTGCAAACAATAAATGATTTGGCGCTGAAGGCTCCTGAAGAACTGGTTGCCCGCGCGGAGCGGCATTATGACAGAGAGATAAGCAATATAGCAGAGCGTATTTCGGACGATGACGATATAAAAATCGTAGCCTTGGCGGGGCCCTCTGCCTCGGGAAAAACCACAACGGCGCATATGCTTTGCGAAAAGCTGAAAGAGCTTGATGAGGTGACAGAGGTCATTTCGCTTGACGATTTTTATTTGCCCGTCGATCGGCTGCCTGTTTCAGAGGACGGAACGCGAGATATCGAATCTGTAAACGCCCTTGATATTCCGCTTCTTAATAAATGCTTAAATGAGATTATTAAGACAGGAAAAACCGCGCTCCCGAAATATAATTTTGCCCAAAAGAACCGTGTTTTGGCGGCACGTAATATTGACGTTTCGGGCAGGGGAATCGCGATTGTTGAGGGGCTTCACGCTCTTAATCCCTTTATAACAGAGTTGGTGCCGAGAAAAAATATATTCAAGGCGTACATCAGCGTTAACCGCTGTGTGGATAATGAGGACGGCAGTCAGCTTTTGTCAAGCCGCCAGCTAAGGCTTGCAAGACGGGTTCTGCGCGACCGCACATTTCGCGGCTCATCAGTGAACGAGACCCTGTCGCTCTGGCAGGGTGTGGTTGAGGGCGAGAAAAAATATCTCTACTGCTTTAAGAATACCGCGGACGTTCAGATTAAAACCCTCCATATTTACGAGCCGTGTCTTTACCGAAATGAGTTTTTAAAGTTAAAGGACGAGGTAGCTTGGGACGCTCGGTGCAGGGACTATTTTTTGAAAACCGCCGCCGCTCTTGAGCAATTTGTTCCGATTGACAGTGCGCTTGTGCCGTCTGATTCGCTTGTGACGGAATTTATAGGCAACGGTAAGTATAATCTGTAATATTACTTGAAAAATTCATATTTTCGTGATAAAATACAAAAAAACGGAGGTTTTCACAATGGACTTTTTTGATGATGTGGTAAGCAAGGCAAAGGAAGCAATTGACGTTGCCTCTAAGAAGACGGGCGAGGTCGTAAATACCCAAAAGCAAAAATTTGACATTGCCTCTCTTGAAAGCAAAAGGGCAAAGGATTTTGCGGTTTTGGGCGAGATTTATTACAATAAAATCAAGGACTCGGCGGCTGATGATGAAAATGTCAGCGAGCTTGTGCTTTCTATCAAGGAGAAAAGCGATAAGATTGATAAGCTTAAGGCGGAAATTAACAGCGTAAAGAATAGGCGCATCTGCCCAAAGTGCGGTGCGGCGATAGAGCAGACATCGAATTACTGCAACGCCTGCGGAGCAAAGCTTTTCTACGACAGCGAGGAAGACAAGACGGAGGAATAACGGGCGGTTTTCCGCCCTTTATTTTTGTTTAAGATTACGGAGAAAATATATGGAAAAAATAAAAAAAGTCGGCATAATTGTCGCCGACGCGGATGAGTTTGCACCGCTTGAGGAAAGAATCAAAAAAGGCGGGTATACCGAAAAAGCCTTTCTCAAAAGAAGAATACTGGAATTTAATACGGGCGGCATAGAGGTTTGCGCCATACTTTGCGGTATAGGAAAGGTAAACGCGGCGGCTGCCGCCGCTCATATGGTTGATATCGGCTGTGAAATTATACTTAATTACGGGCTGTCAGGCGGTATAAGCGGCATAAGGCGGGGCGAGCTTTGCCTATGTACAGAGTTTTTAGAACACGATTTTGACCTTACTACAATCGGATATAAGCCATGTGAAAAGCCGGGACAGCATAGCTATATTTATAGGTCGGACAAGCGCTTAAACGGCGTCATCAAATCCCTTTTACCTAATATAAAGGAGGGTGTAGCCGTAACGGGCGACCGTTTTGTATGCGATAGCGGGCTTAGAGATTTTTTGAAGGAAGAGTTCGACGCTATGTGCTGTGATATGGAGACCGCGGCTATCGCCTATGTCTGCGAGTACGCGGGTGTACCCTTTGCCGCGGTGCGCAGGGTGTCCGACGACGCGGGAGAATCGGCGGCTGAAAACTACCGCGAAATGAACACCTCGCGCGAAACGGTTTTATCGGATTTTATTCTTGAATGTGCCGAAGAAGCCGCAAAAGAGCTGTGATATGAAAAAGGAAAACAGGGAAAAGGGCTTTCAGCGGGGAGCGTTTCTGCTTTTATGCTCGGCGGTCGCGGTAAAGCTTATAGGCGCGCTTTTTAAAATTCCGCTTTCGAGTAGGTACTGCTTAGGCGATTTGGGCTTCGGCTATTTTTCCTCCGCCTATGATTTGTTCACCCCGTTTTACGCCCTCGCTATGGCGGGGCTTCCCGTTGCTGTTTCAAAAACGGTCTCGGAGTACAGCGCACAGGGCAGATTTAATGATGTTAGAGAGACGCTTAAGGTCAGCCGCAGGGTATATTTTGCGGCGGGGCTTATATTCTTTTTGTGCCTGTCGGTCTTAATCTATCCCTTTTCAAGGCTCACAGATTCTACGGGGGCGGGGATTTACTCGCTTGCGGCGATGGCTCCGTCGGTTATTTTTTGCTGTCTTATGTCCTCCTACCGCGGGTATTATCAGGGACTTAACAATATGCTCCCGACGGCGGTTTCCGAGCTTGCGGAGGCGCTTTGCAAGCTTATATTGGGCTTCGGATTCGGGCTTTTGACCGTTAAATTAACGGGAAATGTCGCTTTCGGCGCGGCGGCGGCGATTTTCGGGATTACGGTGGGCACGGCGGTCTCAACCCTTTATCTTAAGCTTTATTATGGATTTAAGGGGGACGGCGTTCCCTCAAAACTGCTGTTAAGCTGTTCTAAAGCAGATTCTGACAAAGCCGCGGCAAAAGCGCTTATTTTAATCGCCGTACCCGTGGCGCTGGCTTCGCTCGCGGGAAATATAGCCCTTATTATAGACGCGTTTACCGTAAGGCGGCAATTAAGCTCGCTTGATGAAAACGGCTTTAATATTATTCGGGAAATCTACGCTTTGTCGATAGCCGAGTATAATAAAACCGCATGGTCGCCTATAACTAACGGCGAGCTTTCCGCTTTGCTTTACGGAATTAGGGGAAAGGCATATACCCTTTTCAATTTAGTGCCGACCCTTACTGCCGTGATAGGCGTAAGCGCGGTTCCTGTAATCGCGGGATTTAGCGCTGAAAAGGATTATAAGGCTTTAAACCGTAATTTGAACTCCGCTTTAAAGCTTACCGCGCTTATTTCCTTTCCTGCGGGGATAGGTCTGATTGCCGCTTCCGATAGGATAATGGAGCTTTTGTACGACAGCGCCGCCTCGGTGGAAATAGGCTCTCCTTTGCTTAGAATTTTCGGTATCGCGGCGGTTTTTGCGGGCTTTGCAATACCTTTAACGGGGATTTTGCAGGCGGTAGGCAGGCAAAAAAGGGCGCTTATAAATATCGCGGTCGGCGCGGCGGTAAAATTAACTGTCGGTTTGCTTACCGTTTCTGTTCCCAAAATTAATGTAAAGGGGGCGGCTCTCAGCACACTTTCCTGCTATGCCGTTATATTCGTTTTGCATATTTCCGCTTTGCTCAAGGACAAAGATATTTCGGTGAATATTAAAAGCGTGTTTTTAAAGCCTTTAATCTCTGCCGCCTTTTGCGGTGTTACCGCAAGGCTTGCTTTTAATATCGGCACTTCTTTTTCAGTGACTGTTTTGGCAATTTTTGCCGCCGCTATGGCATATGTTATTTCCCTTATTTTGGCAAATACCTTCGAGGAAAGCGATTTTTATTCTCTTCCTAAATCGGAAAAAATTACGGAATTTTGTAAAAAACATAGAATTATACGCTGAAATTCTGCTTTAAAAATAATCTTTTTATGTTTTTTTACAGAAAATTTTAAAAATATACGAAAATAGATTGATTTTTTTAAAAAAGTATGGTAAAAATAAATAGTACAAGCTTTTGGCTGGTACATTAAAGCTTTCAAACGAGTTATTCGTTGAAAAATAATTTTTGGAGGTTCTTATAATGAACAAAACAGAATTAGTAGCATCAATGGCTGATAAGGCCGGCATTTCTAAGAAGGACGCCGAAAAGGCTCTCTCCGCCTTTCTTGACACCGTTACCGACGAATTAAAAAAGGGCGAGAAGGTTCAGCTTGTAGGCTTCGGCACATTTGAGGTTCGTGAGCGTGCAGAGAGAACAGGTATCAATCCGCAGACTAAGCAGACCATTAAGATTGCCGCTTCCAAGAACCCCGTATTCAAGGCAGGAAAGGCTCTTAAGGATACAGTTTCCAAATAATTTACTTAAATTCGTGAGCCGTCCGCAAGGGCGGCTCTATCTTTAGGAGAAGAAAATGAGGCTTGACAAGTACTTAAAGGTTTCAAGAATTATTAAAAGGCGCACGGTCGCTAACGAGGCGTGCGACGCGGGCAGAGTCACCGTAAACGGCAAGGCGGCTCGGGCTTCGTATGACGTCAAGGTTGGGGATATTATAGAAATATCCTTCGGCGCGCGTGATTTTAAGGCAGAGGTTACCTCGGTTGCGGAGACGGTCAAAAAGGACGACGCGGCGGGACTTTATAAAATAATCCCGTAAAAGTGTTTTAGACGCACAGCGTAATAAAAGAACTTCTTTTAAAATATATTTTAATAAGAGGTGTTGGCTGTGGAAGAAAATGTGCGCTTAAATCATAATATAATAGTCGAGGATCGCAAGAAAATGACCTTGACAGGGGTAAAGGATGTTCTTTCCTTTGACGAGGAGACGGTGGTGCTTGATACCTCGCTCGGAAAGCTTACCGTAAAAGGGTCTGGGTTACACATCATAAATTTTGATACCAAAAGCGGCGATCTTTCCGCGGAGGGGCGTCTTTACGCGCTTGTATACACCTCAGAGGAAAGAAGCGGCGGACTGTTTTCCCGAATTTTCAGGTGAGCTATGTGGGAAATAGATAATTTATCGCAGCTGATAGGGTTTTTATATTCAGCCGCATTAGGCGGCTTTTACTGTGTTGCTTACGATATTTTGCGGGCTCTGAGGAGAGAGATTAAATTGGGAACAGCCGCGGTTTTCGCGACCGATATACTATATTCGGTTCTTTGCGCTATTACCTGCTTCTGTTTTTTGCTTTCGGTTACAGGAGGCGAGCCCCGCGCCTTTGTCTTTGCGGGAGCTGCGGTCGGATTCGTGATTATAAGGCTTACTGTTTCACGCGTTTTGGTTTTTGTTTTTTCAAAGATGTTAAAGGCAGGGCGGTTTGTTTTTGATTGGTTTTCGTCGCTTTTAGGCCGTTTTTTTGCCTTAATCGGCAAGGGAACCGATTTTTTAGGAGAAAAAGTGAAAAAAATATACGTTTTATGCTCAAATACTTTAAAAAAACACTTGAAAAGGAAGTAAGGTTTGTTGTATACTTAATCCAATAAGGGATAGGTCTGCGAGATATATTCCCACGGAGCGCTGAAATTATGAAAAAGAGAAAGAGAAATAATAAAAGTATTTTACTGCGCCTTATGATTCTCGGGGTATGCGTTTATATGATTGCTACCCTTTCGGGTCTGTGGAACACCCTTAATAAGAGTCGTAAGGAGCTTGACGCGCTTAAGGAGCAGTACGCCGCGGAGCAGAACGATATAGAGGAGCTTCGGGCGATGCTTGAGGACGGTTCGGAATCTAAAATAATCGAAAAAGCGGCAAGAGAAAGACTGGGCTATATCTATCCTGACGAGCAGGTCTTTATCGATATATCAGGCAATTAATTTTTGAGGAGGACACAAAGCTTTTATGCAGCTTACTGTTGGACAAATTGTTGAGGGAAAAATTACCGGCATTACAAATTTCGGAGTCTTTGCCGATATTGGCGAGGGCAAGTCGGGAATGGTACATATTTCCGAGGTTGCGCGTACCTATGTGAGCGATATTAAGGAGTTTGTTAAAGTCGGAGACGTCCTGAAGATGAAGGTGCTTAATATCGGGGAAGACGGCAAGATAAGCCTTAGTATTAAGCGCGCGCTTGAATCGGAAAAGACTTCGGAATCAAAGGAGCGCCGCGAAAAGCGAAGCTTTCAGCAGCCCAAGATAGACAGCTCGTATACCTGGACTCCTAAAAAGGCGGAGCCTCAGAGCTTTGAGGAAATGATGAGCCGTTTTAAGCAGACAAGCGACGAGAAGTTTTCGGACTTAAAGCGCAAAAATCCCGAGGCGAGACGCACTAAGCGCGGCGCGGCAAAATAAGATTTTATGTAAGGCGGATTTTGCCCTTAGGCGATTTCTGCCTTTAAATTTACGGAGAGAAAAATGGTAAGAGAAATATCGGTTGAAAAAATCACGGAAACGGTAAGCGAGCTTTGCATAAGGGCTAATAAAAAGCTTCCCTGTGATATTGAGGAAAAAATAAGCTCGGCGGAAAAATGTGAAACCTGCGATTTGGCGAAAAGCGTGCTTGGCGACCTTAAAAGAAATATCGCGGCGGCAAACGAATACGATTTGCCTATTTGTCAGGACACGGGAATGGCGGTAGTCTTTCTCCGAATCGGTCAGGATGTGCATTTTACTGGCGGCAGTCTTTACGCGGCGGTAAACGAGGGTGTAAGACGGGGCTACGAAAAGGGGCTTTTGCGTAAGTCGGTTGTTGGCGACCCGCTAAAGAGGGTCAACACAAACGATAATACCCCCGCGGTTATCCACACGGTGATTACCGATGGCGATAAGGTTAAAATAACCGTTGCGCCCAAGGGCTTCGGCAGTGAAAATATGAGCGGAGTTAAAATGCTCACTCCCTTTGACGGCAGGGACGGCGTTGTAAACGCGGTGCTTGATATTGTAAAAAAAGCGTCCAACAACCCTTGCCCGCCTATGGTGATAGGTGTAGGAATAGGCGGCGATTTTGAGCAATGCGCTCTGCTTTCAAAGCTTGCCCTTTGCAGAAGCACCGACAAGCGCAATTCCGACCCTTTTTATAAGGAGCTTGAGGACGAGCTTTTAGAAAAAATCAATTTGCTTGATATAGGTCCACAGGGCTTTGGCGGAAGGACTACCGCTTTGGCTGTAAATATCGAGACTGCGCCGACCCATATAGCAGGTCTTCCCGTGGCGGTAAATATCGGCTGTCATGTAACGCGGCACGCCTCGGAGGTCATATAATGGAAAAAATAAATTTAATCGCTCCCTGTCTCTTCGGAACAGAGGGCATCGCCGCGGATGAGTTTCGTCGTATGGGATTTACGGAGGTTGTCACCGAAAACGGCAAGGTAAAGCTATCGGGCGATTTTAATATGCTTGCCCGCGCTAATATCTGCTCCCGCTTTGCGGAGAGAATTTTAATCAATGTGGGCGAGTTTTACGCCTCTACCTTTACCGAGCTGTTTGACGGCGTAAAGGGACTTCGCTGGGAGGACTTTATAGGTAAGGACGACGCATTCCCCGTAAACGGCTGGAGCATTGATTCTTTTCTTCACAGCATACCCGACTGCCAGTCGATTATTAAAAAAGCGATAGTTGAGCGTTTAAAGCTTAAATATTCGGTTTCCCGCTTTGCAGAGACAGGACCCGAATATAAAATAAGGTTTTCAATTCACAAAAACAGCGTTACAATGATGATAGACACCTCGGGCGAGGGACTGCACAAGCGCGGCTACAGGCGCAATTCTAACGCCGCGCCCTTAAAAGAAACGCTGGCGGCTTCAATGTGTGATTTAGCGCGAATTTATCCCGATACCAAGCTTTTTGACCCCTTTTGCGGCAGCGGAACCTTGCTTATAGAGGCGGCTCTGATGGCGACCAAAACCGCCCCGGGTCTTCGCCGATTTTTCGCCGCCGAGCGTTTTGGATTTATTCCCGAGAGGGTCTGGCGCGAGGAAAGGACGAGGGCGCAGGATTTGATTCTCCATAACGTAGATTTCAGAGCGCAGGGCTTTGATATTGATAAAAACGCGGTGGAGTTGACCCTCGAAAACGCGAAAAAGGCGGGGGTTTCAAAATATGTCAAGGCGGCGGTTGCGGATATTAGAGATTTTACCCCACCCGAGGAAAGATGCCTTACAATCACAAACCCTCCCTACGGCGAGCGGCTTTTGGACGTAAAGGCGGCGGAGGAGCTTTATACCGTAATGGGTAAGCGTTTTAAGGAGGGCGGCGGCAGAAAGTACTATGTTATAAGCCCTCACGACGAGTTTGAAAAGCATTTCGGAAGAACCGCCGATAAAAGGCGCAAGCTTTACAACGGTATGATAAAGTGCCAGTTGTTTATGTATTTTAAAAATAAGGAGAGGTAAAAATGTCAAAGAAAAAGGGAATAATCGCGGAATTTAAGGAGTTTATTTCAAGAGGAAATGTAATCGATCTTGCGGTCGGCGTTGTAATGGGCAGTGCGTTTACGGCTATCGTAACCTCCCTTGTAAACGATATTATAATGCCGGCAATCGGCGTGCTTTTCGGAGGAATTGATTTTACTTCGCTGAGACTTGTTATCCGCGAGGCGACCGAAACCACCGAGGAGGCGGCTATCGGCTACGGCAACTTTATCCAGTGCGTTGTTAATTTCCTGCTTATTTCAATGGTTATCTTCCTTGTTATCAAGGGTATGAACGCCTTTAAGCGCAAGAAAGAAGAAATTGTCGAGGAAGCGAAGCCCGCAGAACCCAGCGAAGAGGTACTTCTCCTGCGCGAAATCCGCGATTCGCTTAAAAATAATAAGGAATAATTATCATATTACTATTGACAAATACGGTTTTTGGTAATATTATATTAACATAATCTTCAGGGCGGGGTGTGATTCCCCACCGGCGGTAAAGCCCGCGAGCCTTTTTGGCTGATTCGGTGAAACTCCGAAGCCGACGGTTAAAGTCCGGATGAAAGAAGAATGTATATGTATTTGCATTTTTACGCCCTCACTAAAATGAGGGCTTTTTCTTTTGTGTCCCTGAAAAAGAAAGGAAAATGTAAAATGAAAAAACAAAATTTAATCAGAGGTATTGCAGTAAGCGGTGTTATGGGTGCGGTAGGCTTTGTGCTTATGCTCCTTGAATTTCCTTTACCATTTATCATTCCGCCCTTTATTAAGCTTGATTTTTCGGAAATTCCCGCAATAATCACCGCCTTTTCCTTCGGCCCGCAGTACGGAATATTGGTCTGCCTTATTAAAAATCTGCTTCACTTATTTGTCACTACATCGGCGGGTGTGGGCGAGCTTTCAAACTTCCTTTTGGGAGCGGTTTTCACGGGCGTAGCGGGGCTTATATATATGCGGAATAAAGACCGTAAGGGCGCGCTTATGGGAGCTTTAGTCGGCTCGTTTGCAATGGCGGCTGTAAGCGTTGTCACGAATTATTTTGTGGTTTATCCGGCGTATGTGGTGCTTTACGGTATGCCGATGGAGGCGATTGTCGGAATGTATCAGGCTATTTTGCCCGCGTCCGACAGCCTTTTAAAATCCCTTTTAATCTTTAATCTTCCATTTACATTTATTAAAGGCATAATCGACGCGGCGGTCTGCTTTGCGGTTTATAAGAGAATTTCCCCTATATTAAAGTTCGGATTTAAAAAACAGAACGGATAAAATTTCTTGTTGACAAACGGAAATAATGTGTTACAATAGTAACCGTAAAATTAAATATGTCCTTATCAAGAGTGGCGGAGGGAACCGGCCCTGTGATGCCCGGCAACCTGATGGTTTTATCAAGGTGCCAATTCCGGCGGATTATCCGAAAGATGAGGTTTTGTGCCGCTTGCCTTTCGGTGAGCGGTTTTTTTATGGACATATAAAAACGGAGGAAAATTAAAAATGTCAAAAATGCTTTTTACGTCCGAATCGGTTACCGAGGGACATCCCGATAAGGTCTGTGATCGCATTTCGGACGCGATCTTGGACGAGATTCTTAAAAACGACCCTGATGCCCGCGTTGCCTGCGAGACTTTCTGTACCACAGGCAGTATCACGGTTATGGGTGAAATTACCACCGAGTGCTATGTTGATATTCCGCAGATTGCGCGGGAGGTCGCCTGCGAAATAGGGTATGACAATCCTTCCGCGGGCTTTGACGGCAACACCTGCGCGGTTATGACGGCTATTGATAAGCAGTCGCCCGATATTGCTATGGGGGTTGACAATTCCCTTGAATTTAAGGACGGGGAAGAGGACAAATATAATCTTAACGGCGCAGGGGATCAGGGAATGATGTTCGGCTACGCCTGCGACGAAACACCGGAACTTATGCCCCTGCCGATTTCTCTTGCGCACAAAATGGCAAAGCGTTTGAGCGAGGTAAGAAAGAGTGGCGAGCTTAACTACTTAAGACCCGACGGCAAAACTCAGGTCACGGTAGAATATGAGTACGGAAAGCCTGTTAGAATAGACGCGGTTGTAGTATCCTCACAGCACAGCGCCGATATTGATTTAGGGACACTTCGCGCCGATATTTTAGAAAAGGTAATTAAACCGACTGTACCCACCGAGCTGTTCGATAACAACACAAAGGTTTATATTAACCCGACAGGACGGTTTGTTGTCGGCGGTCCTCAGGGGGACACGGGACTTACGGGGCGCAAGATAATTGTCGATACCTACGGCGGATTTGCCCGCCACGGAGGCGGAGCATTTTCGGGCAAGGACCCGACAAAGGTTGACCGCAGTGCTGCCTACGCCGCGCGTTACATCGCAAAGAATATTGTAGCGGCGAAAATAGCCTCAAAATGCGAGGTGCAGTTAGCCTACGCGATAGGCGTGGCGCACCCTGTTTCGGTTATGGTGGATACCTTTGGTACAGGGAAATACGACGACGAAAAAATCGCCAATGCGGTAAAAAAGGTCTTTGATTTGCGCCCGTCTGCTATTATCGATGCCCTACAGCTTAAAAGACCGATTTACAGACAGCTTTCTGCTTACGGCCATATGGGCAGAACCGACCTTGACATTCCGTGGGAAAGAACCGACCGCACAGATTTGCTTTCTAAAGAATTGACCGACAGGTAAGCATTTTAAGCCGTCGGGTCATAACACAGGGGACGGTTAGAAACCGCTGAAATCTCCTTTTTTTCAGTGGCTTCAAACCGTCCCTTATTTTAGTTATTTTAATATTGACATTTATTATTAATTGATATATAATATCATTAAGATAGGATTGCAGGGATTGAATATATATGATGAAACGGAAGACAATTCAGCGTTCTTTGGTATTGGACGCTGTGAACAAATTACATAATCACGCAACGGCGGACGAGATATACGATGCCGTTATCATTGAACACCCTAATATCAGTAAGGCGACTGTGTATAGAAACTTAAATACTTTATCGGAAATGGGAGAAATACGTAAATTGGAAATCCCGGGCGGAGCCGACCGATATGACCACTGTACCCATAATCACTGTCATATAAAATGTGACAAATGCGGCCGCTTTTTCGATGTGGATATGGATTATATCTCGGGCCTCGAAAATAACATAAGGGATACCCGCGGATTTGATTTTAGAGGCTATGATATTATTTTTCGCGGAACTTGCCCTGATTGCAAAAAGCATTCGTCATCTCAAAAAGAGAAAGATGTATCACAGAAAAACCGCGACTGAGCGTTTTTCATATAATAAATATTTAGGAGGATTGTTATGAGAAGCATTACCAAATTAGATTTGCAGTACGCGCATCGATTTTACGGATTTAAGGGAGAAGCACAATATTTGCATGGACATACCGGTGTTCTTACCATAGAAGTTGAGGATACCGTCGAGCCGGGCGTAAATATGGTTTTTCCTTGTAATGAAATTCAGAAGACAGCATGGGAGGTTCTCAAGAACTTTGATCATGCATTGGTTTTGAGAGAGGACGATCCTCTCCTGCCTGCCATCCTTGATGTTTATGAAAAGCAGGGAATCAAAGCCGGCGCGCCTACCAACAAGATGAAGGGTCCCGCGTTTAAGACAGAGCTTGCAACGGCTTATCCCGATTGCCGTTTGGTAGTGACCAAGGAAACTATGACGGTTGAAGGTATGATTAAAATCGTGTACGACCTTCTTAAGGATAAGCTGAATATTGCCAAGCTTACCTTTACAAGCGGCGTAAATGCGGCATCCGAGGAGTTTGAGACAAGAAAAGAAATTGACCGCTGTCCTTTGTGCGGCATAGCGCTTAATGAAAAAGGCGTTTGCCCCAAGTGCGGATACAAAAAGAATTAAACATTTCCTAATTGTGGAGCCAAGGGGGCCAAGGGGACGGTTCTCTAGTAACACAGGGGACTAACACAGGGGACGGTTCTCTGTGTTGACAAATCGTTAATTATATGATATACTCCTATTGGTGATGAAAATGCCGAGACAAGCAAGAAAAAAGAGCAATAGCGGAATATATCATATAATTCTGCGCGGAATTAACAGGCAGCAAATTTTTGAAGACAGCGAGGATTACAATAAATTTTTGCGAATCTTAGAAGAGTGTAAGGAAATAAGTGAGTTTGAGATTTTTGCTTATTGTCTTATGAGTAATCATATTCATTTATTGCTTAAAGAGGTTAAAGAGCCTATAGAGCAGATAATTAAAAGGATTACAACTCGATTTGTTTATTGGTATAATATAAAGTATCAGCGCAGCGGTCATTTGTTTCAGGATCGTTTTAAAAGCGAGCCGGTAGAAAATGATGAATACTTTTTAACGGTTATTAGGTATATACATCAAAATCCCGTCAAAGCAGGAATTTGCAAAAAAACGCAGGATTATATTTTCAGCAGTTATAACGAGTTTTTCAAGAAGCAGATCCTTGTTGATTGTGATTTTGTTTTCGAAATGATTGGGAAAGAAGATTTTATCAAATTTAATAGTGAAAAAGCGTTTGAACAATGTTTGGAAATTGAAGAAAAACCAAAAATAATGGTTACTGACGAGCAGGCGCGAAAAATAATTGAGAATTATTCAAAATGTAAAACCGTGTCTGAATTTCAGGAGTTAGATATTAAGACAAGAGATAAGTGCTTGAAAAAGCTTAGGGAAAGCGGTTTATCAATACGGCAGATCAGTAGGTTGACAGGGGTTAGTTTTAGCATTGTGAGGAGATTTTAGCGCACAGAGAACCGTCCCCTGCGTTATAGGGTATCTTTTCATACAGTGCACTGTAAAAGCTGTTTTGTCGTTCCTTGTTCTCGCGAAGCATCCTTTTCACACCTTGTCTTTTGATGCTTCTATTATACCATATTTTCTACCAATTTTCTACTTTTTCTTGACTTTTTCAGTGGTTTCAAACCATCCCCTGTGTTCCCTTTTTTCACTTCAACGATGCCTACATAATGACAGATTTGAAATATAAGTGCCGCTGAGGAATCGAAACTCCTCAGCGGCATTTTACGTTTATCTAACTACCGAAGAATGACTATAGATATAGAACTCTTCTTGGCTTGGCATCCACTTCTTTTCCTTTGTCGGGAATGTAGCGTCGAATGCTTCGACTGCGGCAGTATCCTCACAGCAATCAGCGGCGGTACTGGGGATATACATCCACTTTCTGCCGTCAAGTGCACCGGGAACAAGCTCGCAGACAAGAAGTGCCGTTGGGAAGTTGCCGTCTACAACAAAGCTGACATTTTTCTTTTTGCAGCTTACAAACCCACGACTGACATAGTTACCGGGATTTCCGAAATTGATGTTCACGTCATAACCCATCTTGCGTGCAACCTCAAAGGAATGCTCTATAAGTATTTTGCCGAGCTTCTGCCTCTGATACTCGGGAGCTACACAAAGCGGTCCGAATGAGAGTATCTCCTTACGCTCGCCGTGTTCGTCTTCAAGCCAGGCCTTCGTGTACATAATGTTGCCAACGATCTTGCCGTCAAGTTCAATCACAAATGCGAGTTTGGGGATGAAGTCGGGGTGAGTTCTCATCTGATGCACATAATAATGCTCATCTGCACCCGGCTTATAGACGTTCCAAAACGCCTCACGGGTAAGTTCTTCTACTGCTCTGTAGTCTTTTTCTGTTTCTAAACGTATCGTCAAATTGTTCATTGTTAAATCCTTTCATAAGTTGTTGACGCTCAAAATACGAGAGGATTGCTGAGAATGTATTTGCAAACCTCTCGTTTACAATACAATCTCCAAAAGGTTGGTGTTTTTCAAAAAGCACTCTCCAAAATAATATTCAAGCAACAGCTTGTAGGGTTATTATATCACAAAAGTTTCTATTCTTCAAGAGACAGGCGCTTTATTACCTTGAGTTGGGCGGAAAGAGGCATAATTACAGGGGGAAACGCAGATAACCGTCCGAAACCACTGAAAAAGTCAAGAAAAAGTAGAAAATTGGTAGAAAATATGGTATAATAGAAGCATCAAAAGACAAGGTGTGAAAAGGATGCTTCGCGAGAACAAGGAACGACAAAACAGCTTTTACAGTGCACTGTATGAAAAGATACCCGAGAGCCATATATTAAAACAAATAGAAAAAGCCGTAGATTTCAGCTTTATTAACGATTTGCTTGAAAGCAGCTACTGTAAACATTTCGGCAGACCTGCAAAAGAGCCGGAAATGATGATGAAGCTTTTGTTCTTACAGTACATATACAATCTTTCTGATGTCAAGGTAATAGAGGAAGCAAACTGCAACTTAGCTTTTCTGTGGTTTTTAGGATTAAACCCTGAGGACAAATTACCCGACCCCAGCTTACTTGCGAAATTCCGCACACAGAGAATGCAGGATATAACGCTCGACGAGGTTTTAAGTGAGATTGTTCGCCAATGCGTGGAAAACGGAATAATAAAAAGCGACGCTCTGACCGTAGATACAACACATATTGAGGCAAACTGCACCAAAAAGGTCCCGGAACGGATAATGAAACATCTTGCAAAGAGGATTTTCAAAGGTCTTGAGGCGGATA